>NZ_JBOIBY010000386.1:0-1567 GCF_050739655.1 Pseudomonas sp. | reverse complement strand
CCCGATGTGCTGAGCGGTGAAAGCTTCCGCGAACTGCTCGGTCTCCCAGTACTCGGCAGGGACCTCGGGCGGGGTGACGAACTTGTCGCGCGATGCCTGCTGGCAGCGGGCGCACTGGCGCCCCGGGTTGTCGGCAGCTAAATGCGTGCCGCAGCGGCAGTAGCGGTGCCGTGCCGGTCGCGATCCCACGATGTCCCCTTCGATCCGTACTGATTCCGGGCGAGTCTAACCAGTCGCCATCGCTCTTGATCGGGGAGTTATCGGAAGCGGGGTGTACTGGGGCTATGAGTTGGGTGAATACGCCTATCCATCTTCTGGCATACCGGAAGATGGATAGCTTGGTGTCAAGCAGTGAACGCCCCACCAGCTTCAACCAGTCTCGACAAGGAATTTGTTGAGGACTTCGGTGGGTTTCTTCCAGTTGAGTGTCTGTCGTGGGCGGTTGTTGAGTTCGTCGGCGACGGCGTCGAGGTCGGACTGTGTGTAACTTGACAGGTCGGTCCCTTTGGGGAAGTATTGACGCAGGAGCCCGTTGGTGTTCTCGTTGGTGCCCCGTTGCCAGGGTGAGTGCGGATCACAGAAATAGACGTCGATTCCGCTCTTGATGGTGAAATTCGCGTGGTCGGCCATCTCTTTGCCCTGGTCCCAGGTCACGCTGTTGCGGAGGAATGCGGGGAGGTGTTCCATTTTCTGCGCCACGAGGACCGAGACGCGCTGGGCGGTCCGATCGTAGGGAATCCTCACGAGCATGGTAAATCGGCTGGTACGCTCGACGAGGGTGGCGATCTGCGACTTGCCGCCTTTGCCAATGATCAGATCTCCCTCCCAAAATCCGGGAACCGCGCGATCCTCGGCCTCGACGGGACGCTCGCTGATATTGATCATATCTCGGATCTTTCCCCTGGTCACGGTTGCCCGTGACCTGCTGACCCGGCGCGTGCGGCCCTGCCGCAGGGCGATCTTGAGCTGGGTACGCAACTCACCTCGGGCCTGCAGGTACAGGGACTCGTAAATCGTCTCGTGCGACACCCGCATAGTGTCGTCTTCGGGAAAGTCCTCGCGCAACCGCCTGCTGATCTGCTTGGGCGACCACTTCTGCTCCAACCCGGAGTTCACCGCGTCATGCAACGCCGCGTTCTCCTCCAATAGTCGCGGTTTCGGGCGCGCACGGTTCTCGTCAGCTTGCCGCTGAGCGGGTATAGCCCGGTACGACGATCGGCCACCATTCCGATTAACCTCACGTGATATCACGGTATGGTCCCGCTTCAGCAGTCGCCCGATCGACCGAAAGGAACGGCCGGCGGCAAGCTCCCGAGAGATACTTTCCCGTTCATCGGCAACGATTTCCGTACCCTGCACTGACCATGGCTCCTTCTGGTTGCCGACCGGGCGGGCAATAGGGTATCATTTCCGGTGGTGCGCTCACCCTATGACCTCAAGCCGCTACGGCGGTGTCAGCGACATTCGATGAACCGAATTTGGTGTCGTGTGCTGGTCTGGTGCCGGTGCTGCGGCTGGCCTCGCGTGCTGGGTTGTATGCGGCGGCCCAGCAGCGGGTTGGGCTTCC
>NZ_JBOIBY010000385.1:0-7314 GCF_050739655.1 Pseudomonas sp. | reverse complement strand
TTCCGACAGTCTGGGTGGGCAGCTCGCCTTCACTGGCGTTTTGTTCACTTAACCAAATTTTCTCCGTTGTCTCGAACCTTGGGTGCGAGCACGGGGCGCGAAAACTCGGACTTTTTCATTTGACACGCAGGTAAATGGTATGGGTGATTCCGTCAGCATTCCAGCTCTTCTAACCACTGATGCATGTCGAGAAACTCTTCGGCAAACCATTGGTGAGGAGCTCTATCACGCCTTGCGTGGCCGCCAGACCGTTGCGCCGCTCAGCGGGCGCGAGCTGCAACTGGATATCGACGATGCATATGCAATATCGCTCGCTTCGCTGAGTCTCCGTTGTGCTGATGGTGAGCGTGTCGTGGGTAAAAAAATCGGCGTTACCTCTAAGGCCGTCCAGGACATGCTGGGTGTGCATCAACCTGACTTCGGTTTTCTGACCGACCAGATGGAGGTTGCCAATGGTTCTCCCATCGACGTTAACGCGCGTCGGCTGATCCAGCCCAGAGCAGAGGCTGAGATCGCTTTCATTCTTGGGTCAGACCTCGTTGGGCCAGGCTTGACGGAGGCCGATGTGCTCCAGGCAACCGACTGGATCGCGCCTTGCTTCGAAATAGTGGACAGCCGCATTGCCAATTGGCAGATCGGTATCGTCGATACGATTGCTGACAACGCTTCCTGCGGAGTCTATGTGCTCGGGGAAAACCGAGTGAGTCCTGAAGGGCTTGATCTGTCTGCATTGAAAGTCACGGTGTGGAAAAACGGCGAATTCCTGAGCGAAGGCTTCGGCTCCGCTGTTCAAGGGTCGCCACTCACCGCAGTCGCCTGGCTGGCGAACACATTAGGCCAATACGGCGTATCACTAAATGCCGGAGACGTGATCTTGTCCGGAAGCCTTGTTCCACTGGCCCCAGCGGTTGCTGGCGATCGCTTTGAAATGGAGTTGCAGGGCGTCGGGAGAGCATTGGCGTGTTTCGTTTGAAGTACCTGCGAGTTCGCTCGATCCGGATGCGCTACAGCGCACAACACCAAGAGGAATTTCTTCCATGACTAAAATTCGCTGCGCACTGATTGGGCCAGGCAATATCGGCACCGATCTTCTGTACAAGCTCAAAAGAAGCCCCGTCCTGGAGCCAGTCTGGATGGTCGGTATCGATGAGACATCAGAAGGTCTGGCGCGCGCCCGTGAGATGGGTTTAAAAACCACCAGCGGCGGCGTTGATGCTCTGTTAGCGCATATTGAAGCAGACGACATCCGTATCGCTTTTGATGCCACCAGTGCCTATGTACATGCGGAAAACAGCCGCAAGTTGAATGAGCTGGGCGTTCTGATGATCGACTTGACGCCTGCCGCTATCGGCCCTTACTGCGTGCCGCCAGTCAATCTCAAGGCCAATCTTGAGTCCGGCGCCATGAACGTCAACATGGTCACCTGTGGCGGCCAAGCCACCATTCCGTTAGTAGCGGCCGTCTCAAGCGTACAGCCGGTGAAATACGCTGAGATCATCGCTACCGCCGCCTCCAAATCTGTAGGTCCCGGCACGCGCAAAAACATTGATGAATTTACCCGCACAACATCTAGAGCCATTGAAAAAGTAGGCGGTGCTAAAGAAGGTAAAGCCATCATCATCATTAACCCGGCTGAGCCACCTTTGATCATGCGCGACACGGTGCATTGCCTGACCGAAGGCGAGCCTGATCAAGAAAAGATCACCGCCGCGATTAATTCCATGATCAATGAAGTACAGAAGTACGTGCCTGGTTACACCCTGGTCAACGGCCCCGTATTCGAAGGAAATCGAGTGTCGATCTTTCTGGAAGTCGAGGGCTTGGGAGACTACCTGCCGAAATACGCCGGCAACCTCGACATCATGACTGCGGCCGCTGCACGCACCGCGGAAATGTTCGCCGAGTCCCTGATCGAACAATCGCGGCAAGCAACTACCGCTTAAGGAGCGCATCATGGATCTTCGCGGCAAGAAAATTACCGTCCACGATATGTGCCTGCGCGACGGTATGCACCCAAAACGTCACCAGATCAGCCTTGAGCAAATGAAAGACATTGCTTGCGGCCTGGATGACGCAGGCGTGCCGCTCATTGAAGTCACGCACGGTGACGGTCTGGGCGGCCGATCGGTCAATTATGGTTTTCCCGCGCACACCGATGAGCAGTATTTGTCGGCGGTGATTCCACTCATGAAGAACGCCAAGGTTTCTGCATTATTGCTGCCCGGCATTGGAACCGTTGAGCATCTGAAAATGGCTCACGAGCTCGGGGTAAACACAATTCGTGTCGCTACCCACTGCACTGAATCTGATGTATCGGAACAGCACATCACCTATGCACGCAAGCTTGGCATGGATACCGTAGGGTTTTTGATGATGGCCCACATGAACAGCCCGGAAGGTCTGATCAAGCAAGCCCTGCAAATGGAGTCCTATGGTGCCAACTGTGTGTACATCACTGACTCCGCCGGTTACATGCTGCCAGGTGATGTGAGCGCCCGCGTTTCCGCGATCCGGGCTGCACTGAAACCAGACACTGAAATTGGTTTTCATGGCCACCACAATTTGTCCATGGGTGTTTCAAATTCAATCGCTGCCATAGAGGCCGGTGCTACCCGCATCGACGCCGCTTGCGCAGGCTTGGGCGCCGGCGCCGGTAATACCCCGATGGAAGTGCTGGTCGCGGTGTGCGACCGCATGGGCATCGAAACCGGTGTGTCGGTTTTTGGCATTCAGGATGTCGCTGAAGATCGCGTATACCCAATCATGGACTTCCCTATCCGCAGCGACCGGGACGCACTGACC
Source organism: Pseudomonas sp. (assembly GCF_050739655.1). GTDB lineage: Bacteria > Pseudomonadota > Gammaproteobacteria > Pseudomonadales > Pseudomonadaceae > Aquipseudomonas. The sequence goes on along the minus strand of NZ_JBOIBY010000385.1, from coordinate 4,512 downwards.
ATGGGCTACGCAGGCGTATACGGCTCCTTCCTGTTGTTCGCCAAACGCGCTGAGAAAAAATACGGTGTCTCGGCACGCGAGATTCTCGTGGAAATGGGGCGGCGTGGCATGGTGGGCGGGCAGGAGGACATGATCGAGGATACGGCGCTTACGATGGCCAAAGCGCGCCAGCAAGCAAAACTGGAAGTGCATGGCCATGCGTAGTCATGATTTTGTTCCGCTGACAGTCAAGCAGGTCGTGCGCGAGACGGAGGATGCCGTCTCCCTCGTACTGGACGTGCCTTTTGAATCGCTTGCTGATTTCGACTACCAGCCAGGTCAATTCCTGACGGTACGGTGCGAAATGAGCGGGAAGTGGGTCAAACGCTGCTATTCACTTTCCAGCTCGCCTCACAGTGACGACCGTCACGTGATCACCATCAAGCGAGTGGCCGGGGGCCGTGTCTCCAACGCATTGTGCTCAGATTTGCGCGCAGGTGATGTGCTCGAGTGTTTGCCACCCAGTGGCATGTTCGTGCCGAAATCCCTTGATGGCGATTTTCTCCTGTTTGCAGGCGGCAGTGGTGTTACTCCAGTGCTGTCGATCGCCAAGTCGGTGTTGGCGCAAGGTGCCGGCAAGGTACTGCTTATTTACGCCAACAGAGATGAGAATTCGGTCATCTTCCGCGACGTGTTGCGAGCACTTGTGAGCGAATATCCCGAGCGTATGGCAGTCGTGCACTGGCAGGAATCGCTGCTGGGATTGCCAACGAAAAGCAACCTGGCGTTATTGAGCAAAGGATGGCTCTCGGCTCAGGTGTTCGTATGTGGTCCGACGCCTTTCATGGTCAACGTTACACAAGCGTTGGATGGGTTGGGCGTGGATTCCGCGCGTATTCATGTCGAGAAGTTCGTCTCATTGCCAGATGAGGAGGTGTTGCCAACCGAATCGATTTCCAAGGGTGAAGGGGAGACGTTGAGCGTTCTCCTGTCCCTGGAACTCGACGGCACCGAACACCAACTGCAATGGCGTGAGGGTGAAAAGATGCTCGACGCTCTGCTGGCTGCAGGCATCGATGCTCCGTATTCATGTCGGGTGGGCGGATGCAGTACCTGTATGTGCCTAGTGACCTCCGGAAAAGTGGAAATGGCTAACAACCTGGTCCTTGATGCGCGCGAACTCGCCGAAGGTTGGGTGCTGTCTTGCCAGGCGCTTTCCACAGGAACTCCAGTGTCCGCTGTTGTGCCAACCTGAACAAATAACGGCTGTTAAAAACAAAAACAATAAGGACTACTTCCATGAAAAAACGCTGCACTGAAATCGTGCCCGTTTGCGCGTCGCGTAAACTCGGAGCCTTATACACCGCAACGGCCTTGGCCTTGGTTGCTGGTAATGTAAGTGCTGTGGAATTAGACTTCGGTAACCCCGATATCAAGAGTCGCTTCGACAATACTGTTCGGTACAACCTGGGCGTTCGCACTCAAGGGCAAAATTCGGCGATTACCAATACACCCGGCTTCGCGAATTCAGATCTCAAGTTCGATCGTGGCGATGTCGTCACGAATCGCCTCGATGTGGTTTCGGAATTTGACTTTGTTTTTCAGGATAATGTTGGCTTCCGAGTCAGTTCGCAGACGTGGTACGACGACGCTTACGAGGATGGTAAGGAAGTTACCAACCCCAACCTGCCGAACTCATCAGCGTATCCCGGGAATAACTATACGAGTTATGTGAAACGATGGAACAGAGGGCCTTCCGCAGAGTTTCTGGATGCCTTCGTTTTCAAGCAGTTCGAAATTGGCGACGTGAGTGGCGGCGTGAAGGTGGGCAGCCACAATCTGTATTGGGGTGAGTCGCTGTTCAGCTTTGTACATGGTGTTTCCAACTCTCAAGGACCAGTCGATGTCCGCAAGGCTGCGGCCAACCCGGGTACTGAAGCTAAAGAATTGTTTAAGCCGTTAACTCAGGTATCCGCTACCACTAACCTGACCAAAACATTTAGCCTCTCAGGCCAGTATCTTCTCGACTGGAAGCCATCAACTCTGCCTGATGGTGGTACGTACTTTGGAAGCAGCGACTTTGTTACGCAAGGCGGTGGCACTGTCCTGCCCGGTGGCTTGCCCTTCACCGGCATTAACCACAGGCCCGATGATCGCGGTGACTGGGGTCTGGCAGCCCGCTGGAGCCCGGATTGGCTCCAAGGGACGGCAGGGCTTTACTATCGTAAGTATTCCGACAAGCTTCCGCAGTTCGCGCTCGCACCCGATTTCAGTAGCTTGGGACTTGACTATCTCGACAAGCGCGTCGAGTTGATCGGTGCCAGCTTGTCGAAAAACATCGGCGGCATCGCATTCGCTGCTGAGGTGAATCATCGCAAAAACACCGGCTTGCTGGGGGGCGGGGCGACCACCCTTGGGCAGGAACCGATTGGCGATACCTGGCATGGCCTCGTCAATGCTATCGCCTACGTAGGTAAGACTCCACTGTTTGATTCCATGCCCGTGCAGGCGGAGGTGACCTATAGCCGCCTGGACAAAGTGCGAAAAAATGCGGCCAATTTCAATTCAGTGGATTATGGTTGCGCCAACGTGGAAGCCGACATGGGCTGTGCGACGAAGGATGCCTGGGGACTCGCGATCAGGGTAGAGCCCAAATGGTATCGAGTTATCGATGGTGTCGATCTGTCCATGCCGCTTTTTTACTCCGTCGGGCTTAAAGGCAATTCTCCCGTTGTGTTTGGTGGTAACGAGGGCGCCGGCAGTTATAGCGCAGGCGTGACCGCAGACATCTACAACACGCATCTCGTCACCTTGGCCTATAACGGCATTATGGCTGACTACCAAACTTCCGTTAATCCAATCACCGGCCAGAAGTTTGTAAGTGATGTAGGCGGTGCGGCCCAGTGGGATCGTGGCTACGTTAGCCTTACTTATAAAACCTCCTTCTGAATAAAAAAATAGGAGCATAGCCATGCAGTATAAAAATACTAAGATGTTAGGTTCGATGTTTCTGGCCGGTTTTTGGTGCGTGGCCATTCATGCCGCACCGGGTGCAGAACTGGGCCCTGGTCTGCTTCCCTGGGGGGCGACCAAGGCTGGCAACGAGGCGAAAACAATTCCCGAGTACGATGGCCGAGACTACGCGAAGGGTGAACCGATAAAATCAGGTATACGTCCCGACCCTTTCGCCGACGAAAAACCGCTATTTACGATCACGGCCAAGAACATGGCCGAGCATGCCGACCAGCTCAGTGATGGTATCAAGGCGATGCTGCAGAAGTATCCGGACAGGTACCGTCTCGATATCTATCCGACCCATCGCACTAAGGTCTATCCGCAGTGGGTGCAGGATAACTCGATCAAAAATGCCACGGCGTGCAAGTTGGCTGACGGCAATCTGAAACTGCAAGGTTGCTTTGCCGGGGTGCCATTTCCTGTACCGAAGGACGGTGCCCAGGTCATGTGGAATCACCTCGTCAGGTACTCGACATCCGGCCCGATGGAGGGGCGCTTCGAATCTTACGTGGTTGATGCTTCCGGAAGGGTCACTCTGCAAGGTGATGGTGTAGCCGCCTACTACTCCCCGTTCTTTGATCAGAAGTGGGATGGCCCCGTCCCGGAAGGCACGGATTACTTCTCGTTCCGTTCGGATTACACCGCACCTGCGCGTCAGTCGGGTGAGAAAATTCTCACTTTGGACTCTACTGACATGTCCGGTATCGGCGACCGCGTATGGCAATATCTACCTGGCCAGCGCCGCGTCAAGTCGTCCCCCGACCTGACATTCGACACGCCATCGCCTGTTTCTGGGGGATCGCAAACGATGGAAGACGTTCGCCTCCATATGGGCAGTATTAGTCGCTTCGATTACAAGTTGGTGGGCAAAAAGGAACTCTACATCCCTTACAACAGCTTCAAGATGCTTAATAGCACAACCTGCGGTGTTCCGACGCTCATGCAACCCAACTTCCATAACCCCGACTGTACACGGTGGGAACTGCACCGGGTGTGGGTCGTGGAGGCTACTCGCAAGCCTGGGGTGAGGCACCTGTATTCCAAGAAGATGTTCTATTTCGACGAGGATGCGCCGGATGCTGGCGTCAGCGACAGTTATGACGGGGCGGGCAAGGCGTATCGGGTGAACGTGGTCTTCCCTTACACGATGTTCGAGGAGAAGGGGTTCTCGACGGATATGATGACGACTTATGACCTTCAAACCGGTATTTACGGCTCTGGTTATTCGTCACACGGTGGCTGGTTCTCAGCGCCGAAACGTCCGTTGAATTACTTTACCGCCGATGGCCTCTCTGCTTCGGGAGTTCGCTAAGTCGTATCGCGGCGGCCGTGCATGGACATGTTTGTTTCCGTGCACGGCACCGCGCCCACCTTTGCAGGGGCAAATATGTTGTTTACTTCCATCCTATTGAAATTTATCCGCCAGCGCATGGCTGTAGTGGTTTGCGCATTGAGTTTGTTCTCGATGGCGGCGCACGCCTACCTTCCCCCGGAGAGTACGCCCGCAGAGCATACGGC
>NZ_JBOIBY010000384.1:0-15525 GCF_050739655.1 Pseudomonas sp. | reverse complement strand
GGGCAGATGATCGAATACTCTTTGTCGAGGATCTGCACGGTGACGCTATTGCTTGAACTCATGAGTCTTGCTCCAGGGCCTTGAGGCGCGAAATCATCGATTCGACCTTACGCCGGGCGATTTCGTTTTTTTCAATGAGGTGAGCGCGTTCCTCGCGCCAGGTCTTTTCCTGAGCTAGTAAGAGTCCGTTCTGGCTCTTAAGTTGCTCGACTCGGGTAATCAGCAGTTCGAGTCTGGCCATCAGCGCTTGCAGGTCGGTGTCTTCCATTGTCTTCACTGTCTGATGGGTGTCGGACTGTAGGAGCGAGCTTGCTCGCGATGGTCGTCAACGATAACGCTGGGTCCCTGACACTGCGTGGCGTTCTCGGGTTCATCACGAGCAAGCTCGCTCCTACAGGGGTAGTCGATGTAGGATACAAGGCCTTCATTCTAGACATAGCGCCGTCTGGCGCCTAGCTATCATGCCCATTCAGAATTCTCCGTACCAAGCCTTCGCCACTCTGCTGACTTCCAGCGGCCATAATGTTTCGCCTGCCGAATTGCACGGCCTGTTGCTCGGCCGCAGCTGCGCCGGTGCCGGTTTCGAAAACGAAGGCTGGCTGATCGACGCCGCCGAACTGCTCGAAAGCGAGCCGCAGGACAACGTTCGTGCTGCGTTAATCGGCCTGCAAGAGATGGTTAAAGGCGAGCTTACCGGTGATGACGTAACCGTCGTCCTGTTGCTGCCAACCGATGACGCCCCGCTGGCCGACCGCGCCGCTGCACTGGGCGAATGGTGCCAGGGATTCCTGAGCGGTTTCGGCCTGAACTGCCGTGATAGCAGCAGTCTCAGCACCGAGGCCACCGAAGTGTTGCAGGACCTGGCCGCCATTTCCCAGGTGCAAGACGCTCTGGAAGAGTCCGACGACGGCGAAAGCGACTACATGGAAGTCATGGAGTACGTGCGTATTGCTCCACTGTTGCTGTTCTCCGAGACCAAACAACCACAAGCGCCGGCTGCCAAACCGTCTTTGCATTAATCGTTTGCCAGGGAACGCCATCTGCCCATGATCCATATCCCGAAATCGGAATACAGCCGTCGCCGCAAGGCCCTGATGGCGCAGATGGAACCCAACAGCATCGCCATCCTGCCCGCCGCCGCAGTGGCCATCCGCAACCGTGACGTCGAGCACGTTTACCGTCAGGACAGCGATTTCCAGTACCTCAGCGGTTTTCCTGAGCCTCAGGCTGTTTTGGTGCTGATGCCGGGGCGTCTGCACGGCGAATACATTCTGTTCTGCCGTGAACGAAACGCCGAACGCGAGTTGTGGGACGGCTTGCGTGCCGGCCAGGAAGGCGCGATCCGCGACTTCGGTGCCGACGATGCCTTTCCGATTACCGACATCGACGACATCCTGCCGGGCTTGATCGAAGGCCGTGACCGAGTGTATTCGGCCATGGGCAGCAACCCTGAGTTCGACCGGCATCTGATGGAATGGATCAACGTGATCCGCTCCAAAGCCAATCTTGGCGCCCAGCCGCCGAACGAATACGTTGCCCTGGATCATCTGCTTCATGACATGCGCCTGTATAAATCGGCGGCAGAAGTGAAAGTAATGCGCGAAGCCGCGCGGATTTCCGCCCAGGCGCATGTGCGTGCCATGCAGGCCAGCCGTGCCGGGTTGCATGAGTTCAGTCTCGAAGCCGAACTCGATTACGAGTTCCGCAAGGGCGGGGCGAAGATGCCAGCGTACGGTTCGATCGTCGCGGCGGGGCGCAACAGCTGCATCCTGCATTACCAGCAGAATGACGCGCTGCTCAAGGATGGCGATCTGGTGCTGATCGACGCCGGTTGCGAGATCGACTGCTATGCCAGTGACATCACGCGCACATGGCCAGTCAATGGCAAGTATTCGCCGGAGCAGAAAGCGATCTACGAACTGGTGCTGGCGGCCCAGGAAGCTGCATTTGCCGAGATTGCCCCGAACAAGCACTGGAATCAGGCGCACGAGGCCACGGTTCGGGTCATTACGGGCGGCCTGGTCGCGTTGGGCTTGCTGCAGGGCGATGTCGACGAACTGATCGCCAGCGAAGCCTACAAGGCGTTTTACATGCACCGCGCCGGTCACTGGCTGGGCATGGATGTGCATGACGTCGGCGAGTACAAGGTCGGCGGCGAATGGCGTGTGCTGGAAGTCGGCATGGCGTTGACCGTGGAGCCGGGGATCTATATCTCCCCGGACAACCAGAATGTGGCGAAGAAATGGCGCGGCATTGGCGTGCGTATCGAGGACGATGTAGTGGTCACCAAAACCGGCTGTGAAATCCTCACCAAAGGCGTACCGAAAACGGTTGCCGAGATCGAGGCCTTGATGGCGCAAGCACGGACACAAGCGGCATGAGTCGAGTCAATCTGGCCATTATCGGTGGTGGGCTGGTCGGTGCCAGCCTGGCGATGGCGTTGCAGGCGGGGGCCAAGGCCCGCGGCTGGAAAATCGTACTGATCGAGCCTTTTGCGCCCGGCGATGTGTATCAACCGAGTTACGACGCGCGCTCCACGGCACTGTCCTATGGTGCCCGGCAGATTTATCAGCGCCTGGGTATCTGGCAGGAAGTCTCCCGCCGCGCCGAGCCGATCAAGCAGATTCACGTCTCCGATCGCGGGCGTTTCTCTACGGCGCGCCTGTCGGCGATGGAAGAAGGCGTCCCGGCACTGGGTTACGTGGTGGAAAACGCCTGGCTCGGCCAATGCCTGTGGCAAGGACTGGACAAGGATGTGATCAGTTGGCGTTGCCCGGCGGAAGTCACTCTTATGGAGCCGCTCATCGACGGGTATCGCCTGACCCTCAATGATGAAACCACGCTGGAGTGCGATCTCGCCGTGCTTGCCGATGGCGGCCGTTCCGGCCTGCGCGAGCAATTGGGCATCGGCATCAAGAAGCGCCCGTACAATCAAAGTGCACTGATCGCCAACATCACCCCGAGCGAAGCCCACAACGGTATGGCCTTCGAGCGCTTCACCGACGATGGCCCGATGGCCTTGCTGCCCTTGCCGGACAACCGCTGTGCATTGGTTTGGACCCGCCTGGGGATGGACGCACAACGCTTGGCCGCGCTTGATGAACGCAGCTTTCTCAGCGAGTTGCAGGGCGTGTTCGGTTATCGCCTCGGTACGTTGAAACAGGTTGGCGCACGCCATCTGTACCCGTTGGCGCTGGTGGAGGCCGAAGAGCAGGTGCGGCCGCATCTGGCGGTGCTTGGCAACGCTGCCCACAGCCTGCACCCGATTGCCGGCCAAGGATTCAACTTGTCCCTGCGCGATGCCCAGGCACTGGCCGATGCGTTGCTCGTCAGTGAACAGCCATTGGGCGACTTCGCGACCTTACAGGCCTATCGCGAGCGCCAGCGTCTGGATCAGAGCCTCACCGTCGGATTCTCCGATCAGGTCACGCGTCTGTTCGGCAGCACGCAGCCATTGGTTTCCCTGGGACGCAATCTTGGCCTGCTCGGTCTTGACCTGCTGCCGCCGGCCAAGCGCTGGTTCGCCCGGCAGGCGATGGGGCTGGGTACCCGTCCCAATGTCTGAGTGGCTGATCAACTTCACGACGACGGCGACCATCCAACGGGTGGCGCGCGTCGGAAAACCCCTTTACCTGCGGCTCAAGCCGCAAGCGAGACAGGCTTAAAGCATGGAAATGCGCGCAGATCTGCTGATTGTCGGAGCCGGAATGGTCGGCAGCGCCCTGGCGCTGGCGCTGCAGGATAGCGGGCTGGAAGTCCTGTTGCTCGATGGCAGCCCGATGAGCGTCAAACCGTTTGACGCTCAAGCCCCGTTCGAGCCGCGAGTGAGCGCGTTGTCCATCGCCAGCCAGCGAATTCTCCAGCGTCTGGGCGTCTGGGATGGCATTGCCGATCGGCGCAGCAGTCCCTACAGCGACATGCACGTATGGGACGGCAGCGGCACCGGGAAAATCCACTTTTCGGCGACCAGCGTGCATGCCGATGTATTGGGGCACATTGTTGAGAATCGCGTGGTTCAGGACGCCTTGCTTGACCGCTTGCACGACTGTGACCTGGGAATGCTGGCCAATGCTCGCCTCGAACAGATGCGCCGCTCTGGCGACGACTGGCTGCTGACACTGGCCGATGGCCGCACCTTGCGCGCGCCGCTGGTGATCGCGGCCGATGGTGCCAATTCTGCGGTCAGGCGCCTGACCGGCATGGCGACGCGGGAGTGGGACTACCTGCATCACGCCATCGTCACCAGCGTGCGCTGCTCGAAACCCCATCAAACGACGGCTTGGCAGCGCTTTACAGATAACGGTCCGCTGGCATTCCTGCCGCTGGAGCGCGACGGTCAGCATGACTGGTGCTCGATTGTCTGGTCGACCACGCCGAGCGAAGCTGAACGCTTGATGGCGCTGGATGAAGACGGATTCTGCAAGGCGCTGGAACGGGCTTTCGAAGGTCAATTGGGCAGCGTGCTCAACACCGACCCGCGTCTTTGCGTGCCGCTGCGCCAACGCCACGCCAAGCGTTACGTGGCTGAAGGTCTGGCGTTGATCGGCGATGCGGCGCACACCATTCACCCATTGGCCGGGCAGGGTGTGAACCTTGGTTTCCTCGATGCTGCCGTACTGGCCGAAGTGCTGCAGCAGGCAGCCACCCGCAGCGAACGTTTGGCGGATGTGAAGGTGCTCAGCCGCTACGAGCGTCGACGCATGCCGCATAACCTGGCGTTGATGGCGGCAATGGAAGGTTTCGAGCGGTTGTTCCAGGCAGATCCCTTGCCGGTGCGCTGGTTGCGTAATACCGGGTTGAAAATGGTCGACCAGATGCCGGAGGCCAAGGCGTTGTTCGTGCGCGAGGCCTTGGGGTTGATCGGGGATTTGCCGGCGCTGGCCAAGGCCTGACAGTTTGTCGATGCATTTCCCGTGTAGGAGCTGCCGCAGGCTGCGATCTTTTGCCTTTGATTTTGATAGAGCAAGATCAAAAGATCGCAGCCTACGGCAGCTCCTACACAGTGCGCGGTGAATTCAAGAGGTTGTGCAACATCTGGTAACTCACCCGCGAACTGTTCGATTGAGAAGGCAAATGTGAGTCCTTATCATTTGCCCTCCTTTTTTCAATCGAGAGACCGCTCCCATGTTGGCACCGAAGCGTCTACTGACTGCACTGGCCCTGACCCTGATTGGCAGCACCGCCGCCCAGGCAGCCGACGAGGTGGTGGTCTACTCCTCGCGTATCGACGAACTGATCAAGCCGGTCTTCGATGTCTACACCGCCAAAACCGGTGTGAAGGTCAAGTTCATTACCGACAAGGAAGCGCCGCTGATGCAGCGGATCAAGGCCGAGGGCGAGAATGCCGTCGCCGACCTGCTGCTGACCGTCGATGCCGGTAACCTCTGGCAAGCCGAGCAGATGGGCATCCTCCAGCCCTTCACTTCCAAAACCATCGACACCAACATTCCCCTGCAATATCGCGCCGCCTCCCATGCCTGGACCGGCCTTAGCCTGCGCGCGCGGACCATCGCCTATTCCACTGCTCGGGTGAAGCCGGGCGAGTTGACGACCTACGAAGCGCTGGCCGACAAAAACTGGGAAGGTCGCCTGTGCCTGCGCACGGCGAAGAAGGTCTACAACCAGTCCCTGACTGCCACCATGATCGAAGTGCACGGCGCCGAGAAAACCGAGAAGATCCTCAAAGGCTGGGTCAACAACCTGTCCACGGACGTGTTCTCCGACGACGTAGCGGTGCTGGAAGCCATCAATGCAGGCCAGTGCGACGTCGGCATCGTCAACACCTACTACTACGGTCGCCTGCACAAGGAAAAGCCTGACCTGCCGGTGAAACTGTTCTGGCCGAACCAGGCGGATCGTGGCGTGCACGTGAACCTGTCGGGTATCGGCCTGACCAAACACGCACCGCACCCGGAGGCCGCCAAGGCCCTGGTGGAGTGGATGACCACCCCTGAGGCACAGAAGATCTTTGCTGACGTGAACCAGGAATTCCCGGCCAACCCGACGGTGAAACCTTCCGCCGAAGTCGCAGCCTGGGGCGAGTTCATCGCCGATACCTTGCCTGTTGAAGTTGCCGGCAAGCGCCAGGCCGAAGCCATTCGCATGATGGATCGGGCTGGCTGGAACTGAGTCGGCTTTAAAAAGCAAAAGATCGCAGCCTTCGTCAGCACCTACCCCTTGTAGGAGCTGCCGAAGGCTGCGATCTTTTCGCGTTTTCCCATACCCCAAAATTTCACGAGCGCTTCCCCTTGGCCCACCCCGCCCAACGCCGCTGGTATCCCCTGGTCTACGCCATCGCTGCGCTGGTTCTGCTGCCCCTGAGTGTCCTCCTGCTGTCCTGGCAAAACATCGATCAACAGATCTGGTCCCACCTCTGGGACACGCAAATGCCACGGCTGCTGGGCAACACCCTGACCCTGGTGCTCGGCGTTGGCATCGGCGTGACGGTACTCGGTGTGAGCCTGGCGTGGCTCACCAGTCTCTGCGAATTCCCCGGTCGGCGCTGGCTGGACTGGGCGTTGATGCTGCCCTTCGCAATTCCGGCCTATGTACTGGCGTTCGTCTTCGTCGGTCTGCTGGATTTCGCCGGTCCCGTGCAAAGCCTGTTGCGCGAGTGGTTCGGTGCGGGACTGCGCTTGCCCCGCGTGCGCTCCACGGGCGGCGTGATTGTGGTTCTGGTGCTGGTGTTCTACCCCTACGTTTATCTATTGGCGCGCACGGCATTCCTGGCGCAAGGCAAAGGCCTGATGGAAGCCGCAAGGGTGCTTGGGCAATCGCCATGGCAGGCGTTCTGGCGCGTGGCCATGCCCATGGCGCGCCCCGCCATTGGTGCGGGCGTGGCGTTGGCGCTGATGGAAACCCTGGCGGACTTTGGCGCTGTGTCGGTGTTCAACTTCGACACCTTCACGACGGCCATCTACAAGACCTGGTACGGGTTCTTCAGCCTTTCCACCGCCGCACAACTGGCCAGCCTGTTGCTGCTGGTGGTGATGGTGGTGCTCTACGGCGAGCGTCGTGCCCGCGGTGCCAATCGAGCGAGCAATGAACGGCCGCGGGTCAAGGCGCTGTACCACCTGAGTGGGTTCAAAGCGATGCTGGCCGCCACTTGGTGCGGTCTGGTGTTCGCCTGTGCCTTCGTCATTCCCATGCTTCAACTGGTGGTGTGGTTCTGGCAGCGTGGGCGCTTCGATCTCGATGAGCGTTACACCGGCCTGATCGTCCACACGTTGTATCTGGGCGCGATGGCAGCGTTGATCACCGTCAGTGTCGCCCTGATCCTGGCATTTGCCCGACGTTTGGCGCCGACCCAAGGGATTCGTGCCGGGGTCAGCCTGGCCAATCTTGGCTATGCCTTGCCAGGCTCGGTCCTCGCGGTGTCGATCATGCTGGCGTTCAGTTATCTGGACCGCGAGCTGGTGATCCCGCTCTCCGGCTGGCTCGGCGGGGCCGGAAAACCACTGCTGCTGGGCAGCCTTTCGGCTCTGTTGCTGGCGTATCTGGTGCGTTTTATCGCCGTGGCCTACGGGCCGCTGGAAAGCAGTCTGGCGCGTATACGGCCATCTTTGCCCGAAGCGGCACGTAGCCTGGGTGTCAGTGGGCCGCGACTGTTTTTCAAAGTGTATCTGCCATTGCTGTTGCCCGGTTCGTTGAGCGCGGCTTTGCTGGTGTTCGTCGATGTGCTCAAGGAAATGCCCGCAACCCTTCTGATGCGCCCGTTTGGCTGGGATACGCTGGCGGTGCGGATCTTCGAAATGACCAGTGAGGGCGAGTGGGCGAGAGCCTCTTTGCCGGCCTTGACCCTGGTTTTGGTCGGGCTGCTACCGGTCATCGGATTGATACGACGTTCGGCGCATCGAAACAGCTAGGTGCCAGTCCTACACCTTGCGGCTACAATGCGCGGCATTCGGTGCGGTCCATCTGACAGACAAGGTAGTAAGAATCGGCTGGAAGCCTTTAATTTCAAGGTTTTCACGCGATTTATCACTCGCCCGCACCTTCGCCACGCCCGGAAGGAGAAACCCATGGGACAGCGTACGCCTCTGTATGACCTTCACCTCGCGCTTGGCGCGAAGATGGTCGATTTTGGCGGTTGGGACATGCCTCTGCATTACGGATCGCAGGTCGAGGAGCACCATCAAGTGCGCCGCGATTGCGGTGTCTTCGATGTATCCCACATGACCGTGATCGATGTCAGCGGCGCCCAGGCCAAGGCCTGGCTCCAGCACTTGCTGGCCAACGACGTCGAACGTCTGCATAGCCCTGGCCGTGCGTTGTACAGCGCCATGCTCGATGAGCAGGCTGGTATCGTCGACGACATGATCGTCTACCGCCTCGATGAGGGTTATCGCCTGGTGGTAAACGCTTCCACCCGCGATCAGGACATGGCGTGGATGCACGCCCATCTTGATGGCTTTGATGTGCGCCTCAACGAACGATCCGAACTGGCGATGCTGGCCATTCAAGGCCCCCACGCCCGGCAGCGGATTGCCGAGCTGGTGAGCCAGTCCCGCAGTAATCTGATCCAGATTCTCAAACCGTTTGAAGGTCAACCCGACGGTGACTGGTTCATCGCGCGCACCGGTTACACCGGTGAAGACGGTTTGGAAATCATTCTGCCGGCCGATCAGGCGCCAGGATTCTTCAACGATCTGGTGGGTGCGGGTATTTCCCCGATTGGCCTGGGTGCGCGGGATACGCTGCGGGTCGAGGCCGGCATGAACCTTTACGGCCAAGACATTCACCAGAGCGTTTCACCGCTGGCCTCCAACATGGCCTGGAGCATTGCCTGGGAACCGGCTGCTCGCCAGTTCATCGGCCGCAAGGCGCTGGAAGCCGAGCGGGCCGCAGGCGTACAGCACAAACTGGTGGGGCTGGTCCTTGAGGAGCGCGGTGTATTGCGCGCTCATCAAGTGGTCCGCATCGCCAATGTTGGCGAAGGGGAGATCACCAGTGGTAGTTTCTCTCCTACGCTAAGCAAGTCGATTGCACTGGCGCGCGTGCCGATGGCAACTGCCGACCGCGCAGAAGTGGAAATCCGTGGCAAGTGGTACCCGGTTCGGGTGGTTAAACCGACCTTCGTACGCCACGGCAAAACCTTGATCTAACCTTTTCCGGCGGGCTTTGTCCGCTGACAATTTTCATGAGGACACAGAACATGAGCGATATCCCTGCCGACCTGCGTTTTGCCGAAAGTCACGAATGGGCACGTCTGGAAGCCGATGGCACCGTCACCGTGGGCATCAGCGATCACGCGCAGGAAGCGCTGGGTGATGTGGTGTTTGTCGAGCTGACTGAAGTGGGCAAAACATTCGCTGCTGGTGATCAGTCTGGCGTGGTGGAATCGGTTAAAGCCGCCTCCGACATCTATGCCCCGATCAGCGGTGAAGTGATCGCTGTCAACGAAGAGCTCAATGGTTCGCCTGAGCTGCTCAACAGTGAGCCGTACGGCGCCTGGATCTTCAAGCTCAAGCCAAGCAACACCGCTGAGCTGGACAAGCTGCTCGATGCCGCCGGCTACAAGGCCCTCATCGGCGAGTAAGCCATTAGCGTCATCCCCAAAGCCCCGACCCGTCGGGGCTTTTTCATGTCTGTGGATCAAAAGATCGCAGCCTGCGGCAGCTCCTACAGGTTGGTTGTGTTTGTCATCCAGGCTGACTACCATGTCAGGAAATTCATCCTATGATTGGATGAAAGGATGAGCTCAATGTCTGAAATTTCCCCATTGGTAAAACGATCCTTGGTCGATCAGGCCCTGGATCAGTTGCGTCTGCGCATCAATGAAGGCGTGTGGTCGGTCGGTCAGCGTTTGCCCACCGAACCTGAATTGTCAGCCGAACTGGGCATTAGCCGTAACACCGTGCGTGAAGCCATGCGGGTGCTGGCGTTTTCCGGGTTGATCGAAATCCGTCAGGGTGACGGCAGTTACCTTCGCGCCGTGGTCGATCCCATGGACACCTTGAAAGTCTTGTCCCGTTGCTCCCAGGAGCAGGCCCGGGAGACCCGGCATATCCTCGAAGTCGAAGCCATCGGCCTGGCGGCCATGCGTCGCACCGATGAAGATCTTGTGGCCTTGCGCGAGGCGCTGGGCGTCAGCGGCAGTCACTATCACGGCGATCTGGATACCTACATCGCCTGTGATCTAGTGTTCCACCGTCTCTTGGTGGACGCCGCACACAACCCCACGCTCAGCGAGCTGTATCGCTATTTCTCCAGCGTCGTCGGCGCACAGCTGCGCCACTGCCTGAACATCACGCCGCGCCGCCAGGAAGTGTTCGACCTGCACGTCCAGTTGCTCGATGCCGTCGAGCAACGCGATCCGGAGCGGGCCAAAGCCCTGTCGAGGCAGTTGATCAATGAACCTTGAACCCGAGAAAACCATGTCCAGCACGCACAGCAACATCGCTGAATCCAAGCGCACGGCGGAGCTGGAAGAGCTGCTGATCGACGCCGAAGCTGATGACGAGCAGGTTCAGCAAAATCAGCCGGTGCTGCGTCGGCCATGGTTGTTATTGCTGGGCCTGATTCTGGTGGCGCTGAACCTGCGCCCGGCTTTGTCGAGCATGGCGCCGATGCTCAGCGAAGTGTCGAAGACGCTCGACTTGTCGGCCTCCGCGGCCGGTTTGCTGACGACATTGCCAGTACTTTGCCTTGGCCTGTTCGCGCCACTGGCGCCAGTGCTGGCGCGACGTTTTGGCGCCGAGCGCGTGGTGTTGGGGATTTTGCTGACGTTGGCCGGCGGGATCATTTTGCGCAGCGCCTTTGGCGAAGTCGGTCTGTTTGCCGGCAGTGTGCTGGCTGGCGCGAGCATCGGTGTTATCGGTGTGTTGCTGCCGGGGATCGTCAAGCGCGATTTCCCCAAGCAAGCCGGAACCATGACCGGTGTCTACACCATGGCCCTGTGCCTGGGCGCGGCAATGGCAGCGGGTGCGACCGTGCCGCTGAGTGAGCATTTCGACAAAAGTTGGGCGCTGGGCCTGGGTTTCTGGGTGATTCCGGCGCTGGCCGCCGCGCTGTTCTGGCTGCCGCAAGTGGGCCAGAAACACGGCGCCCACAATGTCGCTTACCGCGTTCGCGGTTTGCTGCGTGACCCGTTGGCCTGGCAGGTGACCTTGTACATGGGCCTGCAATCGTCCCTGGCCTATATCGTTTTCGGCTGGTTGCCATCGATCCTGATCGGTCGCGGGCTGACCCCAACCCAGGCCGGGCTGGTGCTGTCGGGTTCGGTGATCGTTCAGTTGATCAGTTCGCTGGCGGCACCCTGGCTGGCCACTCGCGGCAAGGACCAGCGCCTGGCCATCGTGATCGTGATGGTGATGACACTGGGTGGGTTGTTCGGTTGCCTGTATGCACCGATCGAAGGCCTGTGGGGCTGGGCGATTTTGCTTGGGCTGGGGCAGGGCGCCACGTTCAGTCTGGCGTTGACCCTGATCGTGCTGCGCTCGCGGGATTCCCACGTGGCAGCGAACCTGTCGAGCATGGCTCAGGGGTTCGGCTATACGTTGGCGTCGATGGGGCCATTCGCGGTCGGCATTGTGCATGACTGGACCGGTGGCTGGTCTGCCGTGGGTTGGATCTTTGGCGTCATCGGCCTCGGGGCGATCATCGCCGGCCTTGGGGCTGGTCGTTCACTGTACGTACAGGTAATCAGCGAAAAGATCTGAAGAAAAGCTGGTCGCACGCACTGGCGATATTCGGACGGCGAATGCCGATAGTTTTTCGCCCATTTGCAGACTATCGTGCAGGCAATCGTTCGATGCCATTTTGCACAACAGGAAGTTTGCCCATGAGTGATGCCCACAGCGCCTTGATCACCCGGTTTTACCAAGCATTTCAGCGACTGGATGCCGAGGCCATGAGCGCTTGTTATACCGATGATGTGCTGTTCAGTGACCCGGCCTTCGGCGAGCTGCACGGTCGTGATGCCGGCGACATGTGGCGCATGCTCACCACGCGCGCCAAGGATTTTTCCCTGACCTTCGACAATGTCCGCGCCGACGAACGCAGCGGCGGTGCGCATTGGGTCGCGACCTATCTGTTCAGCCAGACCGGCAACATCGTGGTCAACGATATCCAGGCGCGTTTCGTGTTCCGCGACGGCAAGATTTGCGAGCACCATGACAATTTCAATCTGTGGACCTGGTCGCGTCAGGCCCTGGGTTTCAAGGGCTTGCTACTGGGCTGGACGCCAGTGGTACACAACGCCGTGCGTGCCCAGGCCCTGAAGGGGTTGAAGGCATTCCAGGCCAGTCGCTGATAAGATCGCGGCTTGTTTTCCTTCAAGCCCTGATCGCCACGTGAGCACCCTTAGCGAAATCCCTGCCGACCTCGATGCACCGTCGAGTAAACCCTGGTTTGTCTATCTCGTTCGCGCGGCCAATGGTGCGCTCTACTGCGGGGTCAGTGATGATCCCGTGCGTCGCTTCGCCAAGCATCAAAGCGGCAAGGGGGCGCGGTTTTTTCTCTCCAGCCCTGCGATGGCGTTGGTCTACACCGAACGCTGCCGTGACAAGAGTGACGCCTTGCGTCAGGAACGCCTGATCAAAAAGCTCAAGAAAAGCGCCAAGGAATGCCTGGTGGCTAGCGCTGCCGCAGGCTTATCAATCTGACTGATCAGTACCCATCAGGCAGATCTGTAGGCTGCCAACCCATTGCGCGCTAAGCTGCAGATTCCTGTATTTGCGGCGGAGCCGAGCATGTCCGAGTTGATTCTTCATCATTACCCGACGTCCCCCTTCGCCGAAAAGGCCCGGCTGCTGTTGGGCTTCAAGGGGTTGTCCTGGCGTTCGGTGAAAATCTCGCCGGTGATGCCCAAACCCGATCTCACTGCCCTGACCGGTGGCTATCGCAAGACCCCGGTGTTGCAGATTGGTGCGGACATTTATTGCGACACGGCATTGATCGCCCGCCGCTTGGAGCAGGAGAAAGCGCTACCTGCGCTCCTCCCGGAAGGTCAGGAAATGATCGCGGCGAGCTTCGCGGCCTGGGCCGATTCGGTGGTGTTCCAGCACGCCGTCAGCCTGGTGTTCCAGCCCGAGTCGATAGCGGTGCGTTTCGGAAATTTACCGCCGGAAGCGATCAAGGCGTTCATTGCCGACCGTGCCAAATTGTTCAGTGGTGGTAGCAGCACCAAGTTATCTGCCGAGCAGGCTAGGCACCAGTGGCCAACGATCATGTCGCGACTGGAGCAGCAGTTGCAGCGTGAAGAGGCTGACTACCTGTTCGGCGAACCATCGATTGCTGACTTCGCCTTGGCCCATTCACTGTGGTTTCTCAAGGCCACGCCAGTCACGGCACCGCTGGTCGATGCCTATCCTGCAGTCAGTGCGTGGCATTCAAGGGTGATGGGTTTTGGCCATGGCGCATCCAGCGAGATGACGTCCGAAGAGGCATTGGAGGTGGCGCGTACGTCCACGCCAGCGGCCTTGCCGGACGAGCAGTTCGTTGACCCCAATGGTTTCAAGGCTGGCCAGCAGGTGCTGGTGGCGGCTGCGGACTATGGCGTTGATCCGGTGGAGGGAGAGTTGTTGTTTGCCGGGAGCGAAGAGTTGATCGTGCGTCGTGAGGACGAGCGTGGCGGCGTGGTGCATGTGCACGTTCCGCGCTTTGGCTTCCGCCTCGAAGCACGGTAAAACCGCAAACCTGTAGGAGCTGTCGAGTGCAACGAGGCTGCGATCTTTTGATCTTATAAAGGCAAAATCAAAAGATCGCAGCCTGCGGCAGCTCCTACAGGTTTTTCGTTATTTCAAAGCAGCCAGAATCGCATCCGGGTCATACCCGCGAATCAGTGTCCCGTTCACATCGATAAACGGAATGCCGCCACCACCCAAGGCTTCATAGTCCTTGCGCGCCACAGCATCCTTCTCGATATCGAATTCCTTGTACGGAATGCCTTTCTGATCGAGAAAACGCCGGGTCAGTTTGCAATAGCCACACCATTCGGTGGTGTAGAGCACGACGTTGGCCCTGGCTTGTGTCTGAGCAGACACCGCTTGTGATGGATTGAAAACCCGCTCGATTTTGCCCCAGTTCTGATAGGCCACAACCACCAGCAGGATCAGCAGGAATTTCTTCAGGACGTTGCCGAGCATCAGTTGCGTCGCTTCAACTGGTCTGTCAGTGAGGTCGGCAAGCCCTTGATAATCAACGTGCCGGCTTCTTCGTCGTACTCGATTTTCGAACCCAACAGGTGCGCTTCGAAGCTGATCGACAGGCCTTCGGCGCGACCGGTGAAACGGCGGAACTGGTTCAAGGTGCGTTTGTCAGCCGGGATTTCCGGCGAGAGGCCGTAGTCCTTGTTGCGGATGTGATCGTAGAAGGCCTTCGGGCGTTCTTCGTCGATCAGGCCTGACAATTCTTCCAGCCCCATCGGTTCACCAAGTTTGGCTTGGCTGCTGGCGTAGTCGACCAGGGTTTTGGTTTTCTCGCGAGCGTCGTCTTCCGGCAGATCTTCGCTTTCGACGAAGTCGCTGAATGCCTTGAGCAAGGTGCGGGTTTCGCCAGGGCCATCGACGCCTTCCTGGCAGCCGATGAAGTCGCGGAAATACTCCGAAACCTTTTTACCGTTCTTGCCTTTAATAAACGAAATGTATTGCTTGGATTGCTTGTTGTTCTGCCACTCGGAAACGTTAATCCGCGCCGCCAGGTGCAATTGACCCAGGTCCAGGTGACGGGACGGAGTCACGTCCAGTTCATCGGTCACGGCAACACCTTCGCTGTGGTGCAGCAACGCAATGGCCAGGTAATCGGTCATGCCTTGCTGATAGTGCGCGAACAGCACGTGACCACCGACCGAGAGGTTGGATTCTTCCATCAGCTTTTGCAGGTGTTCCACCGCCACGCGGCTGAAGGCCGTGAAATCCTGACCGCCATCGAGGTATTCCTTCAGCCAGCCGCTGAAAGGGAAGGCACCGGATTCCGGATGAAACAGACCCCAGGCTTTGCCTTGCTTGGCGTTGTAGCTTTCATTGAGGTCGGCAAGCATGTTCTCGATGGCTGCGGACTCGGTCAGCTCTGAGTCGCGCGCGTGGAGAACTGCAGGTGTGCCGTCGGGTTTTTTGTCGATCAGGTGGACGATGCAATGACGGATCGGCATGGGCTTCTCGGCTGATTGAAGAGAGGAGGGCGGGCTCCCCGAAAAAGCGCTCAGTGTACCGCAACCGCTGGTTTTGGCGCGGTACCAAGGTCGATTCGCAGGCGACCGACGGCGCTTATGCGTTTTTTTCCCGGTTTAGAGCAATAAAGCTGACCAAATGGGTAGCTAGAGGCGGATATTTCCCCGTCGCTGTGCTAGTTTTGCCCGGTCTTGCGCGAAGTCACTGCGTTAAGCCTGCAGTCAGCTTTTGTCAGGTCGAACCAAACCCTGATTTCGGTATCTATAACCCCGATCCCGAGGTTATTTCGCCGAGGGTGCCAGATCCAGAAGATCGGGCTCGATGGCTGACATTGCACTCTGCAATCCATATGAATTTGATAGGGAAGGAACACTAAATGGCTCTTACTAAAGACCAACTGATCGCCGACATCGCT
>NZ_JBOIBY010000383.1:0-18787 GCF_050739655.1 Pseudomonas sp. | reverse complement strand
CAAAAGATCGCAGCCTGCGGCAGCTCCTACAGGGAATATCAGCGCTACTTGCGTGCTTCAAGAATCAGGTTGAACGGCGTTTCCGTTGCCCGGCGGAAACTCGAAAACCCGGCCTCGGTGAACACCTTGCGCAACCGCGCCTCGCCAGCCTGGGCGCCGAGGCCCAAACCGACCTCCTGGGACAGCGAATTGGGCGTACAGATAAAGGTCGAGGCGGCGTAGAACAACCGGCCGACCGGGTTGATGTTGTCGTCCAGCGAATCATTGGCGAAGGGTTCCACCAGCAGCACGCTCCCGTCCGGCTTCAACGACTCGTAGGCATGTTTGGCTGCGCCCACCGGATCGCCCATGTCGTGCAGGCAGTCGAAGTAGCAGACCAGGTCGTAGTCATTGCCGGGGTAGCTTTTCGCCGTGCCCTGGAAGAACCGCGCCCGTGCGGACACGCCACCTTCTTCGGCGCGCTGGGTGGCGACAGTGACCGAGGGTGCGTGGTAGTCGAAACCTGCGAACCGCGAGTTTGGATAGGCCTGGGCCATGATCACCGTGGACGCGCCATGGCCGCAGCCGATGTCCGCCACTTTGGCGCCTTCCTCCAGTTTGCCAACCACGCCTTCAAGGGAAGGCAGCCATTCGGCGATCAGGTGCGCCTTGTAGCCGGGCCTGAAGAAGCGCTCGGTGCCGCTGAACATGCATGGATGGTGATCGCCCCAGGGCAGGGCGCCATCGCCGCGCATGGCCTTGACCAACTTGTCCTTGTCATGGAAAAACGACGCGACCACACCAATGCCCCCTGCGATGTAGACCGGGGAATCCTCGATGGCCAGGGCCAGGGCTTGTTCTTCAGGCAGGCGGAACTGGCCGCTGCTGTGTTCCATGTAACCTGAGGCGGCGTGGGCGCTGAGCCATTCGCGCACCAGGCGGGCGTTGCAGCCGGTCTTGCCGGCGAGTGTTTCGGGGCTGATCGGCTGGCTGTCGGCCATGGCCTTATACAGGCCAAGCTCTTCGCCGAGGATGACATTGGCGAGCATCGCCGCACCGCCCATGTCATTGACCAATTTGCCCATGAAGTCATTGAGTTTGGCCTCGTCCATCACGTGCGCTCCTTATGCAGGATCACGGTCCAGCGGCGGTGTTCGTCGTGGGCGGTGGTCGTGGAATGAACAGGACGGGAAGCGTGTCCTGGGTACATTAAGTTTAGTTCCCGGGTTGTACGCAGCTTGTCTGAAGCGATGAATGCCTCTTTGTTGATACTGAACCCTGTGGGAGTGGGCTTGCTCGCGATTGCAATGTACCCACTGATGAAGGTGGTGACTGACACACCCTCATCGCGGGCAAGCCCGCTCCCACAGGGTTCAGAGGTGTCCGTGTATCGCAATGTATCTAATCGGCCCCCCGATACAGTCCTGCGTTGAACTGTGCAGGCTGTTTGAGCCTTCCCAGGCTGCCCCAGCCGGCGGCCGTTCGCTCCTGATTCCAAAGGGGGCCACAATGACTACGCCTGAACCCAATTTCAACGCCACACCAGTCGATCGCCTGCGAGTGGACAACTACACCCATGGCATCATCGGCCCGAGCCGACATGCCCGGTGTCGCCGCGCACATGCGCCCGTTCCTCGGCAACATCGGCACCCTGCCGTCCCGGGATATGCCCGATTCGCACAACTGCGCCGATTTCGGCCAGTACCTGATCAACGCCCCGCACCGTTTTGGCATGACCCGCGAAGAGCTGCACGCGGCCAAGACCGACGGCCACATGGACACCAATTCGATCCGCGAAGGCTGCGTATTGATTTGCCCCGTGAAAGTGCCGGGCGCGGGGGTGTACATGGGCGATATGCACGCTCAGCAGGGCAACGGCGAGATCGCCGGGCACGCCACTGACTGCTCCGGGGAAACCGAGGTGCAGGTGCAGGTGGTGAAGAACCTGACACTCGAAGGACCGATCCTCCTGCAAAACCTCGATGACTTACCGCCAATGGCACGCCCGATGAGCGCCGAACAGCAGGCCAAAGTTCGTGAACTGGGCGCACGCTGGGGCCAGCACGAGATTGAGCAGAGCGGCCCGATCACCTTCATCGGCAGTGGTGAAAACCTTAACCTGGCGGTGGAGAACGGCTTGCAGCGTGCGGCATCCGTCACCGGCCTGCCGTATGACGAAGTGCTCAATCGCGCCACCATCACCGGTTCCATCGACATCAGTCGCTTGCCCGGCACCGTGCGCGTGACGTTCCTGTGCCCGATGAATGTGCTCGACCGCATGGGCATCGGCCAACTGGTGCGCGAGAAGTACGACCTGGCGTAAGAACGGTCGGCAGGTCTGTACCAGAGTGTGTACAGACCTGCCGGTGATACAAGTCCTGCCGTTTTCTGTCAGCACGCAACAAAGACCCGATACATCGCTTCGGTTAACTGTGCCTACGTTCTGACAACCTTGAGATCGATATCATGCAAACCCCCATCACCTCCAAGGCCAGCGCCGGGCTCGGCTTGCGTCGCGGTTTAATGAAGGATCTTCTGGCTGCCCCGGCCGGTCATTTCGACTTTTTGGAAGTCGCTCCGGAAAACTGGATCGGCATCGGTGGCGCCCATGGCGCGGCGCTGCGGGAGCTGGCCGAGCGTTATCCGTTGTCCTGTCACGGGTTGTCCCTGTCATTGGGCGGACCGTCGCCGCTGGATGTCGGCTTTCTGGAAGAGGTGCGGGTCTTTCTCGATCAACACAACGTGCCGCTGTACAGCGAGCACCTGAGCTACTGCAGCGATGACGGTCACCTGTACGACCTGTTGCCGTTGCCCTTTACCGAAGAGGCGGTGCATCACGTCGCCGCGCGTATCCGTCAGGCCCAGGACATTCTCGGCCGTCGCCTGGCGGTAGAAAACGTCTCCTACTACGCCGCGCCGCAGCAGGACATGGACGAGGTGACGTTCACCAACGCCGTGCTGCGCGAAGCCGATTGCGACTTGTTGCTGGACGTCAACAACGTTTACGTCAACTCGATCAACCACGGCTTCTATCCGCGTTCCTTTCTGGCTGGCATTGATGCAAACCGGGTCGTGGCCATGCACATCGCCGGGCACTTCGATGAGTCGGACACCTTGAAAATCGACACCCATGGCGCCTCGGTGAAACCTGCGGTGTGGTCGTTGCTCAGCGAGGCTTATGCCCGGTTCGGCGCACAACCGACCTTGCTGGAACGGGATTTCAACTTTCCTGCCTTTTGCGAACTGGTCGTCGAATTGCAGACCATTCGCCGCTTGCAGACTCAGGAGGTGGGCCGTGGCCATTCGTTCGCTGCATGAACAGCAACGCAACATGGGCCTGTACCTGCGCGATCCCGAGCATTGCGCGCCGCCACCGGAGATGGACCCCAAGCGCGCCCAGGTGTATCGCGACCTGGTGTTCGCCAACCTGTCGACCTTGATCAGCGGCACCTTTCCGGTGTTGGTGCAGATGCTCGGCGACCAGCGCTGGCGCACACTGGTGCGGATTTTCCTGCGCGACTACCGCGCCCATACGCCGAAATTCGGTGAGATCGCCGAGGAGTTTGTCGAGTTTCTCGCCTCTGAACCCGCTGCCTTGGAAGACGGCCCATGGCCGCCGTTCATGGTTGAACTGGCGCACTACGAATGGGTGGAAATGGCCCTGCAACAATCCGAAGCCGAGCCGTTGACGCCCGGGGATGCCGATTCGTTGCTGGAGCGCCCGTTGCAGGTTTCTCCACTGGCCTGGCCGCTGGCTTACGCCTGGCCGGTGCATTTGGTCGGGCCGGATTACCAGCCAGAGGTTGCGCCGGAACATCCTACGTTGCTGTTGGTACGTCGAGCCGAGGACTGGAGCGTGAGGTTTTCCACATTGACGCCGCTGGCCTGGCGGTTGTTGCAGCGCGTTGAAGAGTTCCCCGCGTTGAGCGGGCAGGCGCAGTTGCTGGGGTTGGCGGGGGAGGTGGGGAGTAGTGGTTCTGTGGAGTTCATGGCGAGTGGCGCGGCGTTGTTGCGGCAGTTGCAGGGGGAAGGGGTGATTGGTGTAGCGACCTGATCGAACACAGCTCACTTGCACCTCCCATTGATCGTTCCCACGCTCCGCGTGGGAACGATCTGTATTTATTTGCTCAATCCCCGCAATAAACCTCAAGCCTGGCCGATACAGCTAACAGGCGCGCGCCAATGCCCGCCTGCTGTGATTACGCAAGGATGCTCGTTGCCACTATCCCTCCGAGAGTCATCCTATGTCTTTGCGTAACCTGAGTATCGCGCCTCGAGCTTTCCTGGGTTTTGCCTTCATTGCCCTGCTGGTCGTCGTGTTGGGGGTATTTGCCGTGAATCGCATGGGCATCATGCGTCAGGCCTCTCTGGACATGGAAACCAACCAACTGCCCAGTGTCGGTTTTCTCGGCAACATGACGGAAAACGTATTGCGTCTGCGGATTTTGTCGTTCCGGGTATTGGTCAATCGTGATCCGGCAGCGTTGCAGGAAGCGCAGACGCGTATCGGTGTGTTGGTCGACAAGCTGCGCAGCGCCCAAGCCAGTTATGCCGCATTGCCGGCCCAGCCCGAAGAGGCGGCGCTGTACAAGACGTTCACGGCCACCCTGGACGGCTACATGCAAGCCCAGGAGCAGATGCTGGCGTTGTCGCAGCAGAACAAATTCGATGAAATGCGCGCGCTGATCAATACGCGGATCAAGGATGGCACCGATCAGATGGGTGAGCAGCTCAACAAGCTGGTGGCACTCAATACGGCCTATGCCAAAACTGCCTCGGCCAAAGCGGGCGAGAACTACAGCAGTGCCATTTTTGGCATTGTGGTCGTCGCGGTGATGGCGGCGCTGATGACCATTGTGTTGGCCTGGCTGCTGACCCGCAGCATCGTCACGCCGCTGAACCGTGCATTGCAGGCGGCGCAAACCATTGCTGATGGCAACTTGAGCAAAGTCATCGAGGTCGATGGCCAGGATGAGCCGGGGCGCCTGCTCGGCGCTTTGTCGACCATGCAGGCCAGTCTGCGCAAAACCATCGAACAGATCGCCGGTTCCGCCACGCAACTGGGGGCCGCCGCTGAAGAACTCAGCGCGGTGACTCAAGACGCCTCCCGTGGCCTGCAACAACAGAACAACGAAATCGAACAGGCGGCGACCGCGGTCAACGAAATGACCGCCGCCGTCGAAGAAGTGGCACGCAATGCGGTATCGACCTCCGAAGCGTCGAACCAGTCGACCCAGGCCGCCCGTGAAGGTCGCGACCGCGTGGTGCAAACCGTCGATGCTATCCAGACCATGACCCGCGACGTGCACACCACCTCCTTGATGGTCGAAGGCCTCGCCGCCCAGGGACGCGACATCGGCAAGGTGCTGGACGTGATTCGCGCCATCGCCGAGCAGACCAACTTGCTGGCGCTCAACGCTGCCATCGAAGCCGCACGTGCCGGTGAAGCCGGGCGCGGTTTTGCCGTGGTCGCGGATGAAGTTCGGGCGCTGGCACATCGCACGGCGCAGTCGACCCAGGAAATCGAGAAGATGGTCGCCGGTATCCAGAACGGTACCGGCGAAGCCGTGGCGTCGATGCAGCAAAGCAATCAGCGCACCCACAGCACCCTGGAAATGGCGCGTGCCGCCGGTGTCGCACTGGAGCAGATCACACAGTCGATCCACTTGATCAATGAGCGCAACCTGGTCATTGCCAGCGCGTCGGAAGAACAGGCTCAAGTGTCCCGCGAAGTCGACCGCAACCTGGTGAACATTCGTGATCTGGCAACCCAGTCCGCCGCAGGTGCCGACCAGACCAGCGCCGCTTCCCACGAACTGTCACGCCTGGCGGTGAATTTGAACGCGCTGGTGGCGCGGTTTGTCATTTAACGTTAAGCCTGTGGGCCGCGGTTGCGGTTTGACCGACCAGAACCCGGCCCTTCAAGCCGAGCGGGCGGGCAACTTCAGCTCGGCACACAAACCGCCGCCTTCACGATTGCTCAACGTCAACGAACCCCCAATCGCCAACGCCAGTTGCTGCGCGATCGCCAGGCCAAGGCCGGTGCCGCCGGTGCTGCGGTTGCGTGAGTTTTCCACGCGGTAGAACGGCTGCATCACTTGGGCCAGTTCCTCTTCGGCGATACCCGGGCCACGGTCCATGACTTTCACCGACACGCTGCCGTCGGATTTCTTTTCGACCAGCAATTCGGCGGCACTGGCGAACTTGAGGGCATTGTCCGTCAGGTTCACCAGCACCCGGCGCAAGGCATGGGGACGGGTGTCGATGACGGTGGTGCTCTTGCCGGATAACTGAACCTCCTTGCCCATGTCCTGATAGTCGAACACCAGGCTGTCGAGGAACGAATCCAGATCGGTGCGACGGCTTTCTTCGGTGGCACCGTGGACGCTACGGGCATAGGCCACACCTTCGCGCACCAGGTGTTCCATCTCGCCGAGGTCATTCCACAGTTTGTCTTTCTCCACGCAATCGTCCATGAACTCGGCGCGCAGTTTCATCCGGGTGATCGGCGTCTGCAGGTCGTGGGAGATCGCTGCCAGCAGTTGCATGCGTTCTTTGAGATAGGCCGCGATGCGCGCCTGCATGGCGTTGAAGGCCTTGGCGGCATGGGCGACTTCGGTGGGGCCTTTTTCGTCCAGCAGGACCGGGTGAGTGTTGGGGTCGAGGGTGTCCACGGCTTCGACAAGACGGGTCAGGGGGCGCACAGCGATGCGCACGGCCAGCCAGGTGCAGGCGATCATCAGCGCTAGTTGACCGATGAGCACGAAGGGCAGCCAGGGCGACAACGGCATCATCGCCGGCCGCACGTCGATGGTCAGCGGGCTGCCATCGGTGAGTTTGAGGTGCACCTGAAAGTGTTTTCTTGACCCCGGAATTTCACTGAAGGTCATCGGGTAGTTCTTGCCGAGGGCGTCCATGATCGAGGCCATGGCAATGGGCGCATTGGGCATGTCCATGCCCATCGGCGTGCCGCTTTCGCCCGCATTCAACAGATACCCGTAGTTGTTGCGCTGCAACTGGGGCAGCCAGCTCGCGCGCTCCTCGGCCGGCAGGCGGTCGAGGATGGCAATGGAGGTCGAGATGTCGGTTTCCAGGTTGCCCAGCATGGTGTTTTTCGCGCTTTCGTAGCGCTCGTAGTATTGCGCGCCGAAGGACAATGCCTGGGCGAGGATCAGGCAGATCAGGAAAATCAACGACAGACGAGAGGCCAGGGTGCGAGGCCAGCGCAGCGAAAGGTTCATGCTGGCGCCCCGACGATTTCCACTGGCAGGGAAAACACATAGCCCTCGCTGCGCACGGTCTTGATGTAGGCCGGTTCGCGGGCATCGTCCAGCAGGCGCTGGCGCAGACGGCTCACCAACAGGTCGATGGAGCGATCGAACAGATCGGCGTCGCGGCCCTGGGTCAGGTTGAGCAACTGGTCGCGATTGAGCACCCGTTGCGGATGATCGAGGAACACCCGCAGCAAACGGTATTCGGCACCGCTGAGGGCAACCATGGTGCCGTCTTCGTCGAGCAGGTGACGGGCCGAAGTGTCCAGCTTCCAGCGACCAAAGGCCAACATCCGACTGGCTTCGGTCACCACCAGGTTCGGTGGCAGCATGCGCGTGCGGCGCAGTACGGCATTGATTCGTGCCAACAGTTCCCGGGCGGCGAAGGGCTTGACCAGATAGTCATCGGCGCCCATTTCCAGGCCAATGATGCGGTCGGTTTCATCGTTGCGGGCAGTGAGCATCAATACCGGTGTCGCCTTGTGTTTACCCGAGCGCAGCTCGCGGCAGAGCATCAAGCCATCGTCGCCCGGCATCATGATGTCCAGCACGATCAGGTCCACCGGTGTCGATTCGAGGAAGGTGCGCATCTGCCGCCCATCCGCCACGACGGTGGTGCGCAAGCCGTTCTTCTTCAGGTAGTTGCCCACCAGTTCGCGGATCTCGCGGTCATCGTCAACGATGAGGATGTGATCGACGTGTTCCATGGGGACTGACCTCTATGAAGGGGGATGTCGCACAGTCTATCGAGCCTTGGCCCGCTCGCCCGCAGGGGTTTGTATTGCAGTGTATCCGGCTTGTCGGTGGATACACACGGACGCAAAAACGCCAGTTTTCCGGGCTTTTGTATCGCTCTGTATCCCGCCCCGGTTCTGATACGTACCGATTTACACGCGCCTTTTCCCGACACATACGGGATACCTCGCGAGTTTTAAATAGGTTCCATCGAGACCAGCCCAACTGCCTCGGCCCAACTCACGATTGACCTGTTTAAACCTTGAGGAAACCGCCATGAATACTAAAGCCATCTACGCCGCTTGCCTGTTTGCCGCCCTTAACATCTGCACCTTGTCGGCCCGTGCAGAAGCCGATGTCAGCGCTAAAACCTACACCTACGGCACGCATCTGGATATCAAGAAAGTGGTGTCGCTCAAAGAGGGCACTGCTCCTTCCTGCGGGGTGGTTGATGCGCAGCTGACTTACCTGGATTCCCAAAGCAAAACCCAGGTTCTGGACTACAGCAAGATTTCCGACAACTGCATCTCGGACAACTGAGTCCTGCGATCACCAAGTGCTCATCCCATTTGATACGAGGAACACAATCATGAACAACGTCAGCCGATTCTTGACCGCCATTGCCTTCTCCGTCGCCGGTGCCGCGGCCCACGCCAACGCCGCTGTCGAGCAGAACGCCTGCGGCAGCAGCACCTGCTTTCAACTGACGCCGGAGATGAAGAAAGGCGGCGATGCCTTCCTCGCCGAGGACGGCTACAACCGCACGCTACAGGGGCAGGTTGTTGCTGAAAACGGTGTCAGCCATACGCCGCAGGGCAAATGGCTGGATAGCCAGACGGCTTGACTCGGATCTGCAAACACCACCAAACCCCTGTGGGAGCGAGCCTGCTCGCGATGGCGGTGGATCAGTCAGTTTGATGTCGACTGACACTCCGCCATCGCGAGCAGGCTCGCTCCCACAATGGGAAGTGTGTTGCCCATTAATTTGTATCAGGTGATCCCATGTTCCTCATCGCTTTCCTGGGCGGCATTTTGACCGTCCTCAGCCCTTGCATCCTGCCGGTCGTGCCGTTCCTGTTCGCCGGGGCCGATCGCAAGCGCTCCTCGATCCTGCTCACCCTTGGCGGTATGGCCCTGACATTTGCCCTGATCTCCAGCCTGGCGGTGGTCAGCAGCGAGTGGGTGATACAAGCCAGCAACGCCGGTCGCTATGTCGCGCTGGTCGTGATGGTGCTGTTTGCCTTGTCTTTGATTTCCGCCCGGGTCGGTGACTGGCTGGCGCGTCCGTTTGTGTCGCTGGGCAATCGCCTCGACCCGAACGGCCGCAAAGTCTCCGGTCCCCTGGGTTCACTGATGATCGGCGTCGCCACCGGTCTGCTCTGGGCGCCGTGTGCCGGGCCGATCCTGGGCGTCATCCTGACCGGCGCCATGTTGCAGGGCGCGAACGCCGGGACCAGCCTCTTGCTGGTGGCTTATGGGGCGGGCAGTGCGTTGTCCCTGGGCGTGCTGATCTTTGCCGGTCGCGGCCTGGTCAATCGCCTCAAACCCTCGATTCCGGTGACGGGCTGGCTGCGTCGCGGCGCCGGAGTAGCGGTGCTGGCCGGTGCGGCGGTGATTTCCACCGGTGCCGACAATGTGCTGCTGGCCAACACCTCGTCGCAAGGTGTCAGCAGCGTCGAGAAAGGCGTGCTGGAAACCGTGCCAAAAGTGGTCGATTACTTCGTCAGCAAGGCCAAGGCCGAGTCCACGCACGCCATGCCGTCTCTGTCCGGTGCCGTGGAATGGATCAACTCGCCGGCGCTGACCAACGAATCGCTCAAAGGCAAAGTGGTGCTGGTGGACTTCTGGACCTTCGACTGCATCAACTGCAAGCACACCCTGCCGTACGTCAAGGACTGGGCGAAGAAGTACCAGAAGGACGGCCTGGTGGTGATTGGCGTGCACACCCCTGAATACGGGTTTGAGCGCATCATCGACAACGTCAGGGACAAGGTGA
Organism: Pseudomonas sp.; assembly: GCF_050739655.1. GTDB lineage: Bacteria > Pseudomonadota > Gammaproteobacteria > Pseudomonadales > Pseudomonadaceae > Aquipseudomonas. Next base: position 8,806 of record NZ_JBOIBY010000383.1, on the reverse strand, counting down.
AGGAGTACGGCATCACCTACCCGGTGGCGATCGACAATAACTACGCGATCTGGCGCAACTTCGACAACCAGTACTGGCCAGCGCACTACCTGATCGACGCCAAGGGCCAGGTACGCTTCACCCACTTCGGAGAAGGTCGCTACGATGACCAGGAGAAGATGATCCAGCAGCTGCTGGAAGAGGCCAAGGCCACTGCGCCGAACGCGTGAACCACGACCCTTTGTAGGCGCTGCCGCAGGCTGCGATCTTTTGACCTTTAAGATCGCAGCCTGCGGCAGCTCCTACAGTTCGTGTGGGGAGGCTTAGTGTATGGGCGTCGCATGGTTGCGCCGCCACGCTGCCGGCGGCGCACCGTATTCGCGTCGAAATGCTCGACTGAAGGCGGTATCCGTCTGGTAACCGACTTCTTCGGCGATGCGTATCAGGGAGCTGTTGCTGCTGCGTAACAGGTTGGCGGCCAGCATCATTCGCCATTGCGTCAGGTACTGCATCGGCGAAATACCCACCAGTTGTTGAAAGCGCTCGGCCAATACCGATCGGGAGGTGCCAGCGGTGCGTGCCAGTTCATCCAGGGTCCAGGGATGGCAGGGCGTTTTGTGCAAGGCGTTGAGGGCGGCGCCGACGATTCGGTCGCCCACACCCGCCAGCCAGCCGGTACGGCCCTTGCCGTGTTCGTGCATGTACAGGCGCAGGACTTCAATGAACAACACCTCGGCCAGTTTCGCCAGCACGCCTTCGCCGCCGGGCCGTGGCGAGCGGGCTTCGGCCAGGGCATAACGTACGGACGATTCCAGCCAGATGCCGGCATTCGAACCGCGTACATTGACCCGCACTACCGGCGGCAATCCCGTCAGCAACATGCCGGCCAAGCGTGTATCGCAAGCCATGTAACCGCACACCAGCCGGGTGACTGCGCCTGCGCCGCCATATCTCAGTTGCTGTGGCCGGCGCGCCAGGATTTTATCCAGCCGCCCGCCGGTGACGGGGGGCAATCCCGGCTGGGACGTCATGCGATGTCCATCGCCCTGGGGGAAAAGCACGACGTCACCAGCGGTCAGCAGCAGGGGCGGATCGTCGCCGAGTTCGACGTAACACTCGCCTTCGGTGATCAGGTGAAAGATCACCACCTGCTCGGCGTTCGGCTCCAGAAAAGGTGCGGCGGTGTCGGCCCTCGGCGACTGGTAACACCAGGGTGCGGTGAACCTGGCGTTGATGAAAATAGCGCCGGCCAGGCGAACGACGCGTAGGGTCTGTGACAGGGCATCCATAGTGACTTCCCGCTCAGGCATTCTGGGACAAGAGCCTGATTGTGAGCCTGTCCAGGCCAGGCATGAAATCTCCGGACGATCGGACAAGGCTGGGCGACGATCGGGCAGGACGCCAGCATCTGCTGGCGCGATAGTGGGCACACAGGGTCTGCCGATCCTGTGATCAATAACAAGAATGAGAGGTTGCCATGCCGAAGTTCGTCATAGAGCGCGAGATTCCAGGTGCTGGAACACTGTCTGAAAGGGATTTGAAAGCCGCTTCGCAAAAGTCCTGCAGGACGCTGCGCGAGTTGCCCGAAGTGCAATGGCTTCAGAGTTATGTCACCGGTGACAAGCTCTACTGCGTGTACATCTCGCCGAGCGAAGAACAGATCAAGGAGCATGCCAGGCTGAGCGGTTTCCCGGCCAATCGCATTTCCCAGGTCATGAACATCATCGATCCCACCACGGCGGAATAAGCGTCGGCGCGTAGCTGATCCGTGTTCCAACCCAGAGATTGTCTCCATGAGTACACCCATTGATCTTACTGCCCTGAAAAACCGTCAAATGGCCGCTTGGGCCAGTGGCGACTACGCCGTGATTGGCACCACCTTGCAGATTGTCGGCGAACAACTGGCCGAAGCCTGCGACTTGCTGTGCGATGAGCAAGTGCTCGATGTAGCGGCCGGCAACGGCAACGCGACACTGGCCGCTGCACGTCGTGGTTGCCTCGTCACCTCCACCGATTACGTCGCCGCACTGCTTGAACGCGGCGAGGATCGGGCCAGGGCAGAGCACCTCACCGTGACCTTTCAGGCCGCCGATGCCGAAGCGCTGCCCTTCGATGACGCCAGCTTCGATGCCGTCCTCTCGACCTTCGGCGTGATGTTTACCCCGGACCAGGCCAAAGCGGCCTCGGAGCTGGCGCGGGTTTGTCGGCCGGGAGGCCGGATCGGTCTGGCCAACTGGACGCCGGAGGGCTTCGTCGGCCAGATGTTCAAAACCCTCGGTCGGCACATGCCACCTCCGCCCGGCGCGCAACCGCCGTCGCAGTGGGGCACCGAAGCGTGGTTGCACACGCATTTCGACGAACGCAACTTCCTGATTCAGGTGACGCGCAAGACCTTCAACTTCCGCTATCGCAGCGCCGCGCATTTCATCGACACCTTCCGTAGCTGGTACGGCCCGGTACACAAGGCGTTCGCCGCGTTGCCAGCGGATGGTGCCAAGGCGCTGGAAAATGACATGACCGAACTGCTCAACCGTTCGAACCGGGCGGGAGAGAAGTCTCTGGTGGTGCCCAGTGAATACCTGGAGGTGGTGATCACACGGCGTTGAGTGGATAACGCTTTACCCCTGTGGGAGCTAGCCTGCTAGCGATGACGGCGGCACATTCGACATCTGCTTTGAATGTGAAGGCCCTATCGCTAGCAGGCTAGCTCCCACAGGGTATATGTGGCGTTCAGAGGGTCTAAATAACCTGCGCGCCCCGCGCTTGCAGCAACTCACGCAACACCGACCGGTGACAGTGCGCCTCTTCCTCGCAATAGCAGCCTACAGCCAGATGGGTGTGATGGGAGAGGGCCGCCAGCAAGTCGAGCAACTGGCTGGGCGCGGGATGGTTCATTTCGGCCTTGAACTTGCGTTTGAACGTGTTCCAGGCCTTGTCGTCTTCAGCGTTCTGGGCTTCGTGCACCAGTTCGGGGCTGGGTGACAACAGCGGCTGCCACACGTCATAGAAGTCCCGCTTGGCAAACTCGGCTTTAGGCACGCCACGGGGCGGGCGGCGCACGGTGCCCAGGCGCAGGCCTTCATCGGGTTGTCGCGGCGAGCCCAGGCGCACGATGTGGATAGGCATAGCGCTATTTGAACCGCGATCTGTCGAACCACTCCAGCGCCGTGCGCCAGAAGCAGATCCCCAGAAAGTACGCCGACATCAGCAGCCACAGGCCCATCACCAGCGGGTTGATCACCGGATGATTAATCACCAGCGACAAACTGCACAGCAACCAGATCGCCGTCACGGCAATGTTGATCGGCATGAAGCGGCGGACACGGAACGGGTGCAAAAATTTCATCCGGGTCAGCGTCAGCAGGGCCAGCCCGATCACGGTCAAAAAGGTGATCCATGGCGAGGGAGCGATGATGTACAGGCACAGGGCAACCACGTTCCATGCGGCGGGGAAGCCTTGGAAGTAGTTGTCTTTGCTTTTCATGTTGACGTTACAGAAGCAGAACAGTGACGAGACCAGTATCAGCGACACCGTCAGCAGCAGCGTGTAGTCCGGCAGCGGAATGTAGCGATAGATGAACAGGGCCGGAATGAAGACATAGGTCAGGTAGTCGATCACCAGGTCGAGGATCGAACCATCGAAGCTAGGCAGCACCGACTGCACATTGACCTTGCGCGCCAGCGCACCGTCCAGACCGTCGACGATCAGGGCCACGCCCAGCCACAGCAGGCAATTGGTCGGTTGGTTATCGAGCAAGGCGAGGGTCGCCAGAAAGGCGGTGACCACGCCAGTGGCGGTGAAACCATGGGCGCCCCATGCTTTGAGCCTGGCTATGTGTAGGGTCGATATCACGGGGGCATTCTCCAGAAGGTGAAGCAAGCCAGTCATCGCCTTCATCGAGAGGGCGGCGGCAAACCGGGTCGGGTTGCAGGTATCGACCGGGTATCCGGGAATAAGGTTCACCACGTATCAATCTTAGCCAAGCCATGAAAAAAGGCTTGGGATAAATCTGTCGGCGTCGGTCATTCCTCTGTAGGAGCAGGGCTTGCCCGCGAAGGCGGCCTTAAAGCCGACCTGACTCTTGCGGATGTACTCAATCCAATTGTGGGAGCTGGCTTGCTAGCGATGGCGGCCTCATAGCCGACCGAGTTGTTGATTGAGTACATATCCATTGCTGCGGTAATGGCCACTTATGGTTTCGCCCTTACGGCGAGTCACTTTTTTTACAAACGCCTAAAAAAAGTAACCAAAAAAACGCTCGCCCCTTTCGTACGGCCCACTCGCTAAAGCTCGGGGTTCCTTCGCTCCGGCATCCATCCGGGGGCATCGCCCTCCGGTTGGCTTCGCTGGCACCTACATGCGATGAGTTCGACTGCGTCGAACGGCGCTGCGCACCAATCCCCGGATGAATACCTCGACTCAGCCTGCCGATGGGGCGGGTGGATCAAGATCAAAAGCGGCAGGCGAGCTGACACTCGGCCTGTTGAGTGGTGAGAAGCAATGGGGGGCGCATCAACTGTAGGAGCCGGCTTGCCAGCGATAGCGTCCTCACTACCGCCATCGCCAGCAAGCCGGCTCCTACGGATTTGTGTCGTATCCAACCATCCAAATGCACACTCAAAACCTGTGGGAGCTGGCTTGCCAGCGATGGCTGAGTGTCAGGCGACATTGATGTTGGATGTGACGGCCTCATCGCTGGCAAGCCAGCTCCCACAGTTGGTCGGTTGTGAGCATAGAATTTGTGCGCGACGAAGGTCCTGTAGGAGCTGGCTTGCCAGCGATGGGCGTGAACGATGACGCTGGCTGCCTGATTGAACGCGTTGCCTGGACGTTTTTCGCGGGCAAGCCCGCTCCTACAGTAAAAGCCGGTTTTGGCTTTTGCTTTTGCTTTGGTTTTTGATCTACCTGCCCCTTCGGCAGGCTGAGTGGAGGTATTCATCCGGGGATTGGCGCGCAGCGCCGTTCGACGCAGTCGGACTCATCGCATGTAGGTGCCAGCGAAGCCAACCGGAGGGCGATGCCCCCGGATGGATGCCGTAGCGAAGGAACCCCGAGCCCCAGCGAGGGGCCGTACGCCGGGGCAAAGCCTTTTGCTTACTTTTTGGCGTTTGAAAAAGTGAGTCGCTGTAAGAGCGAAACCGCCAGCGGCCGTTACCGAAGAAACGGATATGTACACGATCGATCGTCATAACAGAAACGAACGTCAGCCCAACGGTGGTGGCACATTCACCCCCCAGGTCTATCGTTGCCAGACGGATCAATCCCTTCGATGAGGACGTCGTCATGAACACCAGCGATTTGCTCGAACAATTACTGCGGGCCGGCCAGGGCTCGATGTCGCAACAGGGCGGTGGGGCGCCTGCGCAAGATGGCCAGGGTGACTTGGGCGGTTTGCTCGGTGGGCTGTTGGGCGGTGGTAGCGCCAGCAGTACCGGAGCCGGTGGAATGGGCGGATTGGGCGGTTTGCTCGGCGGCCTGTTGGCTGGGGGTGGCCCTTGGGGCGGTGCACCGCAGTCGCGTTCCGGTGGCGGCACCAACTATGCGGCGCTGGCTTCGCTGGGGATGATGGCATTCCAGGCTTATCAAAGCTGGCAACGAAGCCAGGCTACGCAGTCGCAACAAGCACCCCAACAGGCGATGCGCACAGTGGACATGTTGGCAGGCCCGGAGATCGAAGAGCACAGCCATGCAATCCTTCGAGCCCTGATCGCGGCAGCCAAGGCCGATGGCCGGTTTGATGACGCTGAAAAACAGCTGATCAACGCTGAAATCGCCCGTCACACCGACGACCCGCAGTTACAACAATGGCTTGACGATGAAGTCGCAAAACCGCTGGACCCAGCTGATGTGGCCCAGTCGGCAACCGATGCGGCGATGGCCGCGGAAATGTACCTGGCCAGCGTGATGCTGGTGGACGATCAGCAGGATGCCGAGCGCAATTATCTGGATGAACTGGCGGCAGCGTTAGGCATCGATCCGGACTTGCAGGTGCACCTGGAACAGCAGGCCAAGGGAGGTGCCTGACTGATCGTTCCCTGGCCCGTTTGTCCGAGCGTATTCAACGCCAATGGAATTTTATTCCCACAGGCTCGCTCTGCTGAGTGAAGGGACATGCTGATTTAGCTGCCCTGCAGCACTCGGCAGGTGAGCCATGAACAAAAACCTGGAAGACTACAATCGCATGCGCGATTTTTCGGCGACCTCGGAACCGGCCGCCGTCAAATCCACGGGCAAAAAAAACGCCAATGACCATGCCCTGCAGTTCTGCATTCAGAAGCACGACGCCTCGCGGCTGCATTACGACTTCCGCCTGGAACTCGATGGAGCGCTCAAGAGCTGGGCGGTGCCCAAGGGGCCGTCGCTCGACCCCAGCGTCAAGCGCTTGGCCGTGCACGTTGAAGATCATCCGCTGGACTACGCCACCTTCGAGGGCAGCATTCCCGTTGGGCACTACGGCGCCGGTGATGTGATTGTCTGGGACCGGGGCGTGTGGATTCCCCAAGAGGACCCGGCAAAGGCTTACGCCAAGGGTCGCCTCAAGTTCGAACTGCAAGGCGAAAAGCTTGAAGGCCTATGGAACCTGGTACGCACGCACATGCCGGGCAAGCAGGAGCAGTGGTTCCTGATCAAGCATCAGGACGGTGCGGCTCGGCCTGCCAGTGATTACGACGTGGTGGCCGCCGAACCCGACAGCGTGCTCAGCGAGCGTACCATCGTCGGCAGGGCGCCCAAGGCTGCCAAACCCATAGCAGTCAAGAAACCCGCAGCTGCAACGCGCAAACCTGCGTCAGCGCAACTCGCGGGCGCCCACAAGGCCAAACTGCCTGATGTAATAAAGCCGGAACTGGCGACGCTGGTGGAAAAAGCCCCGGAAGGTGAGTGGAGCTATGAGGTCAAGTTCGACGGCTACCGGATCATGGCGCGCATTGACCATGACGAGGTCAAGCTCTTCACCCGCAACGGCCACGACTGGACGCACAAGCTGCCGGGGCAGGCCAAGGCATTGGCCAGCCTGGGACTTGAATCGGCCTGGCTCGATGGCGAAATGGTGGTGGCTGACGAACGCGGGGTGCCGGATTTCCAGGCGCTGCAGAATGCCTTCGATGCCGGTCGCAGCGGCAACATCCTTTACTACCTGTTTGATCTGCTCTACCTCAATGGCGTCGACCTGCGCGAAGTGCCTGTCGAGGAACGGCGCGCCGCGTTGGCAACCGTGCTCAAGGCCAACAATGATGATCCCTTGCTGCGCTTCTCCAACGCATTCGGTGAAGACCCGCAAGCCTTGCTCAACAGCGCCTGCCAGATGCGCATGGAAGGCCTGATCGGCAAACGGCTGGGATCGCCGTACGTGTCCCGACGCAGCAGCGACTGGGTCAAGCTCAAGTGCAAGCACCGACAGGAGTTCGTCATTGTCGGCTTCACCGACCCCAAAGGCTCGCGCAGCGCATTCGGCGCTTTGCTGTTGGGGCTGCATGACCGCGACAGCGGCAAGTTGCGTTTTGCCGGCAAGGTCGGCACCGGGTTTACCGAGGCGACGCTGAGCAAGATCCATGAACAACTCAAGCCCTTGCAGGTGAAGAAAACCGCGCTGGCCAATCCCCCCGGCGAGGCCGAGTTCAAGGGAGTGCATTGGCTCAAACCCAGTTTGCTGGCGCAAGTGGCTTTTGCGGAAATGACCAAGGACGGTTCGGTGCGGCACGCGGTGTTCCATGGCCTGCGTGACGACAAGCCCGCCAAGGCGATCACTGAGGAGCGACCCATCGACATGAAGACCGCCACCGCAAAAAAGCCGGCAGCCAAGCCGTCCGCTGCAAAAAAGAAAGCCGAAGCTGCGCCGTCGCAGGTCGGCCTTGAGCAGGGCAAGGTCCGGATCACTCATCCCGACCGGGTCATTGACGCCACGAGCGGCACCACCAAAATGCAATTGGCGCAGTATTACGCCAGCGTTGCCGAGTGGATTCTGCCCGAACTCAAGGACCGCCCGGTGGCGCTGGTCCGCGCGCCGGACGGCATTGCTGGTGAACTGTTCTTCCAGAAGAACGCCGAGCGTTTGGCGATCCCGGGGATCACCACGTTGGACAAGGACATCACCGGCCAGCCGATCATGATCATTAACAGCGCTGAAGCACTGATCGGCGCGGTGCAGATGAGCACCGTGGAGCTGCACACCTGGAACGCCACCCGCGACAAACTCGACAAGCCCGACCGCTTTGTCCTCGACCTTGACCCGGACCCTGCATTGCCCTGGAAGCGTATGGTCGAGGCGACTCAGCTAACCCTGTCGGTGCTGGATGAGCTGGGGCTCAAGGCCTTTCTCAAGACCAGTGGCGGCAAGGGTATTCACCTGGTCGTGCCGTTGACCCGCAAACTCGGATGGGATGAGGTCAAGGACTTCAGCCACGCGATCGTCAGCCACATGGCCAACCTGTTGCCGGAGCGCTTTTCGGCGGTGTCGGGGCCGAAGAACCGGGTCGGGCGCATCTTCATCGATTACCTGCGCAACGGCCTGGGCGCAACGACCATTTGCGCCTACGCCGCACGTACCCGCGAAGGGTTGCCGGTGTCGGTACCGATCTTTCGTGAGGAAATCGAAGCGCTCAAGGGCGGCAATGAATGGAACATTCACAATGTCCACGAGCGCCTGCAAGAGGTGGGGGATGAGCCTTGGGCGGATTTGAAGAAGACCCGGCAGACGATTACTGCCGAGATGCGGCGGCGGGTCGGAATGAAAAAGACCTGATTGTGTGTAGGCGCTGCCGCAGGCTGCGATCTTTTGATTTTTGAAGAGCAAGATCAAAAGATCGCAACCTGCGGCAGCTCCTACAC
>NZ_JBOIBY010000382.1:0-6762 GCF_050739655.1 Pseudomonas sp. | reverse complement strand
CATTGGTCGAACGCATCAAGAGCGTCGCCAAGCGCACTGCGCGCCCGGAAGTCATGGGCGGCCTGGGCGGTTTCGGCGCCCTCTGCGAAATCCCGGCCGGCTACAAGCAGCCTGTGCTGGTTTCCGGCACTGATGGCGTTGGCACCAAGCTGCGCCTGGCACTGAACCTGAACAAGCACGACAGCATCGGCATCGACCTGGTTGCCATGTGCGTCAACGACCTGGTGGTCTGCGGCGCCGAGCCGCTGTTCTTCCTCGACTACTACGCCACCGGCAAACTGAACGTCGACACCGCCGCTCAGGTCGTGACCGGCATCGGTGCAGGCTGCGAGCTGTCCGGCTGCTCCCTGGTCGGCGGCGAAACCGCTGAAATGCCTGGCATGTACGAAGGCGAAGACTACGACCTGGCCGGTTTCTGCGTCGGTGTCGTGGAAAAAGCCGAAATCATCGACGGTTCCAAAGTGGCTGCCGGCGATGCCTTGCTCGCCCTGCCATCTTCTGGCCCACACTCCAACGGCTACTCGCTGATCCGCAAGATCATCGAAGTGTCCGGTGCCGACATCGAAAACACCCAGCTCGACGGCAAGCCGCTGACCGACCTGCTGATGGCGCCTACTCGTATCTACGTGAAGCCGCTGCTCAAGCTGATCAAGGAAACCGGCGCGGTCAAAGCCATGGCCCACATCACCGGTGGTGGCCTGCTGGACAACATCCCGCGCGTTCTGCCAAAAGGCGCACAAGCGGTCGTTGACGTAGCGAGCTGGAACCGCCCGGCGGTGTTCGACTGGCTGCAAGAGAAAGGCAACGTCGACGAGAACGAAATGCACCGCGTGCTGAACTGCGGCGTGGGCATGGTCATCTGCGTGGCTCAAGAGCACGTCGAAACCGCCCTGAACGTTCTGCGTGAAGCCGGCGAACAACCTTGGGTCATCGGCCAGATCTCCACCGCTGCCGAAGGCGCGGCTCAGGTTGAACTGAAAAACCTCAAGGCTCACTGATGCCCAAGACCTGTGATGTGGTGGTGCTGCTGTCCGGCACCGGCAGTAACTTGCAGGCCTTGATCGACAGCACGCGGACCGGCGACAACCCGGTCCGCATCGCTGCGGTGATTTCCAACCGCGCCGACGCCTACGGCCTGCAACGCGCCAGGGACGCGGGCATCGACACCCGCACCCTTGATCACAAGGCTTTCGAAGGCCGCGAGGCCTTCGATGCCGCGCTGATCGAACTGATCGACGCCTTCAATCCGAAACTCGTGGTACTGGCCGGCTTCATGCGCATTCTCAGCGCTGACTTCGTGCGCCACTATCAGGGTCGCCTGCTCAATATCCATCCCTCGCTGCTGCCCAAATACAAAGGGTTACACACCCATCAGCGAGCGTTGGAGGCCGGCGACACCGAGCACGGCTGCTCCGTGCACTTCGTCACCGAGGAACTCGATGGCGGACCGCTGGTCGTACAGGCAGTAATACCGGTAGAGTTGCACGACTCGCCGGAAAGCCTGGCGCAGCGAATCCATGTGCAGGAACACCTGATCTACCCGATGGCCGTACGCTGGTTTGCCGAAGGCCGGATATCACTCGGCGATCAAGGTGCTTTACTGGATGGACAGTTACTCGCGGCCAGCGGCCACTTGATTCGAACCTAGGAGATATTATGCGTCGTGCCCTGCTCTTCGCTTGCGCTCTGCTTGCCTTGCCATTCGCGCAAGCCGCAGACCTTCAACCGTTCTCCGCCAGCTACACCGCCGACTGGAAGCAGTTGCCCATGAGCGGCACCGCTGAACGCAGCCTGACCAAGGAAGCCAACGGCGTCTGGAGGCTCAGCTTCAAGGCATCGATGATGATCGCCAGTCTGTCCGAAGAAAGCACCCTGACCGTCGACAAGGACACCTTGCTGCCACAGTCCTACCACTTCGAACGTGGCGGGCTGGGCAAAGCCAAGAAAGCAGACCTGGACTTCGACTGGGCTGCCAAAAAGGTGACCGGCACCGATCGTGGCGATGCGGTCAATATTCCGCTGAACCGCGGCATGGTCGACAAATCCACCTATCAACTGGCGCTGCAGCATGACGTGGCCGCCGGCAAGAAGAGCATGAGCTATCAGGTTGTGGATGATGGCGAAGTCGATACCTATGACTTCCGCGTGCTGGGTTCGGAAAAAGTCGACACCAAGGCTGGCCAGATCGATGCCATCAAGGTCGAGCGCGTACGTGACCCGACACAAAGCAAACGCACCACCGTGCTTTGGTTCGCCAAGGACTGGGATTACCTGCTGGTACGCCTGCAACAAGTTGAAACCGACGGCAAGGAGTACAACATCATGCTCCTGGACGGCAAGGTCAACGGTAAGGCTGTCAAAGGCAGCTGATCCACACCAACACGAAAAAGCCCCGCAATCGCGGGGCTTTTTTTTGAATCGTCAAAAGATCGCAGCCTGCGGCAGCTCCTACAGGGAACCGCATTCCCAGGTAGGAACTGCCGCAGGCTGCGATCTTTTGCCCTTTTGAAATCACGCAACAAAGAACGGTGGAACGCACAATCGCAGCAATGACTCTATACCTTCACGATCCTTTTTGATCGAATGGATATTCCTGATGCCAGCGAGGTTTCCCATGACTGTTACCGTCAATACCGTTTCCGCCGAAGGTTTTCGTCACAGCGTGCAGATCGATGACCACGAACTCTTTGCCGATGTGCCCGTCACATCCGGCGGCGAAGGCTCGGCGCCGGAGCCCCACGATTACTTCGATGCCGCGCTGGGCTCCTGCAAGGCCCTGACCTTGAAACTGTATGCGAAGAAAAAAGGCATCCCGCTGACCGGCGTCGGCGTCGAGGTCAAACGCGATAACAGTGAAGAACAAAAAGGCAAATACGCGCTGCACGTCAAACTGACTCTCAAAGGTGTGCTCACCGACGCCCAGCGTGATGAATTGCACCGCGTGGCCGATCGCTGTCCCATCCACAAGTTGATGACCACCAGCGACGTCAGCATCGAAACCCATCTTTCCGAAGGCGCGTTCAGCCAATAGCGGCAAGGGCTGCTCAAGCGGGTTATGCTCGAGCGCATTACCCGCTCAGCCTGGAATGCACCATGAACACTCCGCTCGTGATTCGCCCCCGCGCCGAAGATGTCGAAGGCCAGCCGATTCTTCGCCCACTGCCGTCAGCCAAATGCCGCAATGTCGGGCCATTCGTGTTTTTCGACCACATGCTGGAAACCCGCTATGCCGCCGGTGATGGCATGAATATCCGCCAGCATCCGCATATCGGACTGTCCACGCTCACTTACCTCTTCGAGGGTCAGCTCCAGCACAAGGACAGCCTCGGCTCCGATCAGGTGGTCAACCCCGGGGACGTCAGCTGGATGACCGCCGGCAGCGCCATTGCCCACGTCGAACGCACGCCAGAACCGTTGAAAGAAAGTGGCTTCACGATGCATGGCCTACAGATCTGGCTAGCCTCCCCCAAGGACCATGAACAAGGCCCTGGCCACTACAGTCATCATCCAGCCGCTACGTTGCCGGTCAGTGAGAACCTCGGAGTGAAGATCCGCATGATCGCCGGCTCAGGCTTTTGTCTGGAATCACCGGTGCCTGTGCTTTCTCCTACTCTGTACGCAGAATTGAACCTGCAAACCGCGACGACCTTGCTGATTCCCACCGAGCATGAAGAACGTGCGCTGTATGTGTTGAGTGGAGAGGTACAGCTCAATGGCGAGCCGATCGAGCCCCACGATTTAGTGGTACTGCCGCCAGGGGAAGAGATGACGTTGTTCGCTGATAGCGATACTCATGCGGTGCTGTTTGGTGGCGCACCGCTGGATGGTCCGCGGCGGATCAACTGGAATTTTGTCTCAAGCGATCCGGCAAGGATCGACGAAGCGCGCAAGCGCTGGGCGGCCGGGGAATGGCCGACAGTGCCAGGGGAAGTTGAGCGGATCGAGTTGCCGTAAAGCAAAAGATCGCAGCCTGCGGCAGCGCCTACAGGAAACTCATTCCAATGTAGGAGCTGCCGCAGGCTGCGATCTTTTGATCTTCGGGGCGTCAGCCCTTGAACACTTCATCCAGCAAGTTGTGCATCGACGTAAACGCCCGCACGGCAACCTTGGCGTCGTACATCATCATGCCCGGCACCTTGGCGTGCGGGTCTGTGAACGAGTGGAACGCACCGCCGTAGCTGACTAACTGCCAATCCACACCGGCGGCATTCATTTCATCTTCGAATACCGGCAGTTGCTCTTTCGGGACCAACGGATCAGAAGCGCCGTGCAGCACCAGCACCTTGCCCTTGATGTTTTTCGCATCATTGACGTCCGGTGTATCCAGGGTGCCGTGGAACGACACAGCGGCCTTCACCGGCGCCCCCGTCCGAGCGAACTCAAGGGAGCAGCAACCACCGAAGCAGAAACCGAAAGTCGCCAGCTTCGATGTATCGACAGCCGCTTCACTCTGCTTTTGCAGCTGTTCGAACGCTACCTGCATGCGCTTGCGCAGCAATGCGCGGTCATCCTTCAGGGGCATCATCGCAGCAGCCGCCTCATCGTTGTTCTGCGGACGAAGCGACTGCCCATAGAGATCCGCAATCAGCACCACGTAGCCCTTGGCGGCCACCGACTTGGCGATCTCCTCGGCACCCGCGCCGACACCCATCCAGTTTGGCGCCATCAGCAGGCCAGGGCGTGCGCCCTTATGGTCAGCGTCGAACGCCACGCGGCTTTCATAAGGCTGGCCGTCAATCTGATAGACAACGGAACGTACAGTGATTTGGCTCATTTCTGACTCCTGATTGTTGAACACCAGAATGAAAAAACCCGCCGAAGCGGGTTTTCTTGCAACGCAGTTAAGCTGATAGCTCAACCAATAGCTTGTTCAGACGGCGCACATACGCCGCCGGATCTTTCAAACTATCGCCGGCCGCCAGAGCCGCCTGATCGAAGAGGATGTGCGACAGATCGCCGAAGCGCTCGTCACTCTGCTCGTTATCGAGCTTCTCGATCAGCGGGTGAGCCGGGTTGAATTCAAAGATTGGCTTCGAATCCGGAACCTTCTGACCGCTGGCTTCCAGGATCTGACGCATCTGCAGGCCCAGGTCCTGCTCACCGATGGCCAGAATGGCCGGGGAATCGGTCAGGCGGTGAGAAACCCGTACTTCAGCAACGGATTCGCCCAGCGCGGTCTTCAGACGCTCAACCAGACCTTCTTTGGCCTTGGCGACTTCTTCCGCGGCCTTCTTGTCTTCTTCCGAGTCCAGGTTACCCAGGTCCAGGTCACCGCGCGCCACGTCGACAAAGCTCTTGCCGTCGAAGTCGCTAAGGTAGCTCATCAGCCACTCGTCAATGCGATCGGTCAGCAGCAGCACTTCGATGCCTTTCTTGCGGAAGACTTCCAGGTGCGGGCTGTTTTTGACTTGTGCGTAGGTTTCGCCAGTCAGGTAGTAAATCTTGTCCTGACCTTCCTTGGCGCGTGCCAAGTACTCGGCCAGACCTACAACCTGCTCACCGTCGTCACCGCTGGTCGATGCGAAACGCAACAGACCGGCAATTTTCTCTTTGTTGGCAAAGTCTTCCGCTGGGCCTTCCTTCATGACCTGACCGAAGTTCTTCCAGAAGCCTTTGTATTGCTCAGGCTCGTTCTTCGCCAGTTTTTCCAGCATGTCCAGCACGCGCTTGGTCAGTGCCGACTTCATGGAATCGATGATCGGGTCTTTCTGCAGGATTTCCCGCGACACGTTCAGCGACAGGTCGTTGGAGTCGACCACGCCTTTGATGAAGCGCAGGTACAGCGGCAGGAACGACTCGGCCTGATCCATGACGAACACGCGCTGCACGTACAGCTTCAGGCCTTTCGGCGCTTCACGCTGATACAGATCGAACGGAGCACGGGCCGGCACGTACAGCAGTGAGCTGTATTCCAGCTTGCCTTCGACCTTGTTGTGGCTCCAGCTCAGCGGGTTTTCGAAGTCGTGGGCGATGTGTTTGTAGAACTCCTGGTATTCCTCATCCTTCACTTCGGTGCGAGGACGGGTCCACAGGGCGCTGGCGCGGTTGACGGTTTCCCACTCAACGGCCGGCTGCTCTTCGCCTTCGGTCGCTGCCACTTCTTTCGGCAACTCGATCGGCAAGGCGATGTGGTCGGAGTACTTCTTGATGATGTTGCGCAGACGCCAGCCATCGGCGAATTCGTCTTCCCCGGACTTCAGGTGCAAAACGATGCGAGTGCCACGATCGGCCTTCTCGACGGTCGCCACTTCGAAATCGCCTTCGCCCTTGGACGACCAGTGCACACCTTCACTGATTGCCGCACCGGCACGACGGCTGAACACGTCGACTTTATCGGCGACGATGAACGCGGAGTAGAAACCGACACCGAACTGGCCGATCAGGTGCGAATCTTTCTTCTGATCGCCCGACAGGTTCTTCATGAAGTCGGCGGTACCGGATTTGGCGATAGTACCCAGATGGGTAATCACATCTTCACGGCTCATGCCGATGCCGTTGTCTTCGAGAGTGACGGTCTTGGCGTCCTTGTCGAAGCTCACACGGATTTTCAGTTCAGCGCCACCTTCCAGCAGTTCTGGCTTGGACAGCGCTTCGAAACGTAATTTGTCTACAGCGTCAGAGGCGTTCGAGATCAGTTCGCGAAGGAAAATTTCCTTGTTGGAATACAGCGAATGGATCATGAGGTGCAGCAGTTGCTTCACCTCGGTCTGGAAGCCCAGGGTTTCCTTTTGAGTTTCCACACTCATGGTCATCAAACTCCAA
>NZ_JBOIBY010000381.1:0-4891 GCF_050739655.1 Pseudomonas sp. | reverse complement strand
GGTCATGCGTACACCTGTAGGAGCTGCCGAAGGCTGCGATCTTTTGATCTTTTTTACACAGTCTGCCCGATTTTCCGCTCTTCACCCAGGCAAGCCGCCGCGGTAAACAGCACGTCGGTGGACGAGTTCAACGCCGTCTCCGCCGAATCCTGCAGTACCCCAATAATGAAACCCACCGCCACCACCTGCATGGCGATTTCGCTTGGAATGCCGAACAGGCTGCACGCCAGCGGAATCAGCAGTAGCGAGCCACCGGCCACACCTGAAGCGCCGCAGGCACAAATCGCCGCAACAACGCTAAGCAGGATCGCGGTCGGAATGTCCACGGTGATGCCCAGCGTGTGCACGGCCGCCAGGGTCAGCACGGTGATGGTGATCGCGGCACCCGCCATGTTGATGGTCGCGCCCAGCGGGATCGACACCGAGTACGTATCTTCGTGCAGGCCCAGGCGCTTGCTCAGTTCCAGGTTGACCGGAATGTTCGCCGCCGAGCTGCGGGTGAAGAATGCAGTGATGCCGCTCTCGCGCAGGCACATCAGCACCAGAGGATAGGGGTTGCGGCGCAGTTTCCAGAAAACGATGAGCGGGTTCATCACCAGCGCCACGAACAGCATGCAGCCGAGCAGCACGGCGAGCAGCTGTGCGTAACCGATCAGCGCGCCGAAACCGGAGGTGGCCAGGGTCGAGGCCACCAGGCCGAAGATGCCCAGTGGCGCGAAACTGATCACCAGGCGCACGATCACGGTCACGCCATTGGACAGGTCGCCCAGCACTTCACGGGTGGTGTCGCCAGCATGACGAATCGCGATGCCCATGCCGATGGCCCACGCCAGAATGCCGATGAAGTTGGCGTTCATCAGTGCGCTGACCGGGTTGTCAACCACGCTCAGCAGCAGGCTTTGCAGCACTTCGCCAATACCGCCCGGTGCAGTTACCGCCACATCCTGGGTCGACAACACCAGGCTGGACGGGAACATCATGCTGGCTACCACCGCGACCACGGCAGCGGCGAAAGTACCCAGCAGATACAAAAACAGAATCGGTCGGATGTGGGTTTCCTGGCCGTGTTTGTGATTGGCAATCGACGCCATGACCAGTACGAACACCAGAATCGGTGCCACCGCTTTGAGCGCGGAGACAAACACCTTGCCGATGAACGCCGTGGACTTCGCCGCGTCAGGGGCAAACAGGGCCAGGGCAATACCGGCGATCAGGCCGATCACGATCTGCGTGACCAGGCTCAAGCGTTTCAAGCGTTGCAATAGAGAAGGGGATGAAGCAGTCATAAAACGGCATCTCGGAATTTTTTATAGGTGCAAGGTTTCACGCAGGCAGCAGGCATGAAACCGAAGGGGATCGCGACATCGGCGCAATAAAAGGCTGATGAACGCAGGGTGTACGATTTTCAGGGCGCGGACTTTATCACAGCGTAGGCAGGATCCTTCAGACCTGTGATGAACTGCCACCCTGGCATTCAACGGAAAATGCAGGTTCGTGCAACTACGCCGGCAAACACTCTGCTAACATTCGCCATCCTCATTTTCATGTCTGCCAGTGGGCCTTCGGGCTATCGCTGGTGTTGTCGTTTTTTGGAGTTTTGCATGCTGTTGCCCATCCTTCTGCTGTCCGCCGCCGGTTTTACGGTGCTGACCACGGAGTTCATCATCGTTGGCTTGCTCCCGGCGATTGCCCGGGATCTGGAGGTCAGCATCCCACAAGCGGGCCTGCTGGTGACCCTGTTCGCCTTCACTGTTGCAGCGTTCGGGCCGTTCCTCACGGCTTACTTCGCCCGTTTCGAGCGGCGCAAGCTGTTCATCTCGGTGCTGATCCTGTTCGGCCTGGCTAACGCGCTGGCGGCACTGGCACCGAATATCTGGGTGATGGCGCTCGCCCGATTGATTCCCGCACTGGGGCTGCCGGTGTTCTGGGCTTTGGCCAGCGAGACGGCGGTGGACATCGTCGGGCCGGATTACGCCGGGCGCGCCATCGCCAAGATCGGTTTCGGCGTTGTCTGCGCGATGGTGTTCGGCATTCCGGTGGGCACACTGATCAGCGACGCGTTCGGCTGGCGCAGTGTTTTCGCCATTCTGGCAGTCATCGCCTTTGCCAAGGCGCTGCTGCTGTTTGTCTACCTGCCCAAAACCAATCTGCATCAGCATCAGGTGAGCTTTCTTTCGCAACTCAGGATTCTGCGCAGCCCGCTGATGCTAGGCCACGTGTTGTTGTCGGTGGTGGTATTCAGCGGCATGTTCACCGCCTACACCTATCTGGCGGACATCCTTGAACGACTTGCCGGTTTCAATGGCACGGTGGTCGGCTGGTGTCTTATGGGCTTCGGTGCGGTCGGGTTGATCGGCAACTCGTTGGGTGGTCGCGCGGTGGATCGTCACCCGTTGGTGGCTTCAATGATGTTCAGTGCCTTCATGATCGCCGGTCTGGTGGCGTTGGTGCCGAACATCCATTCCCCCGTGGGGCTGGCGGCGGCGATGGGCATCTGGGGTGTGACTCAGGCCGCGTTGTTTCTGGTCTGTCATGTGCGCCTGATGAAGGCCGCACCTGAAGCACCAGCCTTTGCCGCGTCGCTGAACATTGCCGGTGGCAACCTCGGTATCGGTCTGGGTGCCTTGATCGGCGGCCGTGTGATCGACAGCGTAGGCCTTCAAGGCCTTGGTTTCGCCGCGGCTGGTTTTATCCTCGCTTCGATCCTGTTGGCGATTGCCCTGATGACCTTCAAGCCGCGGGAAGCCATCACAGCGCTGTAAACAACTCGCGTCGGGCACCTTCGGCAATGGCGACAATGCCGGGATGCTTGACCTTGCGCTCCACCGAAATGGCATAGAACGACTCGCTTACTGAGTCGGTCTGGCCAATCACTTCCACGCCGTATTGGCGTTTCACTTCATCGGCGATCACGCTCGGGCCGATGAATATCCCGCTGCCGGATTGGCCAAAGGCCTGCATCAATGCACTGTCGTCAAACTCGCCGACGATCTGCGGCTGGATCTGTTGCTCGGCGAACCAGCGTTGCAAGCGGCTTCGAACCACGGTTTCCGGGCCGGGAATCAGCAAGGGTGCGCCGTGCAGGTTACGCGGGAAATCCTGGCCGTATCGTGCTGCCAGCTCAGGCGTGGCAAAAAAACTGATGCCGCATTCACCGAGTTTCTGGCTGTAGCCCTTGATATCCAGGTGCGATGGCATGGGACTGTCGGAAATCACCAGGTCCAGGCGCTGGATCGCCAGGTCGGCGAGTAGCCGTTCCAGTTTGTCCTCCCGACAGGTGATGCGCAGCGGCTCACTCAATTCCATGGTCGGCGCAATCAGGCGATAAACGATGGACTTGGGAACGACATCGGCCACCCCAACGCGAAATAAAATCTGCTGTTCGTTGGGCTGCGCCCGCAGCATCAGTTCCAGTTCTCCGCCCAGCTGAAACATTTGTTCGGCGTAGGGCAAGGTCTGGCGACCGGCTTCGGTGAGCTCCAGTTGCCGGCCCACCCGGCGAAATAATTCGATGCCATAGGTTTGTTCGAGCAGCGAAATCTGCCCGCTGATGGTTTGTGGCGTCAGGTTCAGCTGTTCACATGCGCGCACGATGCTGCCGGTCTTGGCCACCACCCAGAAGTAATGCAATTGCCGATAGTTGAGCATGTGGACGTATTCCCCAATGCATATCACCTGTAGGAGCTGCCGAAGGCTGCGATCTTTTGATCTTGCTTTTAAAAACAAAATCAAAAGATCGCAGCCTTCGGCGGCTCATACAGAGAACAGTTCGTAAAAGCCGAAGTATAACCGCTAAAAATACGAATTTTACTGAAGTGTTCAGCTCCCTAGAATGCGTCGCTATCAACGGGCCATCGTTTCGGCCCGTTCGTTATTTCAAGGGAGGCATCATGAAAATCAAAGCCACGGCGCTGTTGATCACGTCTTTACTGGTACTGGCCGGTTGCGACCAGGCCGAGAAAAGTGCTCAACAGTTGATGGGCAAGGCTGCCGAAAGCGCGAAACAGGCAATCGACGATACCCACAAAGCCGCCGAACAAGCGCTCAGCGAGGCAACGGGTGGGCTGATCAGCAAAAAAGAATCATCGGAAAAAGACTCGGAAAAAACCGAATCTTCCTCCCAGGAAATCTAAACCGTCTTACAGCGAGTCAGGACTGACCCATGGAATACCTTTTACAGCTTGCCGCCAGCCCCACTGCATGGGTCGCCCTGGCTACCCTGGTGGTGATGGAAATCGTGCTCGGCATCGATAACCTGATCTTCATCTCGATCCTGACCAACAAACTGCCCGAGCAGCATCGACAGAAAGCGCGCCGCATTGGTATCGGCATGGCGTTGATTCTGCGATTGGGCTTGCTGAGTACCATCGCGTTCATCGTCCAGCTGACCGCACCGGTAATCGAGATCTTCGGCCATGCGTTCTCCTGGAAAGACATGATCCTGATTGCCGGTGGCCTGTTCCTGTTGTGGAAAGCGACCACCGAGATCCACCACAGCATGGACCCGGCGCCGGAAGATCCGAAAACAGCAACGTCGACCGTGACCTTGGGCTTTGCTGCCGCGATTGGCCAGATCCTGATGCTGGACATGGTGTTTTCCATCGACAGCATCATCACCGCTGTCGGCATGACCGAGCATTTGCCGATCATGATCATCGCGGTGGTGGTGTCGGTACTGGTGATGTTGTTTGCGGCTGATCCGTTGGCCAAATTCATCAACGACAACCCGACGGTGGTGATGCTGGCCCTGGGCTTCCTGATCATGATTGGCATGACGCTGATCGCCGAAGGCTTCGGCGCCCACGTACCGAAAGGCTACGTTTATGCGGCCATGGCATTCTCGGCTTCGATCGAGGCGTTGAACATGATGTCCCGCCGGGCCAGGCAGAAG
>NZ_JBOIBY010000380.1:0-1034 GCF_050739655.1 Pseudomonas sp. | reverse complement strand
GACTTTGATCTTTTTGTAAGGTTGTTGCCCGAGAAGCTCATGTTTCTTATCGATGTGCGGCCGGACAGGGATCACAAGGTAGTGCATCGATCCACGGATGATGAAATCCTGATCACCTATATCAGGCGTCATCGCGCCAGTCAGTGGAAGCCCGAGGTCAAGGTTTTTATCGAGGGAGAGAACTGGGGGAGTTTGAATAAAGCGTTATTTGATGATGTTGCCGCATTGGCGTATGCCATCAAGAAAAGAGGGTTGAGACAAGTTGAGTTCTAACGAATCCTGATGTACGAAAGAGTGTTTCATGTTTAACAAAGCCTTGATGACTGTGGTCATCAAGGCTTTATTTTATTAGCGGCGACGGAACAGCGGCAGCGGTTCGTCAGTGGCGGCCTGGTAGGTCACCGAGAAGTCCTTGAGACCTTCCAAAGCTTCATACGGGTCTTTATCGGGGCGTACGGCAAAAGCGTCGAATCCACAACGATGCATGTAGAACAACTGGTCGCGCAGCACGTCGCCAATGGCCCGCAATTCGCCCTTGAAACCATAACGGTCACGCAGCAGGCGGGCATTGGAGTAGTTGCGGCCATCGGTGAAGGCCGGGAAGTTCAGGGCGATGACCTGGAACTGCGCCACATCTTCACCGATTTCCTCGGCTTCTTCATCGGCGTCCAGCCAGATGCCCAGGCCACCGTCGCGGGCCAGGAGCATACGGCTGTGTTCGCGCCACAGCTGCAACGGGACGATGTAGTCGTCGCAGTTGGTGATCTCGTCGATACTGAAATCCTTGGGCAGCAGGTGCCAGGTTTCGTCGACGACCTCGTTGTTCTTAATTATTCGCTGCATAGACGCGTTCCTTGAAGAGGTCGATGCCAATACGCTGGTAGGTGTCGATGAAACGCTCGTCTTCGGTACGTTGTTCGATGTACACGTCGATCAGCTTCTCGATCACGTCAGGCATGGCTTCCTGGGCGAAGGACGGGCCGAGGATCTTGCCCAGGCTGGCATCGCGACTGGCGCTGCCGCCGAGGGAAACC
>NZ_JBOIBY010000379.1:0-4479 GCF_050739655.1 Pseudomonas sp. | reverse complement strand
CGGCAGCTCCTACACAGGCCGCGGTGTTCAAAAAATGATCAATAGACTGATCGCCAGAGCAGCCGTGGCCTGCAGCCAACTGTGCGCACGTTATCCACAAGCCGCTCCACAGTCTCTGGGGGCAAGTGGAAAAGCTGAAAGCCGCTATCCACAAGGCTTTGCGCGGGGTTATGAAAAATTTTTCGCTTGACCCCCATGACCCTGCCGTGCAGCCCCTGGTCATTTTCTCGACCCGCCAGTCAAACCCGCGATGGCGCCAAGCCAGCAACCACGGCCTCCAGCGCAGTCTTTCCAGAGTTTAATCACAGACTTATCCACAGGATTACACACACCCGTTTCCTGCACTTTCGCCCGCAAGAAAATAGTTGACAACGCCGACCTGAAGCCCGGTAAAAATGCCTGATCAAAAAACAACCACACCGCTGTAGGTCACGGTTTCAAAGGCTTTCAGCCAGCTACCACCATGTTATTCACAGCCGGTTCCACAGCAAACGGGGACAAGTCAAAACCGTGACAAAACAGCTATTTGCAGCGGTTTTATGTCGCAGTTTGGGAGCTCGGAAAATTTGTTTTCCACAATTGCCTTTACCTGGCGTCAACGGTCCTGTAGGAGCGAGCTTGCTCGCGAAAAAAGCCGGCACAACGCGGGCATTCAGACAGCACGCGTTATCGTTGACGACCTTCGCGAGCAAGCTCGCTCCTACAGAAAGCAAAGGGCAAAAAAACGCCCTGACGTTGTGGGCGTCAGGGCGTTTTTGTTCAACGCAAAGGGTCAGTGTCCGCCGAGATAAGCGTTGCGCACATCCTCGTCCACCAGCAGCTCCTTGCCTGTGCCGCTCATGCGAATCTCGCCGTTGACCATCACATAAGCCCGGTCCGACAACCTGAGCGCGTGGTTGGCGTTCTGCTCCACGAGGAAGATCGTCATGCCGGTCTTCGCCAGTTCCCGCAGGGTGGCGAAGATCTGTTTCACAACGATCGGCGCCAGGCCCAGGCTTGGCTCGTCGAGCAACAACAGTTTCGGCCGACTCATCAGTGCCCGGGCGATGGCAAGCATTTGCTGTTCGCCACCGGACATGGTCATCGCACGCTGAGTGCGCCGCTCTTCAAGCCGCGGGAACAGCTCGAACATGCGCTGCATATCTTCCTTGGCGTACTTGTCACCGATCGGGATGGTGCCCATCAGCAGGTTTTCCTCGACGGTCATGTCGGGGAATACCCGCCGCCCTTCCGGCGACTGGGCGATGCCGTTGGAGGCGATGTAGTGCGACGACTTGTGGGTGATGTCCACACCCTGATAGAGGATCTGCCCGTCAGCCGCTCGCGGCTGACCGAAGATCGACATCAGCAGGGTCGACTTACCGGCGCCGTTGGAGCCGATCAGGCTGACGGTTTCACCTTCGTTGATGTGCAGCGAGACTTTCTTCAGGGCCTGGATCGGCCCGTAGAACACGTCCAGCTCCTTGAGCTCGAGGATAGGTTGACTCATACCACTTCCTCTTCGTCGGCGCCCAGATAAGCGGCAATCACTTTCGGATCGTTGCGAATGGCGTCGGGACCGCCCTCGGCGATGACGACGCCGTGGTCCAGCACCACGATGTGGTCGGAAATACTCATAACCATGCCCATGTCGTGTTCGATCAGCACCACGGTCAGATCGTGCTCGTCGCGAAGCAGCCGGATCATCGCGCTCAGCGCTTCGGTTTCCTGAGGGTTGAGGCCAGCGGCCGGTTCGTCGAGGCAGATGATCTGCGGACGAGTACACATGGCCCGGGCGATTTCCAGACGGCGTTGCTGGCCGTAGGACAGCTCACCGGCCAGACGGTTGGCACAGTCCACCAGATCCACCACTTCCAGCCAGTAGAACGCATGGTCCAGCGCATCGCTTTCGGCTTTACGGTAACCCTTGGTGTTGAGAATGCCCGCCAGCATGTTGCGGTTGACCCACATGTGCTGGGCCACCAGCAGGTTTTCCAGCACTGACATTTCCTTGAACAGGCGAATGTTCTGGAAGGTTCGCGCCAGGCCCGCCCGGTTGACCAAATGTGTACCGCCAAATGCTTTGTAATACAGGCGGCTGGCGAAGGTTTTCGGCGAGACGAAATCCGTCGGCTTGAAGGATTCGCCCAGCAGCTTGATGACGTTGGTCTGCTGGCCACGCAAGTTGAGTTCGATCTTGCCGCCGGAAGCCTTGTAGAAGCCGGTCAGGCAGTTGAACACGGTGGTCTTGCCGGCGCCGTTGGGGCCGATCAGGGCGAAGATCGAGTTGCGCTTGACCTTCAGACTGACGTCGTTCAACGCCTTGATGCCGCCGAAGTGCATCATCAGCTTTTCGACACTGAGTACGACTTCGCTCATGGCGCTACTCCTTTACGCGGCGTCACACCGGTGCGGCTGATCCGAATCAGGCCGCGCGGGCGCCAGATCATCATCAATACCATCAGCATCCCGAACAGCAGGACCCGGTATTCGGCAAAGCCACGCAGCAGTTCCGGGGCCACGGTCAACACGAACGCGGCGATCACCACGCCAATGGTCGAACCCATGCCACCCAGTACCACGATGGCGAGGATCAGTGCCGATTCGAAGAAGGTGAACGAAGTCGGGTTAACGAAGCCCTGGTAAGTGGCGAAGAACACCCCGGCCAGACCCGCCGTCGAAGCACCGATGGTGAACGCCGAGAGTTTGACCAGCACGTGGTTCAGGCCCATGGAGCGGCAGGCGATTTCATCTTCGCGCAGTGCTTCCCAGGCACGGCCGACTGGCATGCGGGTCAGGCGGTGTTTGATGTACAGCACGGCCAGCACAACCATGAACAACACCGCGTAGATGAAGTAGTACTTCACATCGGGGTTGTAGGCGATGCCGAAGAACTCATGGAACGGTACACCGCCGTCCTTCGCCCGCTTGCCGAATTCCAGACCGAAGAAGGTCGGCAGCGGTGCCGGCATCCCGTTCGGGCCACCGGTCAGGGACAGCCAGTTGTTGAGGATCAGGCGAATGATTTCACCGAAGCCCAGGGTCACGATCGCCAGGTAGTCGCCGTGCAGACGAAGCACCGGGAAACCGAGGATGCAACCCGCCAGCCCAGCAGTAATTGCCGCCAGTGGCAGTACCGTCCAGAAGCCCAGCCCCAGGTACTGATAACCGAGTGCCAGGCCGTAGGCGCCGATGGCGTAGAACGCCACGTAACCCAGGTCGAGCAAGCCGGCCAGGCCGACCACGATGTTCAGCCCCAGGCCCAGCAGTACGTAGATCAGCCCGAGGATGACCACGCCCAGCAGGTACGAGTTGGAGAAAAACGGGAAAACCACGGCGATGACGATCATCAGCGGGATGATCCAGCGCAGACGTGACTTGTAGTCCGGCGGCAGCACATGCACGCCTGAGCCGGTGCTTTCGAAACCTTCGAGAATGCGCAGTCCCTTGGGGGTCTGCAGGAACGTGCTCAAGGCAAAGCGGCCGGCCATGACAATGGCAATGATCCAGGCCACCCGGGTCGTTTCCAGATTGAAGCCATAGCCATCGAGGACGACGCCGACAATCGGGCCGAACACGATCAGGGCAACGAGGCCGGCAAGAATCGCATCAACCAGGCTTTTTTTGAGATCAATGGTTTTTTTAGTGGTTGAAGACATCGCTTACACCTTCGACACAAGAGGACGGCCGAGCAGGCCTTGGGGCCGAAAGACCAGAACGAGAACCAGCAGCGAGAAGCTGAAAACGTCTTTGTAGTCCGAGTTGACCAGACCTGAGAACAGCGACTCGGAAATCCCGAGAATGATGCCGCCAAGCATGGCTCCAGGCAGAGAGCCGATCCCGCCAAGTACCGCGGCAGTGAAGGCCTTGATGCCGATGACGAAGCCCGCGTAGAAGTCGAACGTGCCGTAGTTCATGGTGATCAGCACGCCGGCCAGGGCCGCCATGGCTGCACCGATGATGAACACGTAGGAAATCACCCGGTCGGTGTTGATCCCCAGGATCGAAGCCATCTTGCGGTCTTGTTGAGTCGCGCGGCACATGCGGCCGAGCTTGGTGTACTTGATGATGTAGGTCAGCGCCGCCATACCGGCGAATGCCGCGACCAGAATGAAGATCTTGGTGTAGGTGAGCTGGACGAAGCCAGTGCCTACGTCGACGCGCCATGCACCGGTCAGCAGGGTCGGAACACCCTGTTGGCGTGCACCCTGAGCGATCTGTGCATAGTTCTGCAGGATCAGCGAGATACCGATGGCGCTGATCAGCGGTGCCAATCGGGTTGAGTTACGCAGGGGTTTGTAGGCAACACGCTCGATCACCCAGCCGTACACCGCCGTGACAACGATGGTGAAGATCAGTGTGCCGAGCATCAGCAGAGGGAAGGATTCAATACCGAAGTATGCCAGCAGAGCCAGACTGATTGCCGCGAGGTAAGCGGAAATCATGTAAACCTCGCCGTGGGCGAAGTTGATCATGCCGATGATGCCATAGACCATTGTG
>NZ_JBOIBY010000378.1:0-19299 GCF_050739655.1 Pseudomonas sp. | reverse complement strand
CGCCAGTATAGGCTTGCGCCCAAAAATTGCAGAAGCGCACAGGAATAAGCGCAGCCACCAAACAGGCTTTCGGAAATAACCTGTATTCGCCCCGGCATGGCACTGGACGAATGCCGGAGAGGGGGCTAAAACGAGACATTGCCCGGAGATTTTGATGACCCCGCGCCAATCGTTTTTCGCCTGTTTGCAACGTTCGCCGCCCGCGCTGTTCGAGGCGGCGCTGTGGATTGCGGTCGAACATGACAGCGAAGTGATGCCGCAAGTGTTGCTGGCCGATTTCCAGGCGTTGCAACAACGGGTCAGCGGCGGTTTGCCGATGTTGCCGGTCAGTGAACTGGCCCAGCCGCTGCTGCGGCGCATGAACGATCTTGGCTTCGCCCAGGACGACTTCACCCCCTTGCGCCCGCAAGTGGCACTGCTCGACAAAGTACTGGAACGTCGACGAGGGCAACCCTTGACGCTGGGGCTGATTGCACTGGAGTTGGCCAAGGGCCTTGAGATTCCCATGGTCGGGGTCAACTTCCCCGGGCATTTCCTGCTGCGGGTGCCGGGCGCCGACCACTTGCTAGATCCCTGCGGCGGTCGTCGCCTCTATCCGAACGATTGCCGGGAATTGTTGCAACGCCAGTACGGTCCGAACGTGAAGCTCAGCGCCGAGCACCTGGAAACCGCCGAACCGGTGCAGATGCTGCAACGGCTGTCGCGCAACCTGCGCCAGTTGTACCTGTCCCACGACGATTTCATCAATGCCTTGATCGACGCCGATCGCGTCCTGGAACTGGGCAACGCCAGTGCCACCGACTACCTGTCCCGGGCCAGCCTGTACCAGCGGCTGGACTGCCCGAACGCCGAGCGTTTCGACCTGGAGCATGCACTGCTGCTCAGCGACGATCCGATCCAGCGGATTCGCCTCACGGAACGACTGGGGCATCTGCCGCCAAACGCCATCGTCCATTGATCGCATACCCCCCTTGTCGGAGCGAGCCTGCTCGCGAAGGCGTTGTGTCATTCAACATTTCTGTTGCCTGACATACCGCTTCGTCGGATCGCCGCCCGGAGCAAGCCCGCTCCTACAGAGACGGTGTGAAGCGTTATGGGGTGTCTGGCTGGTTCGCCGGATGCGCCTTGATGAACGCCGGGTGCGTCGCCGCCAATGCCGCCACTCGCCGGATGCGCGGATAAGCCTCAAGAGGAATATTGAAACGCTCGGCCGCGTACAGCTGCGGGATCAGGTAGACGTCCGCCAACCCGGGCTCGGGGCCGAAGCAGTAACCGTCATCACCAATCAACTGCTCTACCGTGGCCAACCCCTGGCCGATCCAGTGGCCGATCCACTCCACCACCTGCGGTTCGTCGTGGCCCGACTGGCGCAGCCGATTGAGCACGCTGACGTTGTGCAGCGGGTGCACATCGCAGCCGATAACTGCCGCCACGCCGCGCTCATGAGCGCGGGCAGCCAGGTCCCTGGACAGCAGTGGCACCTGTGGATAACGTTCCTCCAGGTATTCGATGATCGCGGGAGACTGGATCAGCAATTCGCCTTCATCGGTGCGCAAGGCCGGCACGCGGCCCTGCGGGTTGATGCCCAGATAAGCCGGCTGCCGATGTTCGCCGCCCTGCGGTGCGATCAGGTTGACTGGCAAGGATTGATAATCCAGGCCCTTGAGCGCCAACGCGATGCGCACCCGGTACGAAGAAGTCGAACGGTAGTAGGTATAGAGTTCCATGCCCCGCTCCTCTCAGCGCGCCGGCAGCACTTTGCCGCGGCATTCACCGAAACCGATGGAAGCGAAACCGTCACGGCTGCAACGGCCGCGCAGGATGATTTCGTCACCGTCCTCAAGGAATTTACGCACCTCGCCCGATGCCAGTTCGATCGGTTTCTTACCACCCTCGGTAATTTCCAGCAGGCTGCCGAACTGACCGTTCTCAGGCCCCGACAACGTGCCCGAACCGAACAGATCACCGGCCTGCAACTGGCAACCATTGACGCTGTGGTGCGCGACCATTTGCGCCACGGTCCAGTACATGTGCCGGGTGTTGCTCAGGGTCAGGCGATGGGCCGGCAGGTTCTGCTCGCGCATGGCCTCGGTGAGCAGCAGTACTTCCAGTTCGATGTCGAACGCGCCAGCGGCCTGATCGCGCTTGTCGAGCAGGTATGGCAGCGGCTGCGGATCGCCTTGCGGACGCGCAGGCTGGGCACGACGGAACGGCTCCAGCGCTTCGGCGGTGACAACCCACGGCGAGATGCTGGTGATGAAGCTTTTCGACAGGAACGGCCCCAGTGGCTGGTATTCCCAAGCCTGGATGTCCCGTGCCGACCAGTCGTTGAGCAGGCAGAAACCGGCGATGTGATCGGCAGCGTCGCCAATGGCGATCGAGTCGCCCATGTCGTTGCCCTGGCCGATCCAGATACCCAGTTCCAGTTCGTAGTCCAGGCGCGCGCAAGGGCCAAAGGTCGGCTCGGTTTGACCAGCCGGCAAGGTCTGGCCTTTCGGACGGCGCACGTCGGTACCGGACGGGCGAATGGTCGACGCACGACCGTGGTAGCCGATTGGCACGTACTTGTAGTTCGGCAGCAACGGGTTGTCCGGGCGGAACAGTTTGCCGACGTTCTGCGCGTGTTCGATACCGACATAGAAGTCGGTGTAATCGTTGATTTTCGCCGGCAGGTGCATCTCGCAATCCGCCGCCAGCGGCAGCAGTTTTGCGCCCTGGGCTTCGATCTTGCCGTGCAGGGTGCTGCCCTCGGCGAACAGTTCCAGCAAACGCTCGCGCAACGCGACGCGAGCCTCGCGGCCCAGTTCGAAGAAGGCATTCAACTGGCCGCCACAGGTGGCCTCGACGGCAGCCTTCGCGGCGCCATCGAACAACCCGGCCTCCAGGGCTGCTTGCAGATCAAAGATATGTTCGCCAATGGCCACGCCACTACGCGGTGCCGAACCGTTGAGGCTGAACACGCCCAGCGGCAGGTTTTGCAACGGGAAATCAGCATGGCCGTTGGCGGATGCAACCCAGCTGCGAGTGATGGAAGTCTGCGTCATGGGTTATCTCCGGGTCGGGTCGAAAGTGGCGGGCAGCGTAGCCCAGCAGGCATCGTAAGTATTTTGCAGTTGCGGGCAATCAAGGGCGAAACGGCTTGGGCGCAACACCTGGCTGGTCTCGAACATGAACGCCATGGTGTTGTCGATTTTCGCCGGGGCCAGCTCGGCATCGATCGCCTTGGTGCAGGTTTCGCCATCCGGACCGTGGGCGCTCATGCAACTGTGCAGGGACGCACCGCCCGGCACGAAACCTTCAGCCTTGGCATCGTAGGCGCCCTGGATCAGGCCCATGTATTCGTTCATCAGGTTGCGGTGGAACCACGGCGGACGGAAGGTTTTCTCGGCCACCATCCAGCGTGGCGGGAAGATCACGAAGTCGAGGTTGGCCAGGCCGTGGACGCTGGTCGGCGAGGTCAGCACGGTGAAGATCGACGGATCGGGGTGATCGAAACTGACGGTACCGATGGTGTTGAAACGGCGCAGGTCATATTTGTACGGCACGTTGTTACCGTGCCAGGCGACAACATTCAGTGGCGAATGATCAAGCTCGCAAGCCCACAACTCTCCCAGGAATTTCTGCACCAAGGTGGTTGGCTGCTGGAGGTTTTCGTAGGCGGCGACCGGGGTCAGGAAGTCCCGTGGATTGGCCAGGCCGTTGCTGCCGATCGGTCCCAGGTCTGGCAGGCGCAGAGGTGCGCCATGGTTCTCGGCGATGTAGCCACGCGCTTGGGCATCAAGCAATTCAACACGGAACTTCAAGCCGCGAGGCAGTACCGCAATTTCCAGCGGCTCCACATCCAGAACACCCAGTTCGGTGGCGATGCGCAGACGCCCTTGTTGCGGCACCACCAGCATTTCGCCGTCGGCATTGAAGAACACTCGCTCCATGGAGCGATTGGCCAAGTAGTTGTAAATGCTGATCCCGGCTGGTTTTTCCGCGCCCGAGTTCGCGGCCATCTTCACCAGGCCATCAATGAAATCGGTCGGCTCGCCAAGAACGTCCAACGGGTTCCAGCGCAGGCGATTGGGGGTCACTTCACCCAACGGCCCACCCGCCAATTGCCGGTCGAGCTTGACGAATGCCGGGTGATTGGCCGATGGCTGGATGCGGTACATCCAGGTACGCCGCGCTTCGCTGCGAACCATGGTGAAAGCGGTGCCGGAGAACAGCTCGGTGTAGAGGCCATAGGGCGCTTTTTGCGGGGAGTTCTGGCCGACCGGAAGAGCACCGGGTAGCGCTTCGCTGCTGAATTCGTTGCCGAAGCCTGACTGATAAGCCAGCTCGCAAGCCTGTAGATCGGGGTTCATGGATCCTCCTGAACAGGGAGTCAACGGTGGTCGATCACTCTGTTGCAGAGCGCGAGACCCGTCGGCGTTGTTTTTATCGTAATTCAATTACGCATAACGTAATTTGATTGGTATTGATCGTCAAGCTATAAAGACGCCCATTCGTCCCGGGATCACAGCACTGCCATGGAAAAACCCACTAGCGACAGCAACGGTAAACAGAAAGTCCGCTCAGCCGAGGTGGGAACCGACATCCTCAAGGCATTGGCCGAGTTGTCCCCTTCCACCTCGCTGTCACGCCTGGCCGAACACGTGCAGATGCCGGCGAGCAAGGTCCACCGTTATCTGCAGGCACTGATCGCCAGCGGCTTTGCCGAACAGAACGCCGCAACCAACCATTACGGCCTGGGCCGCGAAGCCTTGCGTGTGGGGCTTGCGGCACTCAACAGTATGGACGTGCTCAATGTCGCCGCCCTGCCCTTGGCCGAGTTGCGCGATGATCTGAACGAAACCTGCTTTTTGGCGGTGTGGGGCAATCAGGGTGCGACCGTGGTTCGCATAGAGCCCGCGGTACGCGCAGTGACGGTGGTGACGCAATTGGGCTCGGTGCTGCCATTGCTCAGCTCCTCGACGGGCCTGGTTTTTGACGCCTATCTGCCCAAGCGCGAAACCGTGGAGTTGCGCGATCAGGAGTTGCGCGAACATGCCAATCACGCGCTGGCGGATGAAAAGGCTTATAGCGAGACGGGCGAGCAGATCCGCGCGCGCGGCCTACATCACGTGCATGGCTTGCTGATGCCTGGGGTGGACGCCTTGTCGGCGCCGGTGTTGAACGCGATGGGAAATATCGTTGCCGTATTGACGGTCGTCGGTCCGACGTCGCTGTTTCATGCCGATGAAAATGGCCCGGCGGCGCAGCGATTGCTGGCAACGGCGCGGGCCATCAGTTGGCGCATGGGTTATGAATCTCGTTGAGATCCGGCTTGGAAATCAATCAACCAACCCTAATGCTTTTGCCTTGGCAACGGCTTGTGTACGACGTTCCACGCCCAACTTGCTGTGAATCCGCCGAGCATGGGTCTTCACTGTATGCAGCGAAATAAAAAGCAACTCGGCAATCTGTTGATTGGAGTTGCCTTGGGCAATAAGGCCAAGTACCTCCAGCTCTCGCATGCTCAGAGGATTGTCTTCCAGCGCCACTGAAGGTTCATGTTCTTCCTCGCCCAATCGACTAAGCAACGTCGGTTGACGCAGGCGCAGTTCGCACAACGGCTGGTGCAAATGGCAGCGCCTCACCAATTCCAGCCCCGCCTGCAGCGACGATTTTGCCAATGCAGGCTCACCGGTGAGGTCGGCCACCTCACAAATGACCAAGTGCAGCTCCGTCTCCAGCGCCAGCATCCCGTGTCGTTGCGCGTGATCGAGCAGAGTCTTGAGTCGCTCCAGTGGTTGTGTCGCCTGTTGCAGTGCTGTCTCTGCCAGCACCAGCAAGTATTCGATTCGCGCAATCAACTCCACGGTGGCGGGCGGAGCCTGTCGTGCATTTGGTCCGCGATAGTGACGCAGCACACGGGTCAACGCTTCTCGGGTCAATTGCGGGCGCCCCTGTTGCAACCAGAAATGACTGCTGATTTGCAGCAGCGCACTCCGATAAACCGTATCGGGAATTTGCCGCTGCTGCATCAATCGCTCGGCATCACGCAAGCGATCGAACGCATGGGCGTAATCGTGCCGATTGGCCGCTATCTGCGCCTGCCCGAGAAAACCATACAAGGCACGCTTGTCCTGACTGTTCAGACAGTCCTGAAGACCGGACTGGAAGAATTCGGCAGCGGCTTCATCCTGGCCCTGAGACAGCGCCAGCCGCCCTCGTCTCAATGCAATTCGACCCAGCAAAGGTGTCGGGCGATCGGCCTGTCGATTCAACATTTCATGGATATCGGCCAACAGGCTCTCAGCTCGCCGGGGTGCACCACGCTGCTCCAGCAACTGCGCATGATCGAGTTCAAGCAGGCCTTCAAACAGTAGCGAACCTTGCGCACGCGCCAGACAAAGCGCCTCACGATTGAAGGCCTGCGCAGCATCCAGTTCAGCGTTGAGCAGCGCCTGCTGGGTCAATCCCGACAGGCATAACAATCGCGCTGGCCAGGCATCGGGATTCAACTCGGCCAGCGCGTCGATAAAGTGCCCCCGCGCCGCGTCCATGCGCCCAAGCAAATGCAGAAGCCAGCCTTGTTGCGCCTGCCAGCGCGCCAGCAGCTGCCGCTGCTGCGCAGCCGTAGGTTGCGGTGCGAACCGGACCATTTGCTCAATGCACTCGGCAGCCTGGTCGAAGCGCCCGGAAAACAACAACGCCGCAGTGACCAGACCGACCAACTGCGGCGAACCAAGGGTCAACTCTTCACCTTGACGCTCGTGAAGATTCAACAATAAACGGACGTTTTCCCGCCGGAACAAATGCTCAAAGCTGAAGTGATGCAACAGACTGACCGCGACCTCGAATTCCTCGGCCAGCAGCGCTTGTTCGAAAGCGCCCTGCCAATCCTCCTCGGCACAGAACCACTGGCACGCACGTCGATGCCAGGTACGTCCTGCCGACCCGCGTTCGTCCTTCATGGCTCGGGCCAGGGGCACAAAGACACGCAGCCATTCAGAGGAGTCTTCCCAAGGCTCGATAAAACAGCCCATGTCCTGCAAGGACTGTAGCCATTGCGCACCCTCACCGGCACCGAAAAGATGCTCGCACAAGCTGGCGTTGAATCGCGGTAGATGCGCCAGTATTTGCCAGGCTTCTACCAGTTCTGGCGGCAATGTGTTGAACAGTTCGTGCTGCAAATAGTCGAGTAGCGTCGCCGAGCGTTCCTGCTTGTTCTGCTCGGCCGCCCACTGACAGCCATCGAGCAAGGCAATGCGCACACCGGCACACCAACCGCCACTGCGCTGGATAATTCTGCGGGCTGTGTGGACGGCTTGCACGGGCTCGACATAGCCGAGCAATTGCTGGACCTCGCACTCGCTGAACGCCAGCGCGCGCCCCTCACATTCATACAACTCATCATCGAGTAACAGCCGGGGCCAATTGCATTGTGGACGTCGACGCGAAGCCAGCCACCAATTCAACACCGGACTTCTGACAGCCAGTAGACGATCCAGAAAACGGTCGAGTGGAGGATTGGAAACGCGGCAGTAATCATCGATAAACAGCCAGGTCGGCGTCTGTAAACGGGTCAGGTGCTCCAGCAACGATGCCTCATCCTTAGCATCAAGCCCCAGTGCTTGAGCCAGGCGCTGCTCAAATACAGAGACACTCAACGACTCCCCTGCCATCGGCAACCAACACACCCGACTACCCGCTGGCGCACGTACCAGGCACTCGGTGAGTAGCGCACTCTTGCCACTTCCGGCCGGTGCACAGAGCAATTTCACTCGCGCCGTCGATGCCAGCAATGGCTCGACCAAACGTTCTCGAGACAGATGATGGGATGACAAGCGAGGCAGAAATCCAGGACGGTCCAGACACAACGTCATGGCAGTCATAGTGGTGCGCCTTTTTATAGTTGTGGCGCCACCCTAGCCCCCTCTCGAGCGCTTATTGAAGAAGTATTCAGCACACTGATTGGCAGCCATAAAAAAGGTGACTGCGAAGTCACCTTTTTGTGCAAAAGCCTGTAAGAAAACTACCTCACACCCGTACTCCTTAAAGCCGCCGGCGTGTAATCCCCGGCTTTTGCCGCGATGTTGAATTCGAAGCTGCGCTTCTCCTCGTTCTTCATGCCCAGGGCAATGTAGCGACCGGCAATCAGGTCGTACAACGCCTCGACGGTGTAAGCCGGAACCTGATGATCGTAGTAGAACTGTGCATGCCCTTCGGCCACGCGCCAAAGCTGGCCACGACCGTCGTAATGATCGGCGAGTGCCACTTGCCAGGTGTCTTCATCGATATACATGTGGCGCTTGGCGTACACATGCCGCTCGTTAGGCTTGACGGTCGCCACCACCTCCCACACCCGGTGCAACTCATAGCGGGTCAGGTCCTGATTGATATGCCCGGCCTTGATCACATCGGTGTACTTCAGGTCAGGGGAATCGAGTTTGTAGCTGTTGTACGGGATGTACATTTCTTTCTTGCCGACCAGCTTCCAGTCGTAGCGATCCGGCGCTCCGGAAAACATGTCGAAGTTGTCGGTGGTACGCAATCCGTCGGACGAGGTGCCCACACCGTCATAGGCCACCTGCGGAGCGCGTCGCACACGGCGCTGGCCGGCGTTGTAGATCCACGCCTTGCGCGGTTCCTGGACCTGATCGAGCGTCTCATGAACCAGCAACACGTTGCCCGCCAGCCGAGCCGGAGCGGTCACCTCCTGTTTGAAATAGTTGAGCACGTTTTCATCGCTGCCCGGTTTCAAATCACCCAGTAGCGACGGCACAGCCACCTCATCCTTGAAGCGGATGACGGTGAAATCACCGTTGGATTGGGGCGTTGCCTGGGTAATGGTGCGCCGCAAGTTGCCGCCGTGATAACGGGTGATGTGGTTCCAGATCACCTCGACACCGTTCTTGGGAATCGGAAAGGCGTAGTAACGATTGCCGGTGAAGTTCGCCAGACCGTTGCCATCGTTGGTCGGCGTAACGTTCAATGCGCTGCGCTTGGCCGCCTCGTAGACTTCCGGTGGAAGTGCAGCGGTGCGATGGCTCGGGTAGACCGGGATTTTGTAGGTTTCAGGGTAACGCTTGAACATTGCTATCTGCCCGTCGGAGAGCTTGTCCTTGTACTTGTCGACTGTTGCAGCGGTGATGATGAACAGCGGCTTTTCATTGGCGAACGGATCGGCCAGGAACCCCTTGCTGTCCACGGCCCCGGCATTTTTCGGGATACCACCGGTCCACGCCGGAATCGAGCCGTCGGCATTGCCAGCTTTTTCACCGCCCAGCGGAGTGAGAGTGGTTCCGAGCTTGTTGGCTTCTTCCGCCGAGACCGCCGCCATCACGTTGATAGCCAGCAGACTCATCGCCAGGGCGGAACCGAATTGCAGAATCATCTTGCGCATGGATTTCATCCTTTTCAGCCAGATCAGAAGTTCACGCCAAAGCTCAACGCCACGAAGTCGCGGTCCTCGAGCGTGTTGTAGTCTCCACCGAAGAAGTCGGTGTAACTGAGGCTTGCGGTGTAGGTGTTGCGATAGTCCGCATCGACACCCAGGCTGACGGCCTTGGCGCCTTCGTTGAACAGACCATTGGGGCCATAGCCGGCGACGTCGTGGGACCACGACAGGTTCGGTCTGAAGTTGATCCCGGCGATGAGGTTGTTGTAATCGAGGATCGCCCGGGTGCGATAACCCCATGAGGTCGAAGTCACGAAACCATCTGTGTCACCACCGAAACCATACTGGCCGTACACCGAGTCACGGCCATAGCGCAGCTTGCTGCGCGACTCCAGCCCACCGACCCGTACCACCGCCGCCTCGCCCACGAGGGTCAGGCGATCGGCACCAGCGATCTGATCGATGAAGTGCGTCAGGGTGCTCTGGACTTGAGTGACTTCCTTGCGGCGATAGCCTTTGTTGTCGCCGCCTGGTGAAGTGGCAATCGGCGATGCTGCGCCACCGGCAATAGGGTTGAGCATCGCCAGCGTCAGATCGTTGCTGTTGACCTGCACCGGAGCGTTGGGGCGATAGCTGATCTCGCCGGTCCAGGCCGTACCGGTAGGTAGCGTGGTGGAGAAACTCGCGCCGTAGAGGCGAATGTCTTCCGGGTATTCGAGGTAGTACTGACCACGACCGAGCATCACGCTTTGCGCGAGCCCCGAACCACTGCCAGGGGCGATACGGTTGGCCGCTGCTACGATTCGCGGAATGGTCGCCAGCGTAGAGAGGCCGGCCGTTGTGGTCCCGACATTCGGCGTGCGGCTGTGGTAATTCATGAAGTACAAACCGTACTCGGTGTCATCACCCAGCCAGCGCAGCGCGGTGCCCCATTGCCCCGAATCACGGGCATCACGATCACCGCCACGGGGCACGACCACGCCCTCGCTGGTGACTTCGAAACCCTGGCCGAATGCGGCGGCAACAGGCTGCAACGGTGCGATGGCCGGGCTGGCGACCGTGTAGTTGTTGTCGCAGCCGTCAGCCACCACGTCATTACCAAAGAAGGTGCCGCAGTTGTCGACGACCGTCTGGTCCCATTCCAGTTGATAGAAGCCCTCGACCGTCAACTTGTCCGTCAGGCCCTGGGACGCGAAGAGCATGTTGACCGGAATCAGCCCTTCCTTGATCTCGGCACCTGGACGTCGAAAAGCGGAAACGTCGACCGGGTTGATGCTGTTGATCGAGTTGCCAATGAACGTACTTTCACCCCAGCTGACCACCTGTTTACCGGCACGCACCGTGCCCGGCAGATCAGCGATGGAATAGTTGTGATAGACGAAGGCGTCGAGAATCTGTCCGCCGGAGGACTTGGCGCCCTCTTTGCGGTTGTGATCACTGATTTGCTTGAACGGCCGGTCTTCGTCCTTCAACTCGAAGTCATACCAGTACTTGCCACGGACGAACACGCCGGTGTCGCCGTACTTCAATTCGAGGTCGTGAATACCCTTGAAGATCTTCGAGAAGGTTTCGCCTTTCTTGAAGTTCTGACGCCCGTCGTCACCGGTCGAAGACTGCCCGCTGCCGCCATTGACGATACCCACCAGCGAGTCATCCGCGTCACGCATGCCCCAGCTCGCGCCGACCGATAGCGAAGAGTCGAATGTGCCCTCGATCTCCCCAATGTTGAAAGAAACAGCCTGCGCGTGGGCACAGCAGCCCAAGGCAACCGCAGCGGCCAGCGCCTGCGGCGTGAAGATGGCGCGCATTGTTGTTTTTGTCATGCGTCTTCCCCGGTGAGTGACAGAAGGCGTCACCCTACTGCCGCCGTCAGGGAGCGATAAGCGCACCAAGGAGGTATTTGAGTTGTACCTCTAAAGGATGATCGAGCGTTTGGACCGAGGTTTTGCGCTGGTTATGGATGACCCCGATAGCGAGCCATCAGCAGAACACATGAGCTCCACATCACACTGTCTGTAACAATTACGAGCGACTTTTCTGACAGCTGCTACAGTGAAGGCGCGCTCGGGAAATCCCGACTATTACCTGCCCTGTAATAGTGCATGTCAGGAATCGCTGTTTTTCCGCGGACAGCAAAGCCTTACCCTGACACCGCTTTCACGAGACTCTGAAAGCCACCGAGCGCCCGGCGAACCACCGTCGCCGTCAGCAACAGATTTCAGGTGATTTGAATTTTCGAGTCATCGCCCCGTGTACACCGACGTTGATTTGTAGCTCCTGGATCCAACGTCTTGCTTTGGCCGCTGCGTTTGCAGCGGCCTTTTTTATGGGCGGGATTTTGTGACGAAGACACAGACAGGCGGGACCGAATTGCTCGGCTGGTGTTCGGTTTGCGGTGTCATGGATGGGAAACGACAGCGAATCTGACGGTGCTGGTGCGTTCAAACAGCCACCGATCGTCGGTGGCTGTTTGAAGTCAGTGTTTCAGAGGGAATACTTCTGCAAATTCCCCATCATCTCCTTCAGCGCCTCAATGTTGTCCTTCGGATGCGCTGCCCCTTCGAAATCACAAATCTGCTGCCAGTGCGTTGCCACGTCTTCCGGTGAGAATCCCGCCCGTGGGTCGAAGCCGACGCCGAGGCTGCGTTCCCAGCGTACTTTGCCCATCCAGCCGCCACCGACTTCGAACAAACCGGAGGTTTCCTGGCAGTTTTCGCTGGCCAGGTACACCACCAACGGGCTGACCAGTTCCGGTTTGAGTTGCTCGAATACTTGCGGCGGAATCAGGCCTTCGGTCATGCGGGTGCCGCCAGTAGGGGCGATGGCGTTGACCAGGATGTTGTTCTTGCGGCCTTCGATGGCCAGGGTGCGGGTCAGGCCATAGAGGCCGAGCTTGGCCATGCCATAGTTGGATTGGCCGAAGTTGCCGTAGATGCCCGAGGTCGAGGCAGTGAAGATCACCCGACCATAGTTTTGTTCGCGCATGTGCGGCCAGGCAGCCCGGGTCACTTTGTAGGCGCCTTCGACGTGGACGCGGTAAACCACGTCCCAGTCAGCGTCGTCCATCTTGTGGAAGGTCTTGTCGCGCAGGATCCCGGCGTTGTTGACCACCAC
Source organism: Pseudomonas sp. (assembly GCF_050739655.1). Lineage (GTDB taxonomy): Bacteria > Pseudomonadota > Gammaproteobacteria > Pseudomonadales > Pseudomonadaceae > Aquipseudomonas. Next base: position 6,812 of record NZ_JBOIBY010000378.1, on the reverse strand, counting down.
ATCGACGCGCCCAAAAGCATCGAGGGCGTGCTGAACCAGTTTGTCACCGTCGGTAACCGAGTCATGGTTGGCCACGGCCGTGCCGCCGGCCTCGCGAATTTCCGCTACCACACGGTCGGCTGCCGAGGCATTGGCGCCTTCACCCTGGGTCGAGCCACCTAGATCGTTGACCAGTACTTTGGCGCCCTGTTTGGCGAACAACAGCGCATGCGCCCGTCCCAGGCCGCCCCCTGCACCAGTGATGATCACGACTTTATCTTCGAAGCGCACAGACTCATTCATGCGGGGGAACTCCAACAGGACAGGGACATTGTCCTTGGAGTGTCAGGCACGGCGCTGCGGGTCACAATGAACCCCGTGGAGGCTGAATGGTGTGCAATAAGGCCAAGGGATGATTAGCCCCCAGCCCTCAAGAGCAGGCCGCTTTAAGCGGCGGTAAAGCCAAACCATCGCGAAACGCCAGGTAATGCTTGAGTACCTGGCAAGGCGCCTCGATCTGCGGGTAGTGACCAATATCGGTCAACAGCACCGTGTCCGGGTTGGGAATCAGTTCGCGATAGCGCGAGACCATGTGCGCCCCGGAGATCGGATCGACTTCACCATCAATCACCCGCAGCGGCACGTCACCACGCTGCATCGCACTCACCCAGCGATCGCGCTGTACTCGCCGCTCGGGGATGTACGTGATCAATTTGTGCAGGATCCGAGGCCCGTGGTTGCTCTCGATCAGGCTCCAGAAATCATCTATCACGCTTTCGCTGGGTCGGGTTTTCGGGCCGAAGATCTGTCGGAAGCTTTTCACCAGTCCATCACGACTAAACGCACGGCCGATCATCCAGCCCAGGGGGCTGAGCAGCAGTTTTTGCATCAGCACCGGGCGATGGGTTTCCGGAAACAAGCCGCCATTGAGGAACACGCAGCTGGCGATACGGATGTGCGACTCGTAATGCCGGGCCAGCAGTTCCTGGGCCACGCTGTCGCCATAGTCGTGGGCCAGCAGATGCACAGGCTCCACCACATTCAAGTGAGCCAGCAGCGCCTGTTGCAGGTCCGCTTGCTCCAGCAGGCTGTACTCATGGTCTACGGGCTTGGCCGAATCGCCAAAACCAAGCATGTCACAGGCAATCACCCGATAGCGATGAACCAGTGGTTGCCACAGGTAGTGCCAGTCCCAACTGGCGCTGGGGAAGCCATGAATGAGCAGTAACGGCTCACCCTGCCCCGCCGTCCAGTAACGGATGGTCTGGCCACGGAAGATGATTGTCCGGCTGCGCTTTCGCCAGACCGACAGGGGAATTTCGGCGAGTGCCATCAGAGTTTATACCCCGGGTCCTGTTTATCGAGTTTGCGCAGTAACGCCGGCCAGGCCAGCGCTCCGCCCATTCCTTGAGCACTTCGGGTAACTCCGGCGATCATCGCCTTGGCACCTGCCAGAATCTGCGGCTCGATGGCAATCAGTTCGGCGCCACCGTTCTGCGCCATGACCTGAATGTCGCAGGCGCGCTGAAAGGTAAACATCATCAGAAAGGTATCGGCGATGCTGGCGCCACAGGTCAGCAGGCCATGATTGTGCAGCATCAGGAAGTTGTTTTCGCCGAGGTCGGCCTGCAATCGCGCTTTCTCTTCGTGGTTGAGCGCGACGCCTTCATAGGCGTGATACGCCAGGCTCGACAGCACAAACAACGACTGTTGGCTGATGGGCAAAATCCCTTGTTTCTGCGCCGAAACCGCAACGCCCGACGCCGTGTGGGTGTGCAACACGCAGACGACATCGTGGCGGACTTCATGCACGGCACTGTGGATGGTGTATCCGGCCGGATTGATCTCGTAGGGGCTGTCCATCAGTTTGTTACCGGCCTGATCGACCTTGACCAGGCTCGAGGCGGTGATCTCATGAAACATCAGCCCGTACGGGTTGATCAGGAAGTCTTCAGTGCCAGGCACTTTGGCGGAGATGTGGGTGAAGATCAGATCATCCCAGCCGTGTTGGGCTACCAGGCGGTAGCAGGCTGCAAGGTCGACACGGGTCTGCCATTCGGCAGGGCTGACCAGGTCTTTGACACTGTGTGGCGATTGGAAAGGGGCTACGCTCACGGCAAGGAACCTCGGTTTTTATTATGGAGTGTTTCCAATGACTACCGAGTCTAGTCAGCCTCCAAGGTTCCCGTAGTTGCATTGGCAGCCAGCTTGATGGCCGAACGAGTCAGTGATGCAAAGAGTTTGGATCCCTGTCAAAGGACCGCCGCCAAGGATGCGAGGCGTGCGCATTCAGCCGCCTCGTCAGAACCGTGACGCAGGTTGAAATCAGGCGTTGAGCCATTCCCTCAACCGCGCAGAGCTTCGGCCAGTTCGGCCAGCCACGGCTCGGCATCCGTTTCCGGTGTCACACTTTCACTGGCGTCCAGACGCAGCATCGGCAGGACTTCGCGAAGCCCCAACTCACCGAACAACTCGCGCATCAATTCGCCACCGCCGCAAAAGGTATCGCCGTAGCTTGCATCACCCAGTCCGATCACGGCGCCGGGCAAGCCACGCCAGGCAACAGGCAATTGGTCGCGAATCGAGAAATACAGCGGCTGCAGATTGTCCGGCAATTCGCCCATGCCGGTGGTTGAGGTCACGGCCAGGAAGGCTTGGGGCTCGAAGGCTTGAATATCAGCAAGGCTTGCTCGGGAGTTATGCAAGGTGTCGAAACCGGCGGTTTTCAATATGTTCGCGGCGTGACGGGCGACCTCTTCAGCCGTGCCGTACACCGAGCCGGAAATGATGGCGACTTTCATCAATCTGATCCTGAACCTGAGTGAAAGACCGGGATATTAACAGCACAGTCTTCTTTGTTCTTTTAGAATGCCGCAGACAACCAACAAGGAAGGGTTTTACCGATGATCAACGCAAAACTGCTGCAGCTGGCTATCAATGCCTCCAACGACGGCATCGTGATTGCCGAGAAGGAAGGCGATCAAGACAAGATCCTGATTTACGTCAACCCGGCATTTGAACGCCTCACTGGTTACACCAGCGAAGAAATCCTCTACCAGGACTGCCGTTTTCTTCAGTCCGGAGACCGCGATCAACAAGCCCTTGGGCTGATCCGCAAAGCGTTGAGCGAGGAAGGCTCCTGCCGGGAAATCCTCCGGAACTATCGCAAGGACGGCACCCCGTTCTGGAACGAGCTGTCTCTTTCCACAGTGAAAAATCCGAATGACGGTCAGGTTTATTTCATCGGCGTCCAGAAAGACGTGACGGTACAGGTGAAGGCGCAGCAGCGGGTTGTGCAGCTTGAAGCGCAGTTGGCGGAACTTCAGGCTGAGCTTGCCGCGCTCAAGGCGACGAACGGCGCAAACAAATCTGTGAATTAATTGTCATTAACTACAATCACCATTGGCTCTGTAACTTAATCTTTCGAGTTTGTTATGCAACGCGACGCGCTCCTGACACAGGATGAGCTGGATTTCATCCAGACCATGCAACACAACCCGCAACTCAATGTGCGGGATGCGACGTCGAGTCTGCTCGTCAACGGTGGATCGCAGATCCGTGACCTGCTCACGCGCCTTGCCGCACATGAGCAGGTCACCATTCAAGCCAATTTCGAAAACCAGCAAATGACCTTCCCCCTGCACCTGGTGGAAGACGAATTTCATGCGATGCATTTGCGTCTGGGCGTCCCCAGCATTTATGAAGACGGCCCTCTGGTGCGACCTTGGCGACTGGTCCTGGACGAACCGGTAGCGCTGGAAAATGCCAAAGGGCAGCCCGGCACAATGTGGGTGCATGAAGTGTCGTTCAAGGGTGTATTACTGGAAGTTCGCAACAAGACCAAACCGCCGAAGCATTTTGCCCTGTGGTTCAGCCCCTCAGGCTATGAGCGAATCGCTTTGCGTGGCACCTTCGAGAAAGAAACCGAGCAAGGCTTCTACGCCTATCAGTTGAGCCAGGATGACAAGGACGAAACCGAGCGCCTGCGCCAGTACATCCTGCAGCAGCATCGGTTGACCCATCCCGCTATGCATCTCTGACTCCCGCTTTGTACCTCTGAATTTCAGGTATCCAGTCCGCCCGCCAGGAATTGTTTCAGGCGCTGGCGCATTACCGTTCCCTCGTTACCCAAACATCCGATCGACGATCCGGCCAGGCTTTCCTGCGCCAGATCCGACGCATCGCCGGCCAACAGCACGGGACAATCCAGGCTCATCGCCAATCGGTTCAATCGCCGCGGCAGTTCGGGAGCCGGTACGTGGTTGGAAAAAAGCACCAGCGCCACAGGCTTGATTCGTTCGCAAACCAACGTCAATTCATCGAACGGCTGGCCAATGGTCAGTATGCGCACGCCTGTCTGCTCGTTGCTCAGGAACAATGCAGCAATCAGCAACTCAAGCTCCCGGCATTGACCCGCCAAAGCACTGACGATGACTCGCCTTGGTTGTTTTCCGCGGATCAGCAGCAGGCGCTGTAAAACCCTCGCGCGCAAGAAGCCGTCGAAGAACTGCCACTCGCTGGTCCGTCCAAACGTGTCCTGGCGCTGCAACAGTTGCTTCCAGAGCGGAAGAAGGATGTCCTGAAACACTACTGACTGGGAGTAACTGGAAAAAATCTGTCCGTAGACCTGATCCAGCTGAATATCGTCAAAAGCACTCACCGCCGCACCGACCTGTTGCTGCCATTGCGCATAGTCGGCCTGTACGAGGTCATTGGGGATGATGTGTGACAACGCCTGAAGCGGCGCTGCCTTGGCCAGTATCTTGCCGATCTTGCTGACGGCTACGCCACGCTCGATCCAGTCGAGGATGCTGCGCACACGCCCAACATCAGCCATCGAATACAGACGATGCCCGCTTTCGGTGCGCGTCGGCACGATCAAACCGTATCGTCGCTCCCAGGCACGAAGGGTGACCGGGTTGACGCCGGTCAGGCGCGCGACCTCACGAATAGGAAAGAGCTCTGCTTGTTCAAGGGAGAGCGAATCCGACACACCAGTAGCAACGTCAGTAAGGACAGGCATCTGGAGTTCCATTTCCATGTGTTGTTTGGATCCTATTCTACTCCTCATGCCCCATCACCATTCAACCCACTAGCGGATGACGCTGCCTAAAAACCGCTAGATAAAACAGGAACAATCCTCGCCTGTCCAAGGTTCAGGCCACTACCCCGGCTTCTGGCAATGCTCCTGCCCGGATCACTGCGGGCGGGAGAAGGTAGCCGCTGGCGAGAAGACTTCAGTTATGCTGCATGCAATAGCCCGTGCATAGACCTACTGAAGCTGATCGTACATCTATGAATAGTCCAATACTTGTTACCGGTACCAGCAAACGCGTCGGCCTCCAACTTGCCACCACACTGGCAGAGGCCGGCAACACCGTTATATGCGTCAGCCGCTCCAGCAATCTTGAAACACCCCACCCAAACATGTTGCCCTTCCAGGCAGACCTGGAACTTCAGAGCGATCGCGAAGCGTTGATCGCCTATATCAAAAGCAACTTTGACAGCTTGCGTGCCGTGATCCACAACGCCTCGTTATGGCTTGACGATGGTCTGGAGAATCTGAACACCATGTTCAAACTCCATGTCGAAGCGCCCTATCACTTGAATCTTGAACTGGCCGAGCATCTGCAGCGACTGGAAAGATCCGACATCATCCATATCTGCGACGAAACCTCATCCCGGGGCAGCAAAAGCCACATTGGATACGCGGCCACCAAATCGGCACTGCAAAACATGGTGTTGTCTTTTGCAGAGAAGTACGCACCCACGATCAGGGTCAACGCCATCCTTCCCGGCTTGCTGATCCTCAAGGAAAACAGCACGCAGGAATACTCCCAACGAACCTTGAAGAAAGCCCTTCTCGAATTCGAACCCGGCGCACAACCGTTGATCGATGCCGTTTTGTTTTTACTCAACACCGACTACAGCACTGGAACCAGCGTCGTCATCAATGGCGGACGTCACATCAAGAAAGGAATCGTTAGTGATTGATCGATATTCGGTGAATATCCATACCGACGCCGATCCCGCACTTTTACAACCGTCCCTTTAAACTACTTTACGCATAGCGTCCCAGAGACAGACCATGAACGATCAACAACGCCTGGAACTCGAAGCGGCTGCCTTCCGCCGGCTCGTAGCGCACCTGGACAGCCGCAAGGATGTACAGAACATCGACCTGATGAACCTCTCGGGTTTTTGCCGCAACTGTCTGTCGAAGTGGTACAAGGCCGCTGCCGATGAACGCCAGATCGAAGTCAGCCTCGATGAAGCCCGCGAAGTGGTTTACGGCATGCCGTACGCCGAGTGGAAAGCCCAATATCAGCAAGAAGCCAACGCCGAACAACAGGCGGCGTTCGCCAAAGGAAAACCCAATGAGTGATTTGAACACCCTGCGCGCCAGCCTCAACAGTGGCGAACACGCCTTCGCCGACACCCTGGCGTTCATTGCCGCGGGCTACGACTACCAACCTCAGGCCTTCAACAATGGTGGCGTGGAAAACGCTGCCGGACAGAACGAAGGTTCGTGCAAGACGCTGGGCCTGGCACTGCTGGAAGGTTTGAGCGATGAAGAAGCGCTGCTGGCATTCGGCGAGCATTACCGCTCAGTGGTTGCAACGCCTGAAGGCAGCGATCACGGCAACATCCGCGCGTTGATGGCCCATGGCCTGGCAGGCGTTAAGTTCGCACAGCAGCCACTGACTCGCCGCTGATTCAACCCTGCGCCTGAACCTGAACCCTGTGGGAGCGAGCCTGCTCGCGATGAACGCTGGAACACCGCGGGGTTCAGGTAGCCAACGTTATCGTTGACCACCATCGCGAGCAGGCTC
>NZ_JBOIBY010000377.1:0-1744 GCF_050739655.1 Pseudomonas sp. | reverse complement strand
TATGGGGGCTTGGACAAGGTCAAGGGCAGCGGAGAGAAACCCGATACTGTCTGAACTGTGGGCGGAAGGCCTACTTTTTTTGGTGTTTTTGTTGAGAATCAATTTCGATAAGATGCGCCACTTTTACAGAATTGGGTCAGGATTGTTGCGGGCTGGGATAAAAATTATTTCGGGATAAGACATGGTTTATAAAACGCTACATATCTACAATCGCCCGCACTGAATTCCCGGCACTGCTCACCCTGGCTCTGGTGCATGAATGGCACGAGGGTGTCGAGAGGCCTTCGGGCTTGATGCGACGCCCAGGTGTCGGTGCCTCCAACTATCCGCACCAAATGGAATTGGGCTGTAACAAGGCCTTTGACCACGAATTCGAATAAGAACTCACTGCTGGCCCAGGATTTGTCGAAACGCCTCTGACGCTCGACGGGCAAGCCCTTATTCAATCCAAGAAAAATGCCAACCCTTGGCAGGGTGAAGTGTTGGCGATCAAAACCCAACTGCATTGCGCAAGCTGCTTTAGAGGTCGTGAGATGAGTAAAAACAGGTACCCCAGACTACTAGGCTTATTGCCGCTGATCGGCACATTGCTGCTGTCAGGCTGCAACATGACCTTGCTCAATCCCAAGGGCCAGGTTGGTCTGGACGAGCGAAACCTGATCATCACCGCAACGCTGCTGATGCTGTTGGTCGTGGTTCCGGTCATCGTGATGACCTTCCTGTTCGCCTGGAAATACCGCGCGTCCAACACGAGCGCTACCTACACCCCGAAATGGAACCACTCCACCAAGATCGAGATCGCGGTGTGGGCTGTTCCAGTGCTGATCATCATTGCCCTGGGTTACGTCACCTACAAGTCGACCCACGCCCTTGACCCGTACAAGCCGCTGGAATCCGACGTCAAGCCGGTGACCATCGAAGTGGTCGCGCTGGACTGGAAGTGGCTGTTCATCTACCCGGAACAAGGCATCGCCACGGTCAACAAGATCGTGTTCCCGGCGCACACCCCGGTCAACTTCAAGATCACTTCCGACGCCGTGATGAACTCGTTCTTCATCCCTGCTCTGGGCGGCCAGATCTACGCGATGGCGGGCATGCAGACCAAGCTGCACCTGATCGCCAACGAGAACGCTGAAATGGACGGTATCTCCGCCAACTACAGCGGCGCTGGTTTCACCGGCATGAAATTCAAAGCGATCGCAACGACTCAGGAAGAATTCGACGCCTGGGTAAGCGAAGTCAAAAAGGCACCTAAACAGCTTGAACAAGCTGAATACGCAGCCCTTTCCAAGCCAAGCCAGAACAACCCAGTCGAGCTCTACTCCTCGGTTACGCCGAACCTGTTCCAGACCATCGTCGACAAGTACGAAGGCATGAAACCGGGTCCTAAGGTGCACCACGAGAAGAAAGAGAAAGAAGTGGCCGCTACGGACATGAACTCGCATTCAGCTGCCGGGGCAGAGGAGTAAACGATGTTTGGTAAATTAAGTTGGGAAGCGATCCCGTTCCACGAGCCGATTGTCATGGTGACCATCTCCATGATCGCGCTCGGTGGTCTGGCGTTGTTCGCTGCAATCACCTACTTCAAGAAGTGGACCTACCTGTGGACCGAGTGGCTGACGTCGGTCGACCACAAGAAAATCGGCGTGATGTACATCATCGTCGCCATGGTCATGCTGCTGCGCGGCTTTGCCGACGCCATCATGATGCGTACCCAGTTGGCCATGGCCACCGAGGGTTCGCC
>NZ_JBOIBY010000376.1:0-4604 GCF_050739655.1 Pseudomonas sp. | reverse complement strand
TTTTCAAAGTTTCGCTTGGAAATCCTTAACAACTTCAACCACTTGCACTTTCGATCTCTCGTCAGCGGGAGGCGATTTCTACAGCGTTACCCGCTGCTGTCAACACCTCTTTTTCAACTTCCTTTCGACTTCGATGACCTGAAGCAACTTGCTGCCGAAAACTGCGTAACTCGTTGTTTACCAAGGAGTTTTCCGTTTCGACTGCGCCGGAAGTGGGGCGAATTATAGAGATCTAAAATTCGCCGTCAACCCTTTATCTCAACTTATTCGGATTTGAGCGTAATACGCGCAAATGCCTTTTTCCCAGCCTGGCAGACATGGGTTGCGCCCAATGAATATATAAAGGTGCGATCGACAACTTCACCATCAATACGCACACCACCAGATCCGAGAAGATCTCGTGCCACAGCCGAGTTCTTGACCAGGCCAGCCTTATTAAGGACAGCAGCGATCGGCATATCCTCGGCAGCAGTCAATTCGATCTCCGGCAAGTCATCCGGCAGTTCGCCTTCTTTCATACGGTTACCAGCACCGCGGTGAGCATTAGCAGCAGCCTCTTCACCATGGAACCGCGCTACGATCTCTTCAGCCAGTTTGATCTTGATGTCGCGCGGATTGGCACCCGCCTCCACGTCAACGCGGAACGCATTGATCTCATCCATGGAGCGGAAACTGAGCAACTCGAAGTAACGCCACATCAGCGCGTCAGGAATGGAGACCAGCTTGCCGTACATCACACCCGGCGCTTCCTGGATCCCGACGTAGTTGCCCAAGGACTTGGACATCTTCTTCACGCCATCCAGACCTTCCAGCAACGGCATGGTGAGAATGCACTGAGCTTCCTGGCCGTAACCGCGCTGCAGCTCGCGCCCCATCAGAAGATTGAACTTTTGATCGGTACCGCCCAGCTCAACGTCCGCACGCAAGGCCACCGAGTCATAGCCCTGAACCAGCGGATAGAGAAACTCATGAATAGCGATCGGCTGATTGGTCGTGTAGCGCTTGTCGAAGTCATCGCGCTCAAGCATGCGAGCGACGGTGTATTGAGAAGTCAGGCGAATGAAGTCGGCCGGCCCCATCTGATCCATCCAGGTGGAGTTGAATGCCACTTCGGTTTTGGCTGGATCAAGAATCTTGAAAACCTGAGTTTTGTAGGTCTCGGCGTTCTCAAGCACCTGTTCGCGAGTCAGCGGAGGGCGGGTGGCACTCTTGCCGCTTGGATCACCAATCATCCCGGTGAAGTCGCCAATCAGGAAGATCACCTGGTGGCCCAACTCCTGGAACTGGCGCAGCTTATTGATAAGCACCGTGTGACCCAGATGCAAATCCGGCGCAGTCGGATCGAAGCCGGCCTTAATACGCAGCGGCTGGCCGCGCTTGAGCTTTTCAACCAGCTCGGACTCGACCAACAGTTCTTCTGCACCACGTTTGATCAGCGCTAGCTGCTCTTCAACCGACTTCATAACAGACCCGCAAGGCTCAGATTCAAAGGGGACCAACCATACAAGAACGCACGTCAAATACAAGGTTTGCCCGGCGCACGGACGCCAATCCACAGACAGAGAGTCCGTAGACTTGCTTCAGCGATGATTTGGTTATATTTTATACAGTTATTTCATCTTCATCATGTCATTCATCTTTTCCAATTCATCTTTTTCAAAGTCAAAAATCACTTATGACCAAAGAATCGTCTAAAGCGCCACCGCTTTACCCGAAGACTCACCTGCTCGCAGCGAGCGGCATCGCCGCCCTTCTGAGCCTGGCGCTTCTGGTATTTCCTTCCAGTGATGTTGAAGCTAAAAAGACAACACTGAGCCTTGAACTGGAAAGCCCTGCTGAACAACTGACACAAGATCAAGACGCCGCCGAAGCCGTTCAAGCCACAAATGAACCGGTAGCTTCTCCTTTCGCGCAGATTGAAGACAGCACAGAAGAACCCCAGGAAACCGCTAAAGCCGAAGCCGAAGCCGCACCAGCTCCAGCCCCCGTAGCGGCGGCAACTGAAGAAAAGAAGGCGCCAAACCACAGGGAAGTGATCGTCTCCAAAGGCGATACGCTCTCCACGCTTTTTGCGAAGGTCGGCCTTCCCACCACTTCGGTGCATGACGTATTGGCGAGCGACAAGCAGGCCAAGCAATTCAGCCAACTCAAGCATGGGCAAAAACTCGAATTCGAACTGGGTCCGGACGGCCAACTGAGCAATCTGCACAGCAAGGTCAGCGACCTCGAAACCATCACCCTGACCAAGAACGACAAGGGTTACTCATTCAATCGCGTAACTGCCAAGCCGACCGTGCGCTCTGCCTACGTTCATGGCGTGATCAACAGTTCGCTGTCGCAATCTGCCGCTCGCGCCGGCTTGTCTCACAGCCTGACCATGGACATGGCCAGCGTGTTTGGCTACGACGTCGACTTCGCCCAGGATATTCGTCAGGGTGATTCGTTCGATGTGATCTACGAACAAAAAGTGGTCAACGGCAAAGCAGTCGGCAATGGCCCGATCCTGTCCGCGCGCTTTACCAACCGTGGCAAGACCTACACCGCCGTTCGTTACACCAACAAGCAAGGCAACAGCAGCTATTACACTGCTGATGGCAACAGCATGCGCAAGGCATTCATCCGGACCCCGGTTGACTTCGCCCGCATCAGTTCCAAGTTTTCCATGGGCCGCAAACACCCGATCCTCAACAAGATCCGAGCCCACAAAGGCGTTGATTACGCAGCACCGCGCGGTACGCCTATCAAGGCAGCCGGGGATGGCAAAGTGTTGCTGGCGGGTCGTCGTGGCGGTTACGGCAATACCGTCATTATTCAGCACGGCAACACTTACCGTACGCTGTACGGCCACATGCAAGGGTTCGCCAAAGGCATCAAAACTGGCGGCTCGGTCAAACAGGGCCAGGTAATCGGTTACATCGGCACCACTGGCCTTTCCACTGGCCCTCACTTGCACTATGAGTTCCAGGTGAACGGCGTACACGTCGACCCACTGGGCCAGAAAGTCGCGATGGCTGATCCGATTTCCAAAGCCGAGCGTGCGCGTTTCCTCGCGCAGAGCCAACCGCTGATGGCGCGTATGGACCAGGAAAAGTCCACCCAGCTGGCCTCGGCCAAGCGCTAAGCCATGGCACTCTATTTAGGTGTGATGTCCGGGACCAGCCTTGATGGCCTGGACATAGCGCTGATCGAGCAAGCCCCGGCGATCAGGCTGATCGCCACGCACTACACCCCCATGCCCGAACTCCTGCGCGCCGAGCTGCTTGGCCTGTGCGCCAGCGGCCCGGACGAGATTGCCCGCTCTGCCATCGCCCAACAGAACTGGGTAAAACTCGCGGCACAGGGCATTAACACCCTTCTGGCTCAGCAGAACCTCACCCCTTACGACATTCGCGCGATAGGCAGCCATGGCCAGACTATTCGCCATGAACCTGCACGCGGCTTCACAGTGCAGATCGGCAACCCTGCACTGCTCACCGAGCTCACGAACATCACCGTGGTCAGTGACTTCCGCAGCCGTGATGTCGCCGCTGGCGGACAAGGCGCTCCACTGGTTCCAGCCTTTCACGAAGCCCTTTTTGAAGAGCGGATCGGCAATCGGGCAGTATTGAACATCGGAGGTTTCAGCAACCTCAGCCTGATTGAACCAGGCAAGCCCGTCGCCGGTTTCGACTGCGGCCCGGGGAACGTGTTGCTGGATGCCTGGATACATCACCAACGCGGTGAAAACTATGACCGCAACGGCGAGTGGGCCGCCAGCGGCAAGGTCGAACCGACGCTCTTGAAAGCATTGCTCAGCGACCCCTTCTTCATGACCAAGGGTCCGAAGAGCACTGGCCGGGAAGTATTCAACCTGCCTTGGTTGAAACAACATCTGGTGCAGTTGCCAGCCTTCGCAGCCGAAGACGTTCAGGCAACGCTACTTGAGTTGACCGCCCAGACCATCATCGAATCACTGCAAAGTGCCCAGAACGACACGCAAGAAGTACTCGTATGCGGCGGCGGCGCGCACAACTCTACGCTGATGAATCGCCTTGCCAGCCTGCTGCCCAAGGCGAAAGTCAGCAGCACTTCCGAATACGGAGTCGACCCGGATTGGGTCGAAGCAATGGCATTTGCCTGGCTCGCGCACTGTTGCCTCGAAGGCATCGCAGCCAATCGCCCTAGCGTTACCGGCGCCCGCGGCTTACGTGTATTAGGCGCCATCTACCCTGCATGAACGCCGGACAGCAAAACGCCGCAGAGCTTGAGGCCATGCGGCGCTTGGTGATGCTGGGGCGCTGATCAGATCGAGAACGAAGAGCCACAACCACAGGTGGTAGTCGCATTCGGGTTCTTGATGACGAAACGCGAACCTTCCAGACCTTCCTGATAATCCACCTCGGCACCTGCCAGGTATTGGAAGCTCATGGGATCGACAACCAGACTTACACCTTCGCGTTCAACGATGGTGTCGTCATCGGCCACTTCTTCATCGAAGGTGAAGCCGTACTGAAAACCTGAACAACCGCCGCCCGTAACGAATACGCGCAGCTTCAAGCGATCATTCCCCTCTTCATCGACCAGGCTCTTCACCTTGTGCGCGGCACCGTGGGTGAATTGCAAAG
>NZ_JBOIBY010000375.1:0-3075 GCF_050739655.1 Pseudomonas sp. | reverse complement strand
AAGGGTTATGAGCATCATCGGCACCACTGGCTTGATGAAAGCGTTAACGGCGTAAAAACCGGTCTTTTACACCCCGGCCAAAGGACTATAATAGGCTGCTGAGCCGTTTTAACTGTTGCAGAAAACGTCGAGACCTTGAACAGTTTGCGAAACGTGAGCACGGTCTCCTGGCGTCGATATAGAAAACCCGATTTAGCGTTTTTACACACTCTCGGCCGATAGCAGTCTGTCGAATCAGCTTGAGCGTAGCTTGTATGAACACGCAGCCACATTAAACAAGCTCTCCAAAGTACCCCCAAGGAGCAGCCATCGGCAGTTCCTTGGGGATCTCCTTCGTCATTCAGATTGTGCCAGGCATAAAAAACTACCCTCAGGCCTGCGGAACTCATCGAAATGAGCCTCGTAGGTGCTTATCGATGACAATCACTCCTCTGAAACCCCTGGGTGCTAAGCAGGACGCGGTGCTTCAACAGGCGGGGTTCCGTCGTGAAACATCGTCTTCAGTTGAGCACGCAGTTCTGGTGAGTCGGTGTGCTTGTGAACACTGACCGCATGCTGCGCTGCGGCCTCAAGCAGTTCATTTTCAGAGTCTGCGGACAGTGCGATTGAGCAGTGGGAATCGCTCGGAAACTCGCGGCAGTCGATGTATTTACGCGCCATGAATATTTTCCTCCCTACGACGAAGGCAGGCCGTGGCCTGCGTGAACGATCGCTCGACGCGTCTCCCATACATCAAACACGACTGCATGCCACATCGAGTGTGCCGATCGTTGAAGTATAGGCCCACCGATATCAGGGTAGTTGTGCCAGATATAGAAAACGGCCGCGCGGAAACAGGGAACAGATCACGACGGCTCGGCATTTACCTGGAATCGTGGTCTGTCCCTTTTTATGCTGGTTACGTGGCAACTACCAATGACTTCACATGACCGGCTTCTGCCTACCGTGACGGGAAGAAACCGACCCATGGCGGCCCGTTGCTTCAGGCGCAGATGCACCGATAGTGGCCAGTCAAGAAGTACAGCATTTGAGCCACGTCGGACCGCAAGCTGTCGATGATATGATCCAGGCGTCTATATCTCGCCAAGAGATCGCCCATGGATCGCTTGTCTACGTTGTTGTCGCAGTTCGGCGTGCGCGCAAACCTGTTTTACAATGGCAAACTGTGCGGCCTGGCGTCCTACGATGGCGCTGAACGACGTGGTTATATCCACCTGCTGCAGGCTGGTAGCGTCACTTTGCTGGGGCCCGATCGCAAGGGCTTGCTACTGACCCGGCCCAGCCTGATTTTCATGCCACGCCCCAGCCGGCATCAACTGTTGGCCGGTGAGTCCGAGGGCGCTCAACTGTTGTGTGCGTCAATGGAGTTCGGGGGCGGGATCGATAATCCGTTGTCGGCTTCGTTACCCGATTGTCTGGTGTTGTCCCTGGATGAGCTGCCAATGCTGGCCGATACGCTGAAATGGATGTTCGGCGAGGCGGCGGGCGCGCATTGTGGCAGGGAAGCAGCGCTGGATCGCTTGTTTGAACTGCTCATCATTCTGTTGTTTCGGCATCTGCTCGATCATCAACAGTTGCGTACCGGAATGATGGCTGGACTGGCCGATTCACGGCTGGCGCGCTCTCTGGTGCAGATTCACAACGCACCTCATCGTGCCTGGTCGATTGCAGAACTTGCGAGCGAGTCGAACATGTCTCGCGCGGCCTACGCAGTGCACTTCCGGACTATTATCGGGCAGACGCCTGCCGATTATCTGTTGAGTTGGCGTATCAGTCTGGCGCAGAAGCGTCTGCGTGAAGGACGGTCGATTACGCTGATCGCCGCCGAGGTCGGCTATGAAAGTCCTTCGGCACTTGCACGCGCGTTTCGACGCAAGACGGGTTACAGCCCTCGGGACTGGATGAAAGATCTGGCAGGAGAAGATGATGGGGCAATGGCCTGAAACTATCGAACTGCTTCAGGCCATCCCGGGAGGTCGATCATCGGTTTAACGGCTTTCCAGCTCAGTCAGAGAATGGCCGGCCACGAATATCGAAGCGGCAAGCAACCCGATGTCTTTAAGAAGAAACTGGCCCGGCGCAACTGTAATGGCTGGAAAACCGAGGCCGGGTTCAATCACGCCGGGAGTCGAGAACATGAAGCTCAAGGTCGTGAAGAACAGTCCGGCAGACAGTGCACCACCGATCAATGAAAGCTTGGGTGACAGCAAGCGACCTGCAATCAGAACACCGATCGAGACCTCCAGAACGCCGAGCAGACTGGAGAAGGTATCGACACTGAAAATGTCATAAACCCACCCCAGGAAAGGGCTGTTGCTCACCAGTGGAACCAGCCCGACGGCTTCGTAGTGTGTGAACTTCATCCCGCCGAACCAGAAGTAAATGACCGCGAGCGCAAAGTAAGCACCGTAGGTGCCAAGCGCCATGGTTTTGATTCCGAGCGTTGAATGGTTTTGTGCGTTGTTGGTTCTGCAGTTCTCGATACTCAAGGTTTTCATGATCAAGGCTTCCAATAGTGTGGTGAGGAACGCTAGTCAGCAACCCGGCGCGGTGTGCGTTGGGAGTGGAGACAGTGTTGCCGTTGATTCCACGCTCGTGGCTTCTGAACGTATTGCGTTCAGTGCAGATCGTCTTGACTCGTTGCAGGTCTTTAACCAGACATATCGTTGTGTTTGATTCATCACCATCTGCTGTTGGTGCATCAAGGATTGAGCCGGGAAAGTCGGCCCCCCTGATCTCACACTTTGTTACCGCATACCCCATCCGGGAGCAAAAACCTGCTTTGGTAACAACCTCGCAGGCCACCTCCCCCCTGCGTCAACCTGCCTGAAAACCCCGTCCCAGAGCGCTGCGTACGTTTTCTTAAACGCCCGAACCGCGAATTGGCCGGGTGATTGCATATGCTTGTCTGTACAAGTATTTGCGTGTGCATAAGACATTTTTGCCACGCAGTACACGCGCTCTTGCGGCACAAGCGCTTTCGATGGTCCTTGGGAAAAAAATAATGAAAAAAGCATTTCTCACCCTTTCTGCATTGGCTTTGTGTGTAGCTGCCGGTTCCGCGCTGGCCAAGGA
>NZ_JBOIBY010000374.1:0-3550 GCF_050739655.1 Pseudomonas sp. | reverse complement strand
GCGTCCATCGAGATCGACCGTAAGGTTCTGGCTGATCTGGCAGTGAACGAAAAAGCGGCGTTTGCTGCGATTGTCGAGAAAGCTAAAGCCACCTTGGCTTAAGTACCCCCGACAGTCACCCGGCCTCACCTCTGTGGGGCCAGGTGTTAAACGTCATAAATAGGGGAAGAGCCTTCAAGCTCTTCCCCTATTTTGTATCTGGAGTCTGTACATGGAAAACCTGGATGCGCTCGTCTCTCAAGCACTAGAGGCTGTGCAAAGCGCTGAAGATATCAATGCCCTGGAGCAAATCCGGGTTCACTACCTTGGCAAAAAAGGTGAATTGACTCAGGTGATGAAGACCCTGGGGAATTTGCCGGCAGAAGAGCGTCCGCAAGTCGGTGCGCTGATCAACGTTGCCAAGGAGCGTGTTACAGACGTTCTCAATGCGCGCAAGGCGTTGTTTGAAGAGGCTGACCTGGCCGCCAAACTGTCCGCCGAGTCCATTGACGTGACCCTGCCGGGCCGCGGTCAGACCTCCGGTGGTCTGCATCCGGTTACCCGTACTCTGGAACGTATCGAACAATTCTTCACCCACATCGGCTACGGCATCGCCGAAGGTCCTGAGGTCGAAGACGATTACCACAACTTCGAGGCGCTCAACATCCCAGGCCATCACCCGGCCCGGTCGATGCATGACACCTTCTATTTCAACGCCAACATGTTGCTGCGCACCCATACCTCGCCGGTACAGGTCCGCACCATGGAGTCGAAACAGCCGCCGATCCGCATCGTCTGCCCAGGCCGTGTGTACCGTAGCGACTCGGATATCACCCACTCGCCGATGTTCCACCAGGTCGAAGGCCTGCTGGTCGATCGCGACATCAACTTCGCCGACCTGAAAGGGACCATCGAAGAATTCCTGCGCGTGTTCTTCGAAAAAGAACTGGCCGTGCGTTTCCGTCCTTCGTACTTCCCGTTCACCGAGCCATCCGCCGAAGTCGACATGGAATGCGTGATGTGCAGCGGTAAAGGCTGCCGCGTCTGCAAGCAGACTGGCTGGCTGGAAGTCATGGGCTGCGGCATGGTTCATCCGAACGTGCTGCGCATGTCCGGGATCGACCCGGAAGAATTTTCGGGCTTTGCCTTCGGCATGGGCGTTGAGCGTCTGGCCATGCTGCGTTACGGCGTGAACGACTTGCGTCTGTTCTTCGACAACGACTTGCGGTTCCTTGCGCAATTTCGCTAGTCGTAACGAATTCTTAGGAGAGCAGGATGAAATTCAGTGAACAATGGCTGCGTGGCTGGGTAAGCCCGCAGGTAAGTCGCGACGAGCTGGTTGCTCGTCTGTCGATGGCCGGTCTTGAGGTCGATAGCGTTACGCCGGCCGCCGGTGTTTTCAGTGGCGTGATTGTGGGCGAGGTGCTGAGCACCGAACAGCACCCGGATGCCGACAAGCTGCGCGTTTGCCAGGTCAGCAATGGTTCGGAAACCTTCCAGGTCGTATGCGGTGCGCCAAATGTGCGTCCGGGCCTGAAGATTCCGTTCGCCACCATCGGTGCCGAGCTGCCAGGCGATTTCAAGATCAAGAAAGCCAAGCTGCGAGGTGTCGAGTCCAACGGCATGCTGTGCTCGCAAGCTGAGCTGCAAGTGGGAGAAGGCAACGACGGCCTGATGGAACTGCCGGCCGATGCGCCGGTGGGTCAGGACATTCGTGAGTACCTGAACCTGGAAGACGCCAGCATTGAAGTCGATCTGACGCCGAACCGCGGTGATTGCCTGTCTCTGGCCGGTCTGGCCCGTGAAGTCGGCGCGCTGTATGCCGTCCAGGTCACTCGTCCTGTGGTCGCCGGTGTTCCAGCGGTTCACGATGAAGTGCGTTCGGTTGAGGTATTGGCCCCAGCTGCTTGCCCGCGTTACCTGGGGCGTGTAATCCGCAACGTTGACCTGTCCAAGCCAACGCCGCTTTGGATGGTCGAGCGTCTGCGTCGTGCCGACGTGCGCAGCATCGATGCTGCCGTCGACATTACCAACTACGTGATGCTCGAACTGGGCCAGCCGCTGCACGCTTTCGATCTCGCCGAGATCAATGGCGGCATCCGCGTGCGTATGGCTGAAGAGGGTGAGAAGCTGGTGCTGCTCGATGGTCAGGAAGTCAGCCTGCGTAGCGATACGCTGGTGATCGCCGACCACACCCGCGCCCTGGCCATTGCCGGCGTCATGGGTGGCGAGCATAGCGGCGTCAACACCGCGACCACTCGCGATATCTTCCTGGAAAGCGCGTTCTTCGATCAGATCGCTGTCGCTGGCAAGGCTCGTTCTTATGGCCTGCACACCGATGCATCCCACCGTTACGAGCGTGGCGTGGATTGGCAGCTTGCCCGTGAAGCCATGGAGCGCGCCACTGGCCTGCTGCTGGAAATCACTGGTGGCGAAGCCGGCCCCATCATCGAAACCGTGAGCGAACAGCACCTGCCGTCGATCGCGCCGATTACCCTGCGTGCTCAACGTATCACCCAGATGCTGGGCATGGAAATGGACTCGGCGGAAGTCGAGCGCCTGCTCAGCGGTTTGGGTCTGACGATCACTGCTGACGGGGCAGGGCAGTGGCGTGTAGAAGTGCCAAGCCATCGCTTCGATATCAGCCTGGAAGTCGACCTGATCGAAGAACTGGCGCGTTTGTACGGTTACAACCGTCTGCCGGTTCGTTACCCGCAAGCGCGTCTGGCCCCGCAAGCCAAGGCCGAAGCCCGTAGCGACCTGCCTGAACTGCGTCGCCTGCTGGTCGCCCGTGGTTATCAGGAAGCGATCACCTACAGCTTTATCGATCCGAAACAGTTCGAGCTGTTCAATCCGGGTGTTGAACCGTTGCTGTTGGCCAACCCGATTTCCAACGACATGGCTGCCATGCGTTCGTCGCTGTGGCCAGGCCTGGTCAAGGCGCTTCAGCACAACCTGAACCGTCAACAGGATCGCGTGCGTCTGTTCGAAAGCGGTCTGCGTTTCGTGGGCCAACTCGAAGGCTTGAAACAAGAGCCGATGCTAGCTGGCGTTGTTTGCGGTAGCCGTCTGCCAGAAGGCTGGGCGCAAGGCCGCGACACCGTGGACTTCTTCGACGTCAAGGCTGACGTGGAAGCAGTGCTCGGCTTCGCCGGTGCTCTGGATGCGTTCACCTTCGTGCCAGGCAAACACCCAGCATTGCACCCGGGTCAAACCGCGCGCATCGAACGTGAGGGTCGTCTGGTTGGCTTCATCGGCGCTATTCACCCTGAACTGTCGAAAACCCTGGGTCTGGATCGTCCGGTATTTGTTTTCGAGCTGGTTCTGGCTGAAGTGGCGTCGGGCAAAATGCCTAAATTCCACGAGTTGTCGCGCTTTCCTGAAGTGCGTCGTGACCTTGCACTGATTGCGCACAAAGACGTGGCAGCCTCGGCTGTACTGGACGTAATCCGTGAAAATGCAGGCGAATGGCTGACAGACCTCAGGCTATTTGACGTGTATCAGGGTAAAGGCATTGATCCTGATAGAAAAAGCCTCGCAGTCGGCTTGACCTGGCAGCATCCATCGCGCA
>NZ_JBOIBY010000373.1:0-51466 GCF_050739655.1 Pseudomonas sp. | reverse complement strand
AGCTCTTGCTAACCAGTTTCACCTTTGTGGGACTGCTCGCACTCGCCGGTTGTTCATTCCCCGGGGTTTACAAAATCGACATCCAGCAGGGCAATGTCGTCACGCAGGACATGATAGACCAGTTACGTCCGGGAATGACCCGAAAACAAGTACGGTTTATCATGGGCAACCCTCTGCTGACTGACACGTTCCATGCCGATCGCTGGGATTACCTGTACAGCCTGCAACCAGGGGGCGGTGAACGCCAACAGGAACGCATTAGCGTCATCTTCAACCCAAATGACCAGCTTGTCAGCCTCTCTGGTGATTTCATGCCAGGCGTGAGCCGTGACGAAGCGATTCTCGGCAAAGACAGCGGCACAACCGTCACTGCACCGGCAGAGAACGTCGAGAAGCCAAAACCGGAAAAACCGGTGAAGCCGGGTTCGTTGCTGGATCAGATTCAAAAGGACGTCGACGGTGTAGAAACCGTTCCAGTCCCGACTCCAGAACCACTGGACACATCGCCGCAATAATTTGCGACGCAATAAAAAACCCGGCACGCCGGGTTTTTTTATTGCCAATAGCTTTTGCCGCTCACTGATTCCTGGCTTTGGCCTCAGCTGCCTTGGCGGCCCGAAGCCGTCGAACTTCCTTCGGGTCGGCAAGCAGTGGCCGGTAAATCTCTAATCGATCTCCCGACTGAACCACGCGAGTGTCGGCATCGGTGATTACCTTGCCAAAGATTCCAACCGGACATTCGCTCAGATTCAGCTCCGCAAACACCTGGCCGATCCCGGACTTCAACAATGCGGCGCGAACCGTCGTCCCCGCCTCAACGATTATCGGCATCAGAACCTGACGATCGACAGCGCCATACACCACTTCGACCTCGATATTTGCTTCAACCATATATTTGCTTGGCCCGTTGGCAGAAAGCATCTACCAGCGTATTGGCCGCCTGATTGAACAACGGCCCCAGGGTTGCGCGAATAATCGGGCCGGCATAATCAAACGACAGCTCCAGGCTGATCTTGCAGGCCTTCTCACCCAATGGCTTGAATGCCCAGACGCCGTGCAGTTGAGTAAATGGCCCCTCTTCAAGGTTCATTTCAATCGACTGACCAGGCACCAAGGTATTGCGCGTCACGAAATGCTGACTGAGCCCGCCCTTGGCCACTCCAACACTGGCGCGCATATGCTCGGGAGAACTCTCCAGGACTTCGGCCGTTGAGCACCACGGCAGGAATTCCGGATAACGCGCCACGTCGTTGACCAGGTCATAAAGTGCTTGCGCCGGATATGGCAGCAAAGCTGAACGTGAAATATGTGTCGTCATGTAAGCGTCATTTCCACAGCTGGGCGGCAAACACTACGAGGATGCCGAAGGGCGCCACATAGCGCATCAAGAACAAGGACAGAGCAAACAATGCAGGGTTGCGGATCGACAATTCGTCGCGCACCGCTTCCCGGCCCATCACCCAGCCCGCAAACACCACGAAACACAAACCACCGAGTGGCAACATGATCCGCGAAGTTAAGAAATCAATCACACCGAAGAAGTCGAGGCCACCCGCCGCCCCCCATTGGTAGAGGTGGAACAGGCCGCCTTCGTTCACGAAAAACTTGGCCTCCTTCCAGATATTGAAGGAAAACACAGTACCCAAACCGAAAAACCAACAAGTAAATGCCAGCCAGAACGTCACCCAGGCACGACTGACTTTCGTTCGCTCGACCAGATAAGCCACCATCGGCTCAAGCAAGGAAATCGCCGAGCTCCAGGCCGCCACCGCCACCAGCACGAAGAACACTACGCCCATCAATTGGCCGAGCGCTACGTTACCGAAGGCAAACGGCAGACTGACGAACATCAGGCCAGGACCCTCGCTCGGGTTAAGGCCCGCTGCAAACACAATCGGAAACAGCGCCAGACCAGCAACCAGCGATACGAAAGTATCGAGCAAGGCCACGCCGACAACAGTGCCGGATATCGACGAGTTCTTCGGCATGTAGGCACCGTAGATCATGATCGAACCGACGCCGACACTGAGGGAAAAGAAAGCGTGCCCCATCGCTGGCAGCAAGCCATCCATGACCTTTTCCGGATGGAAATCGAACATGAAGTGCACGCCTTCCATGAAATGCCCGGTAGTCATGCTGTAGCCCAGTAGCACCAGGATCATCACAAAAAGCAAAGGCATCATGATTCGCAAGCTGCGTTCAAGCCCGGCGACCACACCCTTGGCAATCACCACCGCCGACAACAGCATGAAAATCGTGTGCCAAAGTGTCAGCCGCCATGGATCAGCGATCACATTGCCAAAGTAAGCCCCCACCTGATCGGCTGTTGCGCCCTTAAAGTCGCCACGCCCCATGTCGATGATGTAATCCAGCGACCAGCCGCCGACGACACTATAGAAAGACAGGATCAGCAACGCCGTGATCATCCCGGCGAATGCTCCCCAGGACCATTTGGCCGAATGCCCAACCTCCAGCGCCAGCGCCTTCAAGGCGTTGGCCGGGCTCTGGCGAGCGCGCCGGCCAATCAGGGTTTCCGCGAGCATCACCGGCACACCGATCAGCGCGATACAGGCCAGGAACATAAGGACAAAAGCGCCGCCGCCGTAGACGCCGACCATGTAAGGGAATTTCCAGATACTACCCAACCCCACAGCCGAACCGGTCGCGGCGAGTATGAATACCCATCGACTAGCCCAACTGCCGTGGACAGAAACCTTGTCTGTCGACATCGATAACACGCCCGAGCGTTCAAAAAAGAGCGCGCATTGTCCGGGATTCAATCAACGTGCTCAAGCATGCAGCAACCCCGTAGCCGACTCGCGTGCAACTCCCTATAATGCCGCCCCTATGGCTAAACAGAAGAAACACCCAACAGGGACCATCGCGCAAAATAAAAAGGCGCGACACGATTACTTCATCGAGCATCGGTTCGAGGCTGGTCTGGTCCTGGCCGGCTGGGAAGTAAAAAGTTTGCGGGCAAGCAAGCTGCAACTGGTCGACAGTTACGTGCTGCTCAAGGATGGCGAAGCCTGGCTGCTCGGCAGTCACATCACGCCATTGACGACCGCCAGCACCCACGTCATCGCTGACCCGGTTCGTACTCGAAAATTGCTGCTCAACCGGCGCGAGCTCGAAAAGCTCGCTGCCGCCGTGCAGCAAAAGGGTTACGCTTGCGTATGCCTTTCCTGGTACTGGAGCAAGCACATGGTCAAGTGCGAAATCGCTCTGGGCAAGGGTAAGAAGGAATACGACAAGCGTGATACCGAGCGCGAACGCGACGCCGGGCGTGAGTTGCAGCGCGCTGTGCGGAACAAGGGCAAGGAAGATTAATTTTCCAGCCTGAATTTCTGGCACCAGCGAAAAGATCGTAGCCTTCGGCAGCTCCTACAGAAGCTACCGAACGCTGCGATCTTTTGCGTTTGAAACCCTTTACATCCCCTTGCGTCGTTCCGCTCGAGCCACGCGCTGCACTTCCTGACGCACCTCCTCCAGTACTTCCTGCACATACAAAATGTGCCGACTGGAAACTTCCCGCGCCTGCTCCGCTCGCCCTTCGATGATCGCCTGATACAACTCTCGATGCTGCGTGATCAACATGTCGCGGGTTTCAGTGCGCTGTTTGTACATGCCACCAATGTTGGTCACCACATTGCGCTTGAGCAAATCGAAAAGCCCACGAATGGTGTGCAGCAACACTGCGTTGTGACTGGCCTCGGCAATCGCCAGATGAAATTTCGCGTCTGCCGCCCCTTCTTCCGCCCGGCTCACTTCGTCTTGCCGCGAATAGCAGTCCTGCAATTCATCGAAAGCCGCAGTCAGGCGCTCGCGATCGACATCCGTGGCACGCAATGCGGCGTAATAGGCACAAGACGCTTCCAGGGTATGCCGGAACTCCAACAGATCGCGCTGAGCCTCCGGATTACTCTCCAGCAGAAGCAGCAATGGATCGCTGAATGTTGTGCCCAGCGACTCCACCACGTAATTGCCGCCACCCTGACGACTGACCAGCAACCCCTTGGCCGTCAGCTTTTGAATGGCTTCGCGCAACGAAGGACGCGATACGCCAAATTGCTCGGCTAACGCACGCTCAGCCGGCAAGCGCTCACCCGCCTTCAGCGTGCCCTCAAGGATCATGCCCTCAAGCTGCTCGACAATATCGTCAGACAAACGGCGCTGACGAATCTGATCAAACCCCATAACTCATCTTCTCCACGATCCGACGGCTCGCCGGCGCTCTATTCTGGCTGATTGGCGTCGCGCCAGCACCTGCCATACAGCACTTGCTCAAACACAGCGAACACCCCTTCGGGGCAGGTATTCGACAAAAGTTTTAGGGCGGCAAATTGACACACCGCCTACAAGGCTTTTACCCTAGCCAACAGCGATTGTAAATTGGTATTACCAATTATCCAAGAACGCTGATCAGCGCCTGACCAACAACAATTAGGGGCCACCCCATATGCAAACTTGGCAACAGCTCTACAGCCCTCTCGGCAGCCTCGGTTTATCCGCACTCGCGGCCGTCATTCCCATCGTGTTTTTCTTCCTGGCTCTGGCCGTGTTCCGTCTTAAGGGACATGTCGCCGGCAGCATCACGTTGGCCTTGTCGATCCTGGTGGCGATCTTTGCCTTCCAGATGCCGGTCGACATGGCATTCGCCGCCGCAGGGTATGGCTTTGCCTACGGCCTTTGGCCGATTGCCTGGATCATCGTGGCGGCCGTGTTCCTCTACAAACTGACGGTAAAGAGCGGTCAGTTCGAAGTGATCCGCAGCTCGGTGCTGTCGATTACCGACGACCAACGCCTGCAGGTGCTGCTCATCGGTTTCTGCTTCGGTGCCTTCCTGGAAGGTGCTGCCGGCTTTGGCGCTCCAGTAGCGATTACCGCCGCGCTGTTGGTCGGCCTTGGGTTTAACCCGCTGTACGCCGCCGGTCTGTGCCTGATCGCGAACACCGCACCTGTGGCCTTCGGCGCCCTGGGTATCCCGATCATTGTCGCCGGGCAAGTGACCGGTATCGACGCGTTCAAGATCGGCGCCATGGCTGGCCGCCAGCTGCCACTGCTGTCGCTGTTCGTACCATTCTGGCTGGTATTCATGATGGATGGCCTGCGTGGCGTTCGGGAAACCTGGCCTGCGGCACTGGTTGCCGGCCTGAGTTTCGCAGTGACCCAGTACTTCACTTCGAACTTCATTGGCCCGGAACTGCCGGACATCACCTCGGCGCTCGTCAGCCTGATCTCCCTGACGCTGTTCCTGAAAGTCTGGCAGCCTAAGCGCGCTGCCGGTCAGCACATCGTCGGCGCCGTCTCCGCCTCGGTAGTCGGTGAAAGCTCCGGCGGTTTCGGTCAAAAGCGCACCACCGTGGCTTCGCCCTACAGCCTTGGAGAAATCTTCAAAGCCTGGTCGCCGTTCCTGATCCTGACCGTGTTGGTCACCATCTGGACCTTGAAGCCGTTCAAGGCCATGTTCGCAGCCGGCGGCTCGATGTACAGCTTCGTGTTCAACTTTGCCATCCCGCATCTTGATCAAATGGTGATCAAGGTCGCGCCAATCGTGGCCAACCCGACCGCCATTCCAGCGGTGTTCAAGCTTGACCCGATTTCCGCGACCGGCACAGCGATCTTCTTCTCGGCGCTGATCTCGATGATGGTTCTGAAGATCAACATCAAAACTGGTCTGACCACTTTGAAAGAGACCTTCTACGAACTGCGCTGGCCGATCCTGTCCATCGGTATGGTGCTGGCCTTCGCCTTCGTCACCAACTACTCGGGCATGTCGTCGACCATGGCTCTGGTTCTGGCCGGCACTGGCGCAGCCTTCCCGTTCTTCTCGCCGTTCCTGGGTTGGTTGGGTGTGTTCCTGACCGGTTCCGATACCTCGTCCAACGCACTGTTCAGTTCGTTGCAAGCGACCACCGCACACCAGATCGGTGTCAATGACACCTTGCTGGTAGCGGCGAACACCAGTGGTGGCGTGACCGGCAAGATGATCTCGCCGCAATCGATCGCCGTGGCTTGCGCCGCGACTGGCCTGGTGGGCAAGGAATCGGACCTGTTCCGCTTCACCCTCAAACACAGCCTGTTCTTCGCCACGATCGTCGGCTTGATCACCCTGGCCCAGGCCTACTGGTTCACCGGCATGCTGGTGCACTAAGTACTACTCGCGACATAGAAAAAACCGACGCCGGACCACGATTCCGGCGTCAGCTATTCACCACCCGGTCTGTAAGGCTGCTGAAAGAATCTCACTCTATATTCAGCGGCCTCAGCGGACGAATAACCGGGCCCACCCGGAGACACGCCTGATGAGCGAGCTTTTTTACAACGCTGTGCCGAATGCGACCCGTCTCGCCCCGCCACTGCCCGAGCCTCGGCAATACCCCAGCGAGAAACCGCAACGGGTGTACCTGTTCGGGACCTGCGTAGTGGACTTGTTCTACCCGCAAGCCGGAATGGACGCGATCCACTTGCTGGAGCGCGAAGGCATCCGTGTCGAGTACCCGCAAGGGCAAAGCTGCTGCGGTCAACCGGCCTACACCTCGGGCTATACCGAGCAGGCCAGGACCGTGGCGCGCTCACAACTGGCGCTGTTCGCCGGGGATTATCCGGTGGTGGTGCCTTCGGGCTCCTGTGCAGGCATGTTGCGCGAACACTATGCCGACTTGTTCAAGGACGAGCCGGACACGCTGAAACAGGTTCAAGCCCTGGCGGCCCGGACCTATGAACTCGCCGAGTTCCTGTTGTTTGTCTGCAAGGTGCAGCTCAAGGACAGCGGCGAACCGGTAAAAGTGGCACTGCACACGTCGTGCTCGGCACGTCGCGAGATGAACACCCACCTGCACGGCCGCGAGTTGTTGTCGCAGCTGAGCAACGTGGAACGGGTCAATCACGACCACGAAAGCGAATGCTGTGGCTTCGGTGGGACTTTCAGCGTCCGTATGCCAGACATTTCCGGTGCGATGGTGGCCGATAAGACCCGATCGTTGAAGGAATCCGGCGCGCATAAGATCCTGAGTGCCGACTGCGGTTGCCTGATGAACATCAACGGTTCGCTGGAGAAACAGAAAGAAGCGTTGCGCGGCCAACACCTTGCCAGCTTCCTCTGGCAACGAACCGGAGGCGCGCGATGAACGCATCCGCGATTATTCCTACGGTCGCCGTAGAAGAAGATTTCCGCACCCGGGCTCACGAAGCCCTGGGTGACGCGCAATTGCGAGGCAACTTTCGCAAGGCGATGGATTCACTGATGACAAAACGGGCAGCGGCTTTCAGCGATGCCCACGAAAGAGAACACCTGCGCGCACTGGGCAATGCTGTCCGCGCCCGTGCGTTATCCAAGCTGCCCGAGTTGCTCGAACAGCTTGAACAGAACCTGATCCGCAACGGTGTGAAAGTACACTGGGCGGAAACGGTGGACGAGGCCAACGGCATCGTCCTCTCGATCATCCGCGCTCACGAGGGGCGGCAAGTGATCAAGGGCAAATCGATGGTCAGCGAAGAGATGGAAATGAACCATGTCCTCGCTGAGCAGGGCATTGAATGCCTGGAATCGGACATGGGCGAGTACATCGTCCAGCTCGACCACGAGAAGCCTTCACACATAATTATGCCGGCGATCCACAAGAATGCCGGTCAGGTCGCGTCCTTGTTCCACGACAAACTTGGCGTGGAATACACCAAGGACGTTGACCAGCTCATTCAGATCGGTCGCAGGGTCCTGCGGCAGAAATTCTTCGAAGCGGACATCGGCGTCTCCGGCGTCAACTTCGCCGTGGCCGAAACCGGCACCCTGCTGCTGGTGGAGAATGAGGGCAACGGCCGCATGACCACCACGGTTCCGCCCGTGCACATTGCGGTGACCGGCATCGAAAAAGTCGTGGAAAACCTGCGCGATACCGTGCCGCTGTTGTCACTGCTGACCCGATCTGCCCTGGGCATTCCGATCACCACCTACGTCAACATGATCTCCGGCCCGCGCAAGGAACATGAACTCGACGGCCCCCGGGAAGTGCATCTGGTGCTGCTGGACAACGGCCGCAGCCAGGCCTTTGCCGACAGCGAACTGCGCCAGACCCTGAACTGCATCCGATGCGGCGCATGTATGAATCATTGCCCGGTCTATACCCGAATCGGCGGTCATGCCTACGGTGAGGTGTACCCCGGCCCTATCGGAAAAATCATTACCCCACACATGGTCGGCCTGGCGAAAGTCCCGGATCACCCGAGCGCCTCTTCGCTGTGCGGTGCCTGCGGTGAAGTGTGTCCGGTGAAAATCCCCATCCCTTCACTGCTTCGACGCCTGCGCGAAGAAAACGTCAAGGCGCCGGACAGCACAGACCAAGTGATGCGTGGCCAAGGCAGCAAGTATTCGCGCAAGGAGCGCTTCATCTGGAACGCCTGGGCGAAACTCAATAGCTCACCGATGTTGTATCGGCTGTTCGCTCTCGCTGCCACGCGCCTGCGGGGGCTCACGCCGAGCAACGTCGGCCCGTGGACACAAAACCACAGCGCGCCGAAACCCGCCGCCCGTTCACTGCATGACATGGCTCGCGAGCATCTGGCCAAACAGGGAGATCGTTGATGAGCGCCAAACAAAATATTCTCGGCAAACTGCGCAAAAGTCTGACAGGCACCACGCCCGTGGCTGACAACTTCAATGTCGATTTGGTGACCGCGCCCTACACCTACACCCCGGAACAACGTATCCCGCAACTGCGCAAACTGATGGAAGCGGTGCATACGGAAATTCATCTGACTTCGGCTCAAGCGTGGCCCGCCTTGCTGGCCAAACTGCTGCAGGATCGTCAGCTGCCCAGCTTGTTGATTGCACCGACTACAGCGCATGGTCAACAGATCACACAGCATTGGGCGAACAATCCGGCCCTGCCTACACTCAAGGCCTACGACCGCCCGGTGGAAGAATGGAAAGCCGAACTGTTCAACGACACCCCGGCGAGCCTGACCGGCACCCTGGGCGCAATCGCTGCGACCGGTAGCCTTATTCTCTGGCCAACGCGGGAAGAACCGCGCTTGATGAGCCTGGCGCCACCTGTGCATTTCGCCCTGCTCAAGGCCAGCGAAATTCGCGACAACTTCTATCAGGTACAGCAGGAATTCGAATGGGCCCAGGGCATGCCGACCAACGCGTTGCTGGTGTCCGGCCCGTCGAAGACCGCGGACATCGAGCAAGTGCTGGCCTACGGCGCCCACGGCCCTAAAGATCTGGTGGTGTTGATTCTGGAGGACCAATGAGTCTACCGTCCGCTTTCCTGCGTGATGCGCAGCAACTGATCCCCCGGGAACGTCGCTTCGACGACCCACTGTCGACCCTGGCCTTCGGCACCGACGCCAGCTTCTATCGGCTGATTCCGAAGCTGGTCATTCGCGTCGAGTCCGAAGATGAAGTGGTGGCGCTGCTGAAACTGGCGCAGCGCGATCAGGTCCCGGTGACGTTTCGCGCCGCCGGCACCAGCCTGTCCGGCCAAGCTATCAGCGACTCGGTATTGATCGTCCTTGGGGATAACTGGAACGGTCGCGAAATTCGCGGCCAGGGCAGGCAAATCCGCCTGCAACCGGGAGTGATCGGTGCTCAAGCCAATGCCTGGCTCGCGCCATTCGGGCGCAAGATCGGCCCGGACCCTGCGTCAATCAACGCCTGCAAGATTGGCGGCATTGTTGCCAACAATGCCAGCGGCATGTGTTGCGGTACCGCGCAAAACACCTATCACACCCTGGCCGGCATTCGCCTGGTACTGGCCGATGGTAGCCGTCTCGACACCGAAGACGCCGCCAGTGTCGCGGCGTTTCGGCAAAGCCACGGTGAGCTATTGGAACACTTGGCAACCTTGGGCCGCGAAACCCGCGCCAACGCCGAACTGGCTGCAAGAATTCGCCACAAATACCGTCTGAAAAATACCACTGGCCTGTCACTCAATGCCCTGGTGGATTACGACGAGCCTGTGGATATCTTGAGCCATTTGCTGGTGGGCTCCGAAGGTACCCTGGGTTTCATTAGCGCCGTGACCTATGACACGGTTATCGATCATCCGAACAAAGCCTCGGCACTGATCGTGTTCCCGGACGTGGAAACCTGCTGCAACGCCGTCACCGTGCTGAAAAGCCAACCGGTGTCCGCCGTGGAACTGCTGGACCGCCGCAGCCTGCGTTCGGTGCAAAACAAACCCGGCATGCCCGCTTTCGTACAGCATCTGTCGAACAATGCCTGCGCCTTGTTGATCGAATCTCGCGCCGCATCGTCGACATTGCTGCAGGAACAACTGACACAAATCATGGCGTCGCTGAAGTCGTTTGCAGTGGAGAAGCAAGTCGACTTCACCGAAGACCCACAGGAAAACGCTCGTCTCTGGGCTATCCGAAAAGACACCTTCCCCGCTGTCGGCGCCGTGCGCAAGACTGGGACCACGGTGATCATTGAAGACGTGACGTTCCCGGTGGAACAACTGGCCATCGGCGTAAACCGACTGATCGAGCTGTTCGACAAACATCACTACGACGAAGCGATCCTTTTCGGACACGCTTTGGAAGGCAATCTGCATTTCGTCTTCACCCAAGGCTTCAACAACCCGGAAGAAGTCGCACGCTATCAGGCGTTCATGGATGACGTGGCGCAGTTGGTGGCGGTGGAGTTCGGCGGCTCGCTCAAGGCCGAGCACGGCACCGGGCGCAACATGGCTCCATTCGTCGAACTGGAATGGGGCAGCGACGCCTACCAGTTGATGTGGCAGCTCAAGCGCCTGCTTGACCCCTATGGCATTCTCAATCCGGACGTGGTGCTCAGCGAAGACCCGCAAATCCACCTCAAGCACCTCAAGCCCTTGCCCGCCGCCGACGAAATTGTGGACAAGTGCATCGAATGCGGTTTCTGCGAGCCGGTCTGCCCATCGAAAGGCCTGACCCTGAGCCCGCGCCAGCGCATCGTGATCTGGCGCGACATCCAGGCAAAAAAACGCGCCGGGGTCGATACCCGCGAGCTGGAAGCGGCGTATGAATACCAAGGCATTGACACCTGTGCCGCGACCGGTCTTTGTGCACAACGCTGCCCGGTAGGCATCAACACCGGCGAGCTGGTGAAAAAGCTTCGCGGCCAGCACGCCACCCATACGAAAACCGCCAACTGGCTTGAAGGAAATTTCGCCACCGCTTTGCAAGGCGCACGCTTTACATTGCACGTGGCCAACGGTGCGCGAATGTTGTTGGGCGCATCGAGGTTGGCGAAGTTATCGGCGACGTTGACGCGCTTGTCCAAAGGCCAGGTCCCACAATGGACCAACGCCATGCCGCAACCTGAAAAAGCCATTCGCTTCAGCCCGACGGTGACCGATGAGCGTCCGCGCGTGGTGTACCTGGCTGCATGTGTTTCGCGGGCGATGGGGCCGGCGGCCGGTGACAAGGAACAAATGTCGCTGTACGACAAAACCCGAGGCCTGCTGGAAAAAGCCGGCTTCCAGGTGGTTTTCCCGGACAATCTGGACAACCTCTGCTGCGGTCAGCCGTTCGCCTCCAAAGGCTATGCCGAACAGGCCGAACACAAGCGCCAGGAGCTGATCGGAGCCCTGCTCCATGCAAGCCGAGGCGGGCTCGATCCGATCTATTGCGACACCAGCCCCTGCACCTTGCGCCTGACTCAGGACCTTGGCGACGTGCGCCTGGACCTGTACGACCCGGTGCGTTTCATCCGCACGCACCTGATGGATCGACTGGACTTCACACCGCAGGACACCCCAATCGCGGTGCACGTGACCTGCAGCACTCAGCACCTGGGCGAAAGTCAGGCACTGATCGATCTGGCGCGCAAATGCAGCAAAAACGTGGTCATCCCCGAAGGCATTCACTGCTGCGGGTTTGCCGGCGACAAGGGCTTCACCACCCCCGAGCTGAACGCTCATTCATTGCGCACGCTGAAGGACGCTGTGCAGTACTGCAGCGAAGGCATTTCCACCAGTCGTACCTGCGAAATCGGCCTCAGCCAGCATGGTGGGATCGATTATCACGGGCTGGTTTACCTGGTGGATCGCGTCACCCAGGCTCGCACCACCTGAAACCCTGAAAACCTGTAGGAGCGAACTCGCTCGCGATAATCGCCAACGATAACGCTGGCAGCCTGACACTCCGCGGTGTTCCGTCTTACATCGCAAGCAAGCTCGCTCCTACAGGGTCCAGGTTTCCCTGAAAAAAAAACCGAATTCCTGCGCGCAGCTATAGTCATTTAGCTAAGCCCTGCGAAAGGGCTTATAACCACCTCGGCCAGCGGCCCCCTTTCACCGGCAGCACCGAGCCCTCATGCGCAAGGAGATATCCATGAAGAACTCTGCAATTGCTGGATTGTTTATCACGGCGGCACTGCTGGCATCGCCCGTGTTCGCGGCGGACAAAGACCTTTGTGCGGCAAACATTCAACAAATAAGCGATTTCGTGGACAGCGCACCGTCCATACCGGAAGACTCCCTGAATAACGTCAAGAGCGCACTGACCAAAGCCAAGGCATCCCAGGCGGCCGGCAACGATAAGGATTGCGTGGAAATCACCTCCGGCATGATCACCAAGATGCAAATTCGAAACCCTACACGTAACTGATGCCAGGAAGGCCAACCTTCGGGTTGGCCTTCCTGGCCACATTGTCGTAGACTGTACGGGCTTGTTGCTCACGAGATTCACGAGCAATGAGTTCGGGGCCGTTTAGGATTCGACGCCGGTCGCGAAACTTTAGGTGCATGCCGAGTTGGTAACAGAACTCGTAAATCCACTGTTGCAACTTCTTATAGTTGCCAATGACGCTCAATACGGTGTTGATAACGTAGCTTTCGCTGCCTAAAACACTTCTGGTGCCTTCGGGCCCAGCAATCATCAGGGGATGTCTGTAAACCCGAAGTGATTGTCATATAGAACAGAATCGCCGTGCAGTACGTTGTGGACGAAGCGGCTAAAACTTACACAACTCGCCCAAAGCACCCTGCCCGTCGGGTCGCTGAGGGTTAACTTAATAGACACGGCTACGCATGTAGTACCGACAGCGGAGTACTGGCGGACGGGGGTTCAAATCCCCCCGGCTCCACCAAATGATCAAAAAAAGACGTCCACGGACGTCTTTTTTTGTGCCTGAAACCCAGTAATCACACGGCTTCCAGCGCTTTTGCGGTCTTCTGAGATTTTTTGAGTTCCAGCCATTCGGGTATTCCAAACGGTATTCCAGGCCATCCGGTGCTAATCTTTGGAATACCAAATCAGTGCCTGACGTAAATCTCGTGCCTGCTCAAACCCTCCGCCTCTCCGATCGACAGCTCAAGGGAGTCAAACCTGCGTCCAAGGATTACGTCCTCACTGACGGTGACGGTTTGCAGCTCCGTGTACGCAGCAACGGCTCGCTGCTGTGGAATTTCAATTACCGTGAACCGGTGACCAAGAACCGAATCAACATGGGCCTGGGTACCTACCCAGAGCTCTCGCTGGCCCTCAAGGTTGGCATTCCTCAAAGAATAGGCTTTAGCGCCAGCTTAGTGGGTGTGGCCGACGGTGGACGCCTTGCCCAAGGGTAGATCGGCCCACACATGAACTTTTCTTCACCCCGCCTCGAAGCCGCAACCGGTACATTGCCCTCGCTCATTCAAGAAACTACGGTTTGCCCGCCCTCCCGCGGGCTTTTTTTGGCCTGTAGATTGCTCGTCTTCCGCAACGCGCATCGGAGCGCCAGATGACGATCCTCACCCTCCCCTGCAAACGCCTGACGCTGGCTATCCTGAGCCCCGGCCAGGCTGCGCTGGAAAGCGACTTCTACCAGCGCAACCGGGCGCACCTGGAGCCCTGGTCGCCGGTTCGTTCAGATGACTATTACAGCCCGCAAAGAATCCGCTCGCGCCTCGCACAGCAAGCCATGGCGTTTGATGAAGGTTATGCGGTGCATTTCGCCGTGCTGGATCGCGACGACGGGCAAATGATCGGCGCCTGTAATTTCAGCGGCATCATTCGTGGCGCGTTCCAGTCCTGTTATCTCGGCTATCACATTGACCAATCCCGTGAAGGCCACGGTTTGATGCACGAAGCGGTGGAAGCAGGAATACGGTACATGTTCGAAACCATGAACCTGCATCGGATCATGGCCAACTACATCCCGGGAAACGAGCGCAGCGCGCGATTGCTCGAACGCCTGGGGTTTGAGCGTGAAGGTTATGCCAAGGCGTATTTGAACATCGCAGGGCGCTGGCAGGATCATGTGCTGACAGCGTTGATCAGCACGGTTTGGGAAGATCCGGATCGGCAATGGTCCCGGCGCCTGGATTAATAGCGCCGGGTTCTACATCAAGTGGCGGGCATTGGCTGCACATTCCCAACTATTGTGAGAGCGAGCTTGCTTGCGATGACGGGTTGACGGTCGGTACTGAAATCGCACGCTTTACGGGCACCTCCAGCCGCGCTCGTCCATAAAACGCCAGTGCCGTCAGTAAACACGCCAGCCACACAAAGATGCCGGACCAGAATGTATGGGACATATAGTGCCAACCTTGCAGGACCCGCGTCGTGCCATAAACGAAACCCAGCGCCAGCGAGCCATATAGCACCGCTTTGGAATAGCGCCAGCGATAACGTCGCGCAACGAAGTACAGCGCCAACATGGTGAAACCGCCCGAAGCATGCCCACCCGGCCAGCACCGACCATCACCCGCGACCTTCAGCAAATCGAAGTTCTGGTACCACTCCTTGTGCTCGATCTTGCCACCGTATTGTGTCGTCTCAATTGGGCAATACACGCTGGTGTGCCCCTTGAGGTAGTGAATCACGCCTGTGCTGATGGAAAACGCGAATACCACGTAAAGGAAATCCCGTCGATGCTTGCGGGCAAACCGCAGCACTGGCGCGACTTTGATTTTTTCCAGGAACGCGATGAACTTCGGATACTTTTCCGATTTTAGAAGTGGCCACAGGAATGACAAAACAGCACCGATGATCGCAATCTCGCCGGTCCAGTTCGGAATGATTCGCGCCCACTTATGGGTGATCTTTTCGAACAGTTGCACATGGTTCAGCGGGAACTTCTGCGTCACCGGGTCAAAGAAAAAATCGCTGAATGCGATGTCGATTTTGGTCAGGTCAAATAACAGAAACACTACGACTGCACATGCCAGCGGGATACCCAGGTTGACCGAGTAAAAACGAAAACGGGAGAGAGAAATCATTCAGTAGTCACCGAGTGCCAATCCGAAGCGTCGATAAAGCCTAGCATGCTCGGCGCTTGCAGAGTCGAGGCCGTGATGAATAGAGCGGCGCCGTAACCCGGCGTCGAGGCCGAGAACTTGAGGTCTTTCTCAAGTTGCACCATGCATTCGCTGTGGGTCACCAGAATCAGGTTGCGCCCCGCGACTTTGTGTAACAGAGCGTCGCGCAACATGGTGCCCTTGCAGTTGACCAGCCAGTCGTCGCCAGTGCTGACCTTGTTGAACATGTACCTGGCCGTTTGCGCCGTACGCATGGCCGGGCTGTTGTAAATGTCAGCGTTTTTAAGACCCAACTGCTCGAACTGTGCACCGACACCCACCGCGACACTGCGCGACCGATCGGTAATACCATCGTTGCCGCTCAGGCAGGCGGCGCTGGAGTGATCGCAGCGCTCGACATGGCGCACCAGCACAATCATGTCGCCCTTGGCCCACCCCTTCAGCAGAGCCTGAGCACCAGCGACATTGCCATGGGCCAGGTCCGGCACTGAGTCCGGTCGCAACAGAAACACCGTGAGAGGAATGACCAGCAGCGCCGAAGCCAGCACCACTGCAGCATTGCGATAGCTGGCAAAACGGCTCACATCGATTGAGCGGCTTATCCCGAACAAACTCAGTCTCAATTCCACATCAAGCCACCTCGCCGGCGTGCACACCTCATTCGATGCCACGAGGGTAAAGAGACAGGCGTCGGTAGCCAGTGAAACCAATGTGAAAAAAACCTTGTAACAGAATCCCTCCGACAAAATCCTTTCAGCTCCCGCTATTGCTGCCGATACAGAGCTTCTACACCGCATGCTGGCCACCAAAAACAACAATCTTCCAGCCAACCGACGCAAGAAACACCACGTTCCTGGAGGAATTTTGATGAATAGCTGGTTCGGCAATATCAGCGTAAACCTGAAACTGGGCCTGGGATTTGGCCTGGTTCTGGCACTGACCTGCATCCTCGCTCTTACCGGCTGGAGCAGCCTGGGCAGCCTGATTGACCGCAGCAACTGGATGAGCGACATCACTCAGCTCAATTCCGGCCTGACCAAGCTGCGGGTCGTGCGTCTGCAATACATGCTGACCAACGGCGATGAAACCACCGCGCAAAACGTGCAAACCACACTTGAAGCGTTTTCGGCACAGCAGCAGGCCTTGCTGGTGAAATTCAAGAGCCCGGAAAACCTCAAGCTGCTCAAAGAGCAAGGCACCGTCATCGATGCCTACAAGACGTCGCTGAACAAAATGCGTGGTGCCTACCGCTCAGGCAACAGCGCGCGTGAGGTGATGACCGCGAACGCCGAAACCGCCAACACGTTGATCAACGACATCAACACCCGCGTACAGCAAATGCCGCTGAGCGATCAACGCTTTGAGCAATTCCAGGCCATCACCGCTGCCAAGGAAGCCTTCTTGCTGGCCCGTTACGAAGTGCGCGGCTACACCGCCACCACCAATACCGAGACCGAGCAAAAAGCCGTCGCACAACTGGACGCGGCCATCGCCAGCGTAAAATCCCTCAACGCGCACTTTGCTGACGTTCAGCCAGACGCACTGCGTCAGTTGGAAACAGCACTGGGCAACTACCGCAGCGCCTTGCAGGCCTACAAGACCGCGAACAGCGATGTGGTGCAAGCGCGCAAGGAAATGACCGATGAGGGCGCGGCCATCGTCAGCCTCAGCGAGCAGCTCTATCAGATCCAGCTTGACCGCCGTGACGCCGAAAGTGCCAAGGCTCGCACCCTGCAACTGGTCAGCACACTGCTGGCGTTGTTGGTGGGCATCATTGCCGCCATCCTCATCACCCGGCAGATCACCGGCCCGCTGCGCGACACCCTGGCGGTGGTTGATCGTATCGCCAGCGGCGATCTGTCCCAAGACATCAAGGTCACGCGCCGCGATGAACTTGGCGTGCTGCAGCAAGGCATTGCGCGCATGGGCGTGACCCTGCGCGATTTGATCAGCGGCATCCGCGACGGCGTCACCCAGATTGCCAGCGCCGCCGAAGAACTGTCGGCCGTGACCGAGCAAACCAGCGCCGGGGTTAATAATCAGAAAGTCGAAACTGATCAGGTTGCCACCGCCATGCACGAGATGACCGCTACCGTGCAGGAAGTCGCGCGCAATGCCGAGCAGGCTTCGCAAGCCGCCGCTGCGGCGGATGGTGAAGCCCGTGAAGGTGACAAGGTTGTCGGTGAAGCCATCGCCCAGATCGAGCGCCTGGCCAACGAAGTGGTGCGTTCCACCGAAGCCATGACCGTGTTGCAGCAGGAAAGCGACAAGATCGGTAGCGTCATGGACGTGATCAAGGCTGTGGCCGAACAGACCAACCTGCTGGCGCTCAATGCGGCCATCGAAGCAGCGCGCGCCGGTGAAGCCGGACGTGGTTTCGCCGTGGTGGCTGACGAAGTCCGTGGCCTGGCCCAGCGTACACAGAAATCCACCGAGGAAATCGAAGGCCTGGTGGCCGGTCTGCAGAACGGCACCCAGCAAGTGGCGGCGGTCATGAACAACAGCCGCACCCTGACCGACAGCAGCGTAGCCCTGACTCGCAAGGCTGGCGCCTCACTGGACAGCATCACCCGCACGGTGTCCAACATCCAGTCGATGAACCAGCAGATCGCCGCCGCCGCCGAACAACAGAGCGCCGTGGCCGAAGAAATCAGCCGCAGCATCATCAACGTGCGCGACGTCTCCGAACAAACCGCCGCCGCCAGCGACGAGACAGCCGCGTCTAGTGTTGAACTGGCACGGTTGGGCAATCAGTTGCAGCAGATGGTGAGTCATTTCCGGGTTTGATGTCGGGCTAACGCTGAATGAAAGCTCCATTCGCGATCAGGCTCGCTTCCACAGGTCAGTAAGTACCTTGTGGGAGCGAGCCTGCTCGCGATGGCGATCTAACTGGCAATGAAGAAGCTCAGGCGTCCCACGGATTTATCACCTCCAGCCCGGAAAACTCAAAGTCCCGAACATTTCGAGTTGTAATCGGAGCGCCGTGCATTCGGCAAACAGCAGCAATTTGTGCATCAGCCATCGATGCCGCTCGCCCCTTTGCCTCGTAACCCGCCACCAATGTCGCGTACTCGACGGCTGCATGAACATCAAAGGGCAATATCCTGCCGGCAAAGTCTTCTTCAAACATTGCCATCGCATGAGATTCGAGTTTTTGTTTGCGCTTACCAGCGGGAAGGCGCGCGATACCGTGAAGAATTTCCGCCACGGTAACGGCGCTTATTGCGAGCTCCATCGCCGGTTGTGCATCCACCCAGGCAAGAACTTGAGCGTCGGGTTCGGCCCGCATGAACTCCGAAAGTACATTGGTATCGAGCACTATCATTCGCAGAAGTCCACCGCCGTTGCTCTCTCCTCCCGAGAAGGTAGATCGAGTTCAACCCCGCCACATGCGCTGAAGCGCTTACGAATTCTGCTGCCGAGCCCACCCGCACGGTCGACGGTTGCCAATGCCCTTCCCAGGATCAGGCGAGCTTCTTCTTCCATCGAGTGCCCGTTATGGGCAGCCGCGATACGTAGCTGTTCCTTGATTTGATCGTCGAGGTTTCGAATTGTGATGCTGGCCATGACGCCTCCTGCAATCAATGAAATCATTGATTGCAGGCTATCACATCATGCCTCAGTAAGACGTGTCAGCTGCCGAACGGCTCAAACACTAATCGCATTGGTAAACACCAACCGATTACCGAAAGGATCGGTCACGGTCATGTCCTGGCT
The DNA here is from genome assembly GCF_050739655.1 of Pseudomonas sp. Lineage (GTDB taxonomy): Bacteria > Pseudomonadota > Gammaproteobacteria > Pseudomonadales > Pseudomonadaceae > Aquipseudomonas. Next base: position 32,522 of record NZ_JBOIBY010000373.1, on the reverse strand, counting down.
GCCCCAGGGCATTGCCTGGATCTGTGGGCGGGCGAAGGCGTATTCCTTGGCCAGCAGTTGCTGCTGGAAAGTTTCCAGTTCGCTGGTCTCGATGCGCAGTGCCGAGCCCGGCGTTGCATCGCCGTGATGTTCGGACAGGTGCAGCACGCATTCACCGCGAGAGACTTGCAGGTACAACGGGAAGTTGGCTTCAAAGCGGTGCTGCCAGTCGATCTTGAAACCGAGGAAGTCGACGTAGAATTCGACCGCCTTTGTTTCATCAAAAATGCGCAGGATCGGAGTGGTTTTGCCGAAGCTCATCGAGTTGCTCCCAGACAGAATTAGCCCAGAGTGTAGCGGGCTGTACGTCAGCGGATCGGCTTGGGAATGGCATACTTTAATCTCAATATGCCATCACTCTTCAACATTAAAAGATCGCAGCCTTCGGCAGCTCCTACAAGGGGCTAAACCCATCGCGCAGGTTCCCTTCCCGCGCTAGAAACCGGCCTTCCCTTCTGCCGTTTGCCTGGCCGTCGCGGTAACTGAGTACGCCGTTAACCCACACACCTTCGATGCCTTCGGCCGCCCGTTGTGGATCGTTGAAATCCGCCACGTCACGAATGGTTGCCGGGTCGAATAGCACCAGGTCGGCCCAATGGCCTTCGCGAATCTCGCCCCTGCCCTTCAAGCCGAATCGCGCCGCCGACAGCCCGGTCATCTTGTGCACGGCGGTGTGCAGCGGGAACAGTCCCACGTCTCGGCTGAAATGTCCGAGCACCCTCGGGAACGCGCCCCACAAACGTGGATGAGGAAACGGGTCTTCCGGCAAGCCATCGGAGCCGACCATCGACAGCGGGTGCGCGAGGATTCTGCGCACATCGGCCTCGTCCATTCCGTAATACACCGCACCGGCGGGTTGCAGCTGGCGGGCGGTATCGAGCAACGACAGGTTCCATTCGGCTGCGATGTCCATCAGGTCACGACCGCCCATTTCCGGGTGCGGTGTCGACCAGGTGATGGTGATGCGATGGGCATCGGTGACCTGTTTGAGATCCAGCGTCGAAGAGCTCGCGGCATACGGATAGCAATCGCAGCCCACCGGATGGGTTTTCGCAGCCTTTTCCAGGGAGGCCAACAGTTGCGGGCTGCGCCCCCAGTTCCCGGCACCGGCACATTTGAGGTGGGAAATGATCACCGGGGATTTCGCGTGGCGGCCGATCTGGAAGGCTTCATCCATGGCCTCCAGCACCGGTTCGAACTCGCTGCGCAAATGGGTGGTGTAGACCGCGCCGAAGGCCGTCAGCTCTTCGGTCAGTTGCATGACTTCATCCGTGGAAGCCGAGAAGGCACTGGCGTAGGCAAGACCGGTGGATAAACCCAGCGCACCAGCCTCCAGGCTTTCACGCAACTGTTCACGCATCGCGGCGATTTCATCCGCTGTGGCGGTGCGAAACAGGTCATCGAGGTGGTTGCTGCGCAGCGCTGTATGACCGACCAACGCCGCCACATTCAGTGTGGTGTTCGCCGCTTCGACGGCGGCGCGGTAATCGCTGAACTTCGGATAAGCAAATGCAGCGGCGGTGCCGAGCAGGTTCATCGGGTCCGGCGGATCACCGCGCAAGCTCACTGGTGACGCGCTGATCCCGCAGTTGCCGACGATCACCGTGGTTACGCCCTGGCTCAGTTTTGGCAGCATCTGCGGTTGGCGGATCACCACCGTATCGTCGTGGGTGTGGACGTCGATGAAACCCGGCGCCAGCACCTTCCCTGCCGCATCGATTTCTTCGCTCCCACGGGCGTCAGACAAGTCGCCAATACGCTCGATGCGACCGTTCATGACTGCCACGTCGGCGCGATAGCCTGGGCTATTGGTACCGTCGATGATCAGGGCGTTGCGGATCAGCGTGTCGTACATCATGTCAGTCTCCCAGCGGCAAGTGATCGTCGCCGCCGCGGTAATCGTCCAGGGCGAGTTTGATCCGCCGCAGACGCTCTTGATTGTCTTCAGGATTGGCCAGTGCCAGCTCGGTGGCAAGCACATCGATGGCGAGCCACATGCCGTAGCGTGCCGCCGTCGGTTTGTAGATGAACGAGGTCTCGACGCCTTGCAGCGGCAGAACGATATCGGCCAATTGCGCCAAAGGTGAGTCGCCGCGAGTGATGGCCAGGATGCGGGCGCCGTAGTTGCGCGCCAGCTCCATGGTTTCCACCAGTTCAGGGGTGATGCCGGTCAACGAACAGACGATCACCACGTGATCGGCGCTGAGGCTGGCGGCGGTGACGCGCATCATCACGGCGTCGTGGCACACCGCGATCGGATAACCGAGGCGTACCAGGCGGACTTGCAGTTCATCGCTGCACAGGGTCGAGCAGCCGCCCATGCCGAAGGCATGAATCATTCGCGCCTTGCCCAGCAGCTTCACCGCATCGGCAAAACGCGACTCATCGAAAGCCGACAGATGCTGGCGCAAGGTCGATTCGATATCGCCAACAATCTGCCCGTAAAACGCCGACTGATCCGGTGTGCCCGCCGGGTCGAGGAAACGACTGCCCACACCACTGGCCTGGGCCAGTTGCAAACGCAGGTCACGCAAATCCTTGCAGCCGACGGTACGGGCGAACCGAGACAACGTGGCGGTGCTGACTTCCGCCCGCTGGGCCAGTTCATCGAGGCTGGCGGACGCGGCAAATCCTACGTCGTCGAGCATCAGGCGAGCGATGCGTCCTTCACCGGCGCTGAAAGAATCCTGGCGGGCGCGAATCTGGTAAAGGATGTCCATGGCAGATGGCTCCGGTTAAATCAGGTAAGAAAGGCCGACGGTCAAAGCAAAAGCTACAACCGAGATCAGGGTTTCCAGCACCGTCCAGGTCTTGAAGGTCTGGGCCACTGTCATGTTGAAGTATTCCTTGATCAACCAGAAGCCGCCGTCGTTGACGTGGGAAAAGATCACCGAACCGGCACCGGTTGCCAGCACCAGCAATTCCGGATGCGGATAACCCAGGCCGATGGCCACTGGCGCAACCACACCTGATGCGGTGGTCATCGCAACCGTAGCCGAGCCGGTAGCAATGCGCATCAGCGCGGCGAACAGCCAGCCCATGATCAAGGGCGACAGGTGGAATTCGTGAGCCAGGCCGACGATCTGGTCGGTGACGCCAGCGTCCACCAGAATCTTGTTCAGGCCGCCGCCCGCGCCCACCAACAGGGTGATACTGGCGGTCGGCGCCAGGCATTCATTGGTGAACTTGAGGATCGATTCGCGATTGAAACCCTGGGCCAGGCCGAGGGTCCAGAAGCTCAGCAAGGTCGCCAGCAGCAAGGCGATTACCGAGTTGCCGATGAACAGCAGGAACTGGTTGAAGCCCGTGCCCGGCGTAGAGATCAGATTGGCCCAGCCGCCGATCAGCATCAGCACCACCGGCAACAAAATGGTCGCCATGGTGATGCCGAACCCCGGCAGGCTGTCGCGCGGTTCGCGTTCGAGGAACTGGCGCTCCAGCGGGTTTTCCGCCGGCAGTTGAATGCGCGGCACAATGAACTTGGCGTACAGGGGGCCGGCAATGATCGCCGTCGGAATGCCGATCGCAATCGCGTAGAGCAAGGTCTGCCCCACCGACGCCTGATACACCTGCACCGCCAGCATCGCAGCCGGGTGCGGCGGCACCAAGGCATGCACCACCGACAGTCCGGCAACCATCGGCAAACCGACCATCAGGATCGATACGCCAACCCGACGCGCCACGGTGAACGCGATCGGCACCAGCAACACAAACCCGACCTCGAAGAACAGCGGCAAGCCGACCAGGAACGCGATGCAGACCATCGCCCAGTGCGCGTTTTTCTCGCCGAAGCGGTCGATCAGCGTGCGCGCCACCTGCTCGGCGCCACCGGACTCGGCCATCATCTTGCCAAGCATCGTCCCGAGCGCCACCACCAGCGCAATATGCCCCAGAGTCTTGCCAACCCCGGCTTCGTACGCACCCACCACACCCGATGGCGGCATGCCCGCCACCAGCGCCAGGCCGATGGAGATCAGGGTGATGACAATGAATGGATTGAGCCGGTAGCGGGCGATCAGAACGATCAGCGCAATGATGGCGATGGCGGCATACACCAGCAGCCAATAACCGAAGGACAGGGTCATGCGGTACTCCTCGAGAGGGTCACGTCGAAATATTTGTGAAACTCTTAAAACATTTCGAGGCGCGATTATCAAACGAGGTGAAAGTAATTTTCGTGCAGAGGTAAGGCGTGTCGCTAATGGGTATGTTGTGTCGCGATTAATGAAAATTGGGCGGGCGAATTTTCATCAGCCTGAACTCATTATCGAGTTGAAATGAGTGCCCCATCGCCAGCAGGCTGGCTCCCACACGGGAATGCATTCTCATGTGGGAGCCAGCCTGCTGGCGATAAAGCTGACGCGGTATTCAGTCGTGATTGACGTGTGCCCGCTTGAGCAGCTTCTTGCAACGCTCGGACAGGTGCAGCACGCGCAGGTGCTTGCCGGCCTTTGCATAGCGCTCGCGCAGGGTCTTGAGGGCAGCAATGGCCGAGTAGTCGACGAAGCTCAAATGGCGGCAGTCAATGGTCACCACCGCCGGGTCGTTGGCCGGATCGAACTGATTGAGGAAGGGTGTCGTGGAAGCGAAGAACAGCGTCCCGTGCATCAGGTACAGCTTGCCGCCGTCAGCCTCGAGGTGACTGTCGGCGTAAAGCTCGCGAGCCTGCTGCCAGGCAAAGTTCAACGCGGCAATGACGATCCCGCACATCACCGCCGTGGCCAGGTCGGTGAACACCGTGACCACCGTCACGGCAATGATCACCAGCACGTCGTTCAGTGGCACCTTGTTCACCACTCGCAGCGAAGCCCACGCGAAGGTCTGCTGCGACACGACGAACATCACGCCGACCAGCGCGGCCAAAGGAATACGCTCGATCAGCGGCGACAGAAACAGGATAAACAACAGGATCGAGACCCCGGCCACGATACCGGACAAGCGCCCGCGCCCACCGGAGCTGAGGTTGATCACGGTCTGGCCGATCATCGCGCAACCGCCCATGCCGCCAAACGCGCCAGACACCACATTGGCCGCCCCCAGCGCCACGCATTCGCGATCCGGATAGCCACGGCTCTCGGTGATTTCGTCAGTCAGGTTCAGGGTCAGCAGGGTTTCCAGCAGGCCGACCAGCGCCATCAAAATCGCGTAGGGCGCGATGATGCGCAAGGTTTCCAGGCTCCACGGGATGTCCGGTAGCGCCAGGGTCGGCAAGCCTGCGGCGATGTGCGCCATATCGCCCAACGTGCGGGTTGGCAGGCCAAGCAGGTAAACCGCCAGGCCAACGCCGAGAATCGCCACCAATGCCGGCGGCACCGTGCGCGTCAGGCGCGGCAGCACATAAACAATCGCCATGGTCACCGCGACCAGGCCGATCATCATGTACAGCGGCGTGCCGCTGAGCCAGGTCTCGCCGCTCTTGAAATGCTCCAACTGGGCCAGCGCAATGATGATCGCCAGGCCATTGACGAAGCCGAGCATCACCGGATGCGGCACCATGCGCACCAGTTTGCCCAGCTTGAGCAGACCGAACGCGATCATGATCAACCCGCCCAGCAACACGGTGGCCAGCAGGTACTGCACGCCGTGTTGTACCACCAGCGCGACGATCACCACCGCCATCGATCCCGCTGCGCCGGACACCATGCCTGGCCGGCCGCCGAACAGCGCGGTCAGGGTGCAGATGATGAACGCACCATACAGCCCCATCAGCGGGTTGAGATGAGCCACCAGCGCGAAAGCAATGCATTCGGGCAACAGGGCAAAGGACGTGGTGAGGCCGGCCAGGACATCGGCGCGCAGGTTTTTGGGTTTCATGGGGGGACCGCATGCAGGAGGAGCAAAAAGAATGTGCGGATGTTACGGAATTGAGGGCAGCCCGGCCAGTTGTAGGGACTTCGAAAATGCCATCGCGGGCAAGCCTCGCTCCCACAGATTTTGTGTCGTTCAATGGTTTTATGAACGACTCGATTCCTGTGGAAGCGGGCTTGCTCGCGAAGAACGATGACGCGATCTAAAGCGAATTCACTCTTGCGCAGGATTCACGAATCAGCCGGTGAAGTCCGTGGAGGCATACAGCGCCAACTTGCTCTGGATGAAGTCCAGGAAGCATTGAATCCGCAGGGCCAGTTGAGAGTTGCGGTAGTACACAGCGTTGATCGGTTGGCGATAGCCGCTGTTGAACTGGGCCAGTAACACTTTCAAGCGCCCGGCACGAATGTCTTCGATGGTCATGTAGTGCGACAGGCTGGCGATGCCCTGGCCTTCCAGCGCCAGGTGGCGAATGGTCTCGCCGCTGGAGGCGCTGAGCGAAGCCTGGATTGGCCAGCGATCACCGTGCACGTAGCGCAGCGGCCATTGGTTGAGACCTTCGTTGTGGGTGAAGCCCAACAACGTATGGTCGGTCAAGTCAGCGACCGCCGTCGGTGTGCCGTGCTTTTCCAGATACGCCGGGCTTGCGACGATGTGCAATGGACTGCAACCCAGGGATCGAGCGTGCAGGGTCGAATCAGCCAGGGTGCCGATGCGAATCGCGATGTCGGTGCTTTGTTCCAGCAGGTCGATGATCAGGTCGTTGCTGTTGAGTTCGAGCTGGATGTCCGGGTAGAGCCTGCGGAACTCGTCGATGTACGGCACGATGGCGTGCAGCATGAAGGGCGATGCGGCATTGATGCGCAAGCGCCCGGACGGCGTTTGCTGGCGCGACGACAAACGCTCTTCGAGCTCATCCATCTGATCGAGAATCAGCTTGGCGTGCTCGAAGAAATACTTGCCTTCTTCAGTCAAATCCATGCGCCGCGTGGTGCGGTTGATCAACGTCGTATCGAGTTTGGCCTCCAGCCGCGACAGCGTCCGGCTGACCGCCGAGGGCGTTTGGCCAACCTGCTCGGCTGCCGCGGAAATCGAGCCGCATTCAATCACGCAGACGAAAATCTGCAACTCATCGGATCTGGCTTTCACGTGTGTCCTCTTTCGCGAACCGGCGTTGCTCAAACCGCCAGGATCGCAGCCTTCGGCAGCTCCTATAGGGTGATATCTGTGTAGGAGCTGCCGCAGGCTGCGATCTTTTCGGCCGTTGCGTCCGATAGTAGCCCGAATCGATTAAACCGACAGGCCAAACACCTCGCTCAAATGCTGCTCATAACGCACCACATCGGCTTCGATGTTCGGCCGTTTCATCACGTCCACGCAGAGAAAGGTCGGCAGGCCGGTCATGCCAAGGAACTCGTTGGCCTTGTGGAACGGGAAGTACACCGCGTCGACGCCTTTGGCTTCGAAGAAATCGGTGGGGTCGTCAAACGCTTGCTGCGGCGCGTTCCAGGTCAGCGAGAGCATGTACTGCTTGCCCTGGATCAGGCCACCGCTGCCGTACTTTTGCGAAGCATCGGAACGGGTGCGGCCGTCGCTGGCGTAGAGGCTGCCATGACCTTCGGTGAAGACTTCGTCGATGTACTTTTTTACGGTCCACGGCGCGCCCATCCACCAACCGGGCATCTGGTAAATGATCACATCGGCCCAAAGGAATTTGGCGACTTCTTCAGCAACGTCGTAGCCCTCGTCGATGAACGTGGTTTTCACGTCCATGCCGCCACGATCCAGCACGCTGAGTGCTGCGTCATGCAGGGTGGCGTTGTAGCGGCCATCAGAGTGGGCGAATTTTTTGCCGCCATTGAGCAACAGAACTTTTTTCATGGGGGGTCTCGGGAAAATCAGAAACGGAAAGATTAGAAACGGGAAGATCAGGAATTGGATGGCGGCAGAATAGCGATCCGCCTCGCGCGGAATAAGCGCACGACTGGCAAAATTCATTTGACCTATACGCACGAATCAACTGGCAATTGTTGCCTTAGACTGGCGCCGATTCTGACTTGAGGAGAGATTTCATGAGTGAAATTCAAGGCTTCATCCTGCACGCCAAAACCCGTCCGGAAAAATCCGACGCCTTCGAAGCGTTCTTCAGCGGTCATGTGCAGGCAAGTCGCGCCGAGCCCGGCTGCATCGAGTACCACATGCTGCGCGACAAACAGGACCCGACGCTGTTTATCTTTTACGAGATCTGGCAATCCCAGGCCCACCTCGACGTGCACTCGAACCTGCCGCATATGAAACAGTTTCTTGAACAACGCGACGAATACCTGGAACGGGACTTCGAGATCCGCGCCATCGATATGATCAGCTCGTCGTCTGCTAGCCGCTGATCAATAAATGGCCGCCGAGCAATCCCAGGCCGATAAAGAACACGCGCTTGAACAATATGGCGCTGATCCGCTGGCGTAACCACTGCCCGAGCAACATGCCGAGCACCGCCGGAATCAGCGCCAGCAACGACGCGCTCAACTCGCCACCACCCAGAGCCCCGCGCCACAACAAGCCGCCGGCCAGGGCGAGGGTCGAGACCGTGAATGACAGGCCCAGCGCCTGCACCAGCTCATCCTTGCTCAAACCCAGTGCCTGCAAATAAGGCACCGCCGGAATCACGAACACCCCCGTGGCCGAGGTGATCACACCCGTGATCAAGCCGCACAGCGGACCCAGCCAGCGTTCGCTACCAGTGCCGACGCGCAAGGTCGGTAGGAGCAAACCGCTCAACGCATAGAGCAACAACGCCGCGCCCAAACCCCGCACCACCCGGTGACCACCTGACATGCCAATCCACAACGTGCCCGCTGCGGTGCCGAAGAAAATCGCCAGCAACATCGGCCATAACCGTTTGACCAACCCCAGCAGGTGCCCACCGAACGCCAGTTGCCAGACATTGGTCAGGGTCGCGGGGATAATCAGAAGTGCTGCAGCCTGTGATGGCGCCATAGCCAGACCCAGCAGCCCCATGGCGATGGTCGGCAGCCCGAGACCGATCACACCCTTGATCATGCCGGCCAGCAGGAACGTGGCGATGACCAGCAAGGAAAGGGTCAGGCCGAGATTTTGGTAGAACGCGGAGAATGTATTCATGGGCTCATGGTGAGCCTGGACGGGCCGGTTGAAAATCTGCCATATACTGAGGCTGCCTCTTGCCCAGCAAGAGACAGGATCGTTCCCACGCTCCGCGTGGGAATGCAGCCCGTGACGCTCTGCGTCACTTGCCGAAGTGGACGCGGAGCGTCCGGTGAGGCATTCCCACGCAGAGCGTGGGAACGATCTTCTGGACACTCTATGCACTTCGACCTGACCGACCTGCGCCTGTACCTGAACATCCTCGACACCGGCAACATCACCGCTGGAGCGGCGCGCAGTCATCTGTCTCTGGCCGCAGCGAGCGCACGGATTCGTGCCATGGAAGCGTCACTGGGCATCGACTTTCTCGAACGCGGCCGTCGTGGTGTCACGCCCACACCCGCCGGCAAAGCCCTGGCACGACATGCAAGGGTTATGCTGCAACAAGCCGAGCGCATGCAGCAGGATTTGGCCGAATACGCCAACGGCGTCAAAGGTCAGGTACGGCTGCTGTGCAACACCACGGCGCTCACCGAATACCTGCCGGAGCTGCTCGCCGATTTTCTGCGCGAGCATCCCAACCTCGACATCGACGTTCAGGAACTGCCCAGCACGCGCATCACCCACGCCTTGCGTCAGGGCGCCGCAGACCTCGGTATCGTCACCGATGCGGTGGACACCAGCGACCTGCAATCCCAAGCGTTTCGCGACGATCCGCTGGTGCTGATCATGCCCTGCGATCATCCCTTGGCGAACGCCGAATTCGTGAGTTTCGCTGACACCCTGCATCACACCTACGTTGGTTTGAATACCAACAATGCTTTGGCGATTTATCTTGAAGAACAGGCCCTGCACACCGGCTCGCGGATGCATATCCGCATCCGCGCCGACGGTTTCGATGGCGTGATGCGCATGGTCGCGCACGGTGCCGGGCTGGCGATCGTGCCGCTGGCTGCCATCGAACGCGGATCGCCCGACCGATCGTTCAAAAGCATTGCGCTGAAGGAAGACTGGGCGCAACGCAAACTTCTGCTGTGCGCCCGTTCATTCGACCATCTGCCCGGTTATGCCCAGGCCCTGTTCGAGGCATTGCGGGCCGCCAGTCGTTGAAGACTGAAGACTCGCAGTTGCGTGCCCAGACTAGACCCTGGACAACGGATTCAATGCACCCGCAGCCTTGGGTTTTCTGAAAAACATGCAGTAGACAACGGTGAGCAACAGCAGGAAAGGCACGCCGAATACCAGTGTCATCTTGAACGCGTCAGTGAAATAGGTAGTGATCATGACCGCGCCCATCAGTACCAGCCCCAGCAAGGTGCTGTAAGGGAACAAACGCATGCGGAACGACAGTTTTCGCTCGCCGTTACGCTCGTGGTAGCGACGGAAACAGTAGTGCGTCAGGAAGATCATGAACCAGGTGAAGATGGCACCAAACATGGAGATCGCCATCATCAAAGTGAACGAACTCTCCGGGTACACAATGTTGAGCAAGGTGGCCAAGGCGATGCCAGAACTCGACAGCAACAGGGCATTGAGCGGAATGCCAGTCTTGCTCAACACGCCCATGGATTTCGGTGCATAACCACCACGAGAGAGGCTGAACATCATGCGCGTGGTGATGTAGAGCTGGCTGTTCATGGCCGACAACGCCGCAATCAGAATCACGAAATTCATCACCCCGGTCGCGCCGGGAATACCGATGGTTTGCATGACCGTGACGAACGGGCTCTGGGCCTTGCCGGCCTGAACCCACGGCACGATGGCCAGCATCAGTGCCAGGGTCCGCAGGTAAAACACCACCAACCGCACGATGGTCGCGCGAAAGGCTTTCTTGACGGCACGCTCAGGGTCCTGCGCCTCACCGGCAGCCACGGCGATCATTTCCACGCTCAGGTAGCTGAAGATCGAAACGATCACCGCGACCCACATTCCCTGAAGACCATTCGGGAAAAAGCCGCCGTGGTCGGTGTAGTTTTGCACGCCGTATTGCGGGTTGCCGGAACCGAACACCACATACACCGCCAAAATGATGAAGCCGACAATCGCGCCGATCTTGATGGTGGAGAACCAGTATTCAAACGTACCGAACGTCTTCACGCTGATGGCGTTGAGCAGGATCAGCATGCTGGAAAACGAGATGATCCAGATCCATTCCGGCACGTTGGCAAACCAGTACTTCATGTACATCGCCACCGCCGTCACTTCCGTACCGACCGCCAGCACAATGGCCGCCCAATAGGCATAGCGCACCAGGAACCCGGCCAGCGGGCTGATATAAAACTCGGCATAGGCACCGAACGAACCCGAGGTCGAGTGGGCCACGGTCATTTCCGCCAGACAGCCCATCAACAGCAAGGTAATGATCGCGCCGATGGCGTAGCTGAGCAGCACGCTCGGCCCGGCATAGCCGATGGCATACGCACTGCCCATGAACAACCCGGTGCCGATCGCGCCACCAATGGCGATCATGCTCATTTGCCCCGAGGTGAGTTGGCGCCGCAGTCCTTGCTCACGGTTGGCGATAGTGTCAAAGCCGGCGGCTTTGCTCATTTGTCTGTCCTCTGAATTTTGTCTTTTTTAAGAGAGAGCACATGGATGGAAAAAACGCTTTCACGTCACACTGTGGCGAACCTGGAATTGCGCTTGCGACCAGGTTTTCTGATCGAGGATCTCACCGAGAATCTGCACTGCATCCCAGACTTCGGTGAAGGTGGTGTACAGCGGGGTGAAACCGAAGCGCATGATGCGCGGCTCGCGGTAATCGCCGATCACGCCACGGGCGATCAAGGCCTGGATCACTGCGTAGCCTTCTGGATGTTCGAAGCTGACATGGCTGCCACGCTTAGCGTGCTCCCGTGGTGTGATCAGGGTCAGTTCATGAGCGGCACAGCGCTGCTCGACCAGCTCGATGAACAGATCGGTCAGGGCCAGGGATTTGCGGCGCAGGGAGGCCATGTCGGTCTGGGCGAAGATATCCAGACCGCACTCGATCATCGCCAGAGAGGTGATCGGTTGAGTGCCGCACAAGTAGCGAGCGATGCCGCTGCTCGGCTCGTAGCGAGTCTCCATCGCAAACTGCCGCGAGTGCCCGAACCAGCCCGACAGGGGTTGCGCCACCAGATCACACAGTTGCGGACTAACCCAGACAAACGCCTGCGAACCAGGGCCGCCATTAAGGTATTTGTAAGTGCAACCAATCGCATAATCAGCCTGCGCTTGATGCAGATCGACCGGCACCGCGCCAGCGGAATGCGCCAGGTCCCAGATGGCCAGTGCGCCACATTCGTGGGTGAGCGTGGTCAGGGCCTGCATGTCGTGCATGTAGCCCGTCTTGTAGTTGACGTGGGTGAGCATCACCACGGCGGTGTCCTGGTCGATCGCTTGCGGCAGCTCCTCGGGACTATCGACCAGACGCAAGGTGTAACCCTGCTGCAGCATGTCGGCGAGGCCTTCGGCGATGTACAGGTCGGTCGGGAAGTTGCTGGATTCGGTAACGATCACCCGGCGTTCCGGCGACCGTGCAGCCTGCACGCGAAGGGCGGCGCTGAGCACCTTGAACAGGTTGATTGAAGTGGTGTCGGTCACCACCACTTCACCGTCACGAGCGCCAATCAGCCCGGCCAATCGATTGCCCAGATGCTCGCAAAGGTCACGCCAACCCGCGCTGTTCCAACTACGGATCAGGCCATTACCCCACTCTTGAGCAATCACTTCTTGCGCGCGCGCCAATGCGGCGACCGGGCGGGCGCCCAGCGAGTTGCCATCGAGATAGATCACACCGTCGGGCAGTGCGAATTGCTGGCGCAGTGGCGCAAGAGTGTCCTGGGCATCAAGCGCCAGGCAATCGTTTCTTGTTGTCATTGGGTGTCCTGTTCTTTGAAGGTCTTAGCGTGTTTTCAGGCGTTGTCGGCCCCTTTTCCGTGGAAAGATAATGAACGAAGCAATGGAGAATTTTCGTGCAAAGTGGACTGCCATATAGTAGTTATCTCGCAGAAAATTCGAATTAAACGCCAATAAACGTGGACTTCTATCAGCCATGAATCTCGACTCGACAGACCTGCGCATCCTCCATCAATTGCAACAGGATGGCCGTATCAGCAACCAGGAACTGGCAGAGAAAGTCGCTCTATCGCCGTCGGCCTGCTTGCGCCGTTTGCGCCTGCTGGAAACGGAAGGAATCATCACCGGTTATCGCGCCGTACTGAATGCCGAACGGCTGGGAATCGAGCTGGAAGCCATCGTCCATGTGTCGTTGCGCCAGGACGTCGAGGACTGGCACGAGACCTTCATCAAGAAGGTGCAATCGTGGCCGGAAGTGGTCACCGCGTACGTGATTACCGGCGCCAGCAACTATGTATTGCGGGTCCAGGCGCGCAACCTCAAACACTTCTCGGATTTCATCGTCAACCACCTCAACCGCACGGCCGGCGTGACCGATATCCGCTCGGAAATCGTCCTGCAGAAAATCAAGGAGCGTGAGGAGTTGCTGGATCTGGTGGTGCGCAAGTAAAAGGCTCAACTCGCCGGGGCGTACACCGACATCCTGTAGGAGCGAGCTTGCTCGCGAAATACGTTAACGATGACGCGATCATCCTGAATGGTCGCCGCGTCTACAGGTTTTTCGCGAGCAAGCTCGCTCCTACAGCGAGCGCGGTAGAGCTCCGAATTTAGCGCATGCGTCGAGAACTATTACGCTGCAATGTCATGCTCGGGGACTCGTCGAACAACTTGCGATACTCGGCGGAGAAACGCCCCAGGTGGGTAAAGCCCCAGCCCATGGCGATCGCGGAAATATTGCGCGCCGAGCCATGTTCGAGAATGTCCTGGCGCACGGCGTTCAAGCGGTACTTTTTCAGGTAGACCATCGGCGACAGGGCGAAGTATTTCTTGAACGCCTCGAACAATTTAAAGCGCGATACGCCGGCCGCCGCCTCAATGTCCTCAAGGTGCAGGGTTTCCCGGGCATTTTCATGGATGAATTGCCGTGCCCGAATCAGGTAGTGCGGCAACTTGATGCCGAGTACTTCACGAAGCTCCTGCGAATAATTGTTCGGCTGGGCGAGGATCAACCCCTTGATCAGCGAACTTTCAATGTCCCGGGTGAAAGCCACCTGCTCGTAGAGCTCGCTGCTACGCTCCAGTTCGGCGATGAAATAGCGCGCCATCCGCCACCAGGAGGCCGACGCGCCGTCGACCGCATCCATCACCGGCTCGAAGCACAAAGGCGTATCCAGCGGGCGCTGCAGCATGCCCTCCAGGGACTCGCTCATGGCCACACGGGTGATCACCACCTGAACCTTGCGGCAATCGCCGGAGATCGCCAGCAACTGGTTTTCATTCGGGGAAATGATCACGCCTTGATCGCGATCGGACTTGAGCACACTGCCGTTCTTGCTCAATTCCTGCTCGCCTGTCAGGGGCAAGCTCAGGCTGTAGCTGCTGAAGTGCTCGGGGTCTTCAATATCGATGGTCACATCAGTGCCGTACTCGATAGTGCCAAGCGTAGTAGCCATCGATTTGAACGTGTTGGCGCTGTGATGAAAGCGGATCCGTTCGGGTGTCGCGGTCACCAGTCGATGAGGTCCGCAGATACCGGACATCCAGATCCTCGCGGCATCAAGGTCATCGCTATCGACACGAATATCGCGGAACTGCGGATCAGTTTTGCTGCTCATCACGGTGCACCCACAGGCTATTTTTTTGCGCGCTCTGACGGCGCGTCTTCGACTGAAATGGCAACTTCCAGGCCACAAAACGCCACAGCCAACTGAATGGATAGCAATCGCTGACTAAGTGGATAACGCAGCAATCAAATGGCACTCGACGCCTGTCAAAACAGTACCTGATTGCTGCAATCAGGGGCAGCCGTTCATCGCAATGGTGCAGAGGTTGGGTAGACGCTGCACAACCGATTGTTACCCGACACCCCCTGTAGGAGCTGCCGAAGGCTGCGATCTTTTGCTCCTGAAAAATCAAAAGATCGCAGCCTTCGGCAGCTCCTACAGGAACCAGACACGCGCCCCCCAATTTTATGGCTTGTCTTCGTCGACAAACCGGATAGACCCCCACCCGCCTCAATCCCTCTAATGAGCACACCGATTAGCCCCAATAAAAACCGGTGCACACCCATGAGTGGCGAAAAAACGTCGCGCAGTGGAAAGCGTTTATCCAGGGCTGCCTGGACTTCCGTCCGGCAGAAGGCGTGTTCCGGATCGCCCGGGACATTTTCACCGAACCGCAGTTGTTCGATCTGGAGATGGAACTGATCTTCGAGAAGAACTGGATCTACGCCTGCCACGAAAGCGAGTTGGCCAACAATCACGACTTCGTCACGATGCGTGCAGGCCGCCAGCCAATGATCATCACCCGCGACGGTGACGGTCAGCTCAACGCACTGATCAACGTCTGCCAGCATGCTGCAGTACTTCGACAGCAGTGAACTGCGCGATGCGCCGGTCGACATGTACGTCTGCGGGCCTCCACCGATGGTCGAGTCGATCAAGAACTGGTTGCAAACCCAGACATTGGACAGCGTTCACCTGTATTACGAAAAGTTCACCGAGAGTAATATCTGATCTTTCAAATCATGCCTGACAACAACAAGCAGAAGGGACCGAGATGGCAGATGAAATCTTGCAACAGGGAACGCTCACGCGGGGGTTGAAGAATCGACATATCCAACTGATCGCATTAGGGGGTGCGATCGGTACTGGGCTGTTCCTGGGCTCTGCCGGCGTGCTTAAGTCCGCCGGACCGTCAATGATCCTCGGCTATGCAATTGCCGGGTTCATTGCCTTCCTGATCATGCGCCAGCTGGGCGAGATGATTGTCGAGGAACCGGTCGCCGGTTCCTTCAGTCATTTTGCCCACAACTACTGGGGTAGCTTCGCCGGCTTCCTGTCCGGCTGGAACTACTGGGTGCTGTATGTCCTGGTGGGCATGGCCGAGCTGACGGCGGTCGGCAAATACGTGCAGTTCTGGTGGCCGGAGGTGCCGACCTGGGTCAGCGCCGCGGTGTTCTTCGTGCTGGTCAACCTGATCAACACGCTGAACGTCAAAGTCTTCGGTGAAATGGAGTTCTGGTTCGCGATCATCAAGGTCGTGGCCATCATCGGCATGATCGTCCTGGGCTGCTACATGCTGTTCAGCGGCACGGGCGGCCCGCAAGCGTCGGTGAGCAACCTGTGGAGCCACGGCGGGTTCTTCCCCAACGGCTACAGCGGTTTGCTGATGGCGATGGCGTTCATCATGTTCTCCTTCGGCGGCCTGGAACTGGTCGGCATCACCGCCGCTGAAGCCAGCGAACCGCGTAAAGTGATTCCGAAGGCGATCAACCAGGTGGTTTACCGGGTGTTGATCTTCTACGTCGGCGCACTCACCGTGCTGCTGTCGCTGTACCCGTGGGACCAACTGCTGCAGACCCTGGGCGCCTCGGGCGATGCCTACAGCGGCAGCCCGTTCGTGCAGATTTTCGCCTTGATTGGCAGCGACACCGCCGCGCAGATCCTCAACTTCGTGGTGCTTACCGCCGCGCTGTCGGTCTACAACAGCGGCGTCTACTGCAACAGCCGCATGCTCTACGGCCTGGCCGAGCAAGGCGATGCACCCAAAGCGCTGATGAAGCTGAACAAACAGGGCGTACCGCTGCTGGCGCTGGGCGTTTCGGCGCTGATCACGATGCTGTCGGTGGTGGTCAACTACGTCGCCCCCCATAAAGCCCTTGAGTTGCTGTTTGCCCTGGTGGTCGCCTCGCTGATGATCAACTGGGCAATGATCAGCCTGACGCACCTGAAGTTCCGCAAGGCCATGGGCCAGCGCGGCATCGTGCCCGGCTTCAAGGCGTTCTGGACGCCCTACAGCAATTACCTGTGCCTGGCGTTCATGGCTGTGATCATCTATGTCATGTGGTTGATCCCGGGGATACGGGCGTCCGTGTACGCCATCCCGGTCTGGGTCGCGATCATCTACCTGTTCTACCGGCTGCGCATGGCTAGGCATCGCGCCTTGCCAGTGGCTCAGTAACCACGCAAAGAAAAGCCCCGGCATTCAGTGAATGCCGGGGCTTTTTCTTACCCGCAGGTCAGAGCGTCGAGCGCAGGCGCCACAACTCGGGGAACAGCACCGTGTCGAGCATCTTGCGCAGATAGCCGACCCCTTCAGTCCCACCTGTTCCTGGCTGGAAGCCGATGATCCGTTCAACCGTGGTGACGTGCCGGAAGCGCCATTGACGGAACGAGTCCTCGAGGTCGATGAACTTTTCCGCCAACTGATAGAGATCCCAATAACGTGAAGGGTCGGTATAGACCTCGCGCCAGGCAGCTTCGACCGAGGCATCGTGCTCGGTTGGCAGGCTCGGGTCACGTTCGAAGCGTTTCGGGTCGATCACCAGCCCGGCATTGGCCATCAAACGAATCGCTTCGTCATACAGCGACGGTGTGGCGATCGACTTCTCCAGTTCCTGCAACAACTCCGGGCGATGGGCGTGGGGGCGCAACAGCGTCGCGCTCTTGTTACCCAGGATGAATTCGATTTCACGGTACTGGAAAGACTGAAAACCCGACGACTGCCCGAGAAATGGCCGAATCGCGTGATACTCGGTGGGCGTCATGGTGGCCAGCACTGTCCAGGCGTGCACCAGCTGATCAAAGATTCGCGAGACCCGCGCCAGCATCTTGAAAGCCGGTGGCAATTCGCCCAGTCGTACATGCTCCCGAGCCGCCTTGAGCTCGTGCAACATCAGCTTCATCCACAGCTCGGATGTCTGGTGCTGGATGATGAACAGCATTTCGTTGTGGTCCGGCGACAGCGGGTGCTGGGCATTGAGAATGCGCCCCAGGTCCAGGTAGTCGCCGTAGCTCATGGAATCGGAAAAATTCAGCTCGGCGTTGTGCCATTCCCCGGACGGATTGGCAGGCGAGTACGGACATTGGCTCATTGGGCAGCCTCTTCAGATAGCAGTGAATTCAGAGGACGCAGAATCGCCCGCACCGGGCTTGCGTCCAGATTTGCAAAACGCAGCGGCAGCGCGATCAGCTCATAGTCACCTTCCGGGACCTCGTCGAGCACGATGCCTTCCAGGATAGCCATGCCGTGGCGGGCCACTGCATTGTGCGAATCCATGGTTTTTGATTGCTGCGGGTCCAGCGAGGGCGTATCGATGCCGATCAGACGCACGCCGTGACTGGCCAACAGGTCGACGGTTTCTTTGGCGACCGCCGTGAAGTCCGAATCCCAGTTGCTCAGCGGTGCCTGTCGATAAGTGCGCAGCAGGACGCGTTCGGGCAGGTTTTTCAAACGACCTTGCAATTGCTCGGGCTGTACCAATCGGCCGCTGTCCAGGCAGTGCAACACTCGGCAAGGCCCGATGTAGACGTCGAGCGGCACATCGCCAATCGCCGCGCCGTCTGCGCTGTAGTGCAACGGTGCATCGACATGGGCGCCCGTGTGCGGTGACAGCGTGATACGTCCGACATTCACCGGGCACTCAGGCCCCAAGGTCCACACGCGCTCTTCCTGAAAAGGCGTATCGCCTGGCCAGGTCGGTGTTGCCGCGCTCAAGGGCGGGCTGATATCCCACCACGACATTGTTTTTTTCATTGCAAAGCTCTCGGCCTTTTCCGATGTGAATGATACGAGTGATACCTGTGCATTTTCTTGCAAAAACCGTCGGCCTTGCTTGAATCTTTCGCACAAACTGCCAGGAATCGGCCATTTCTAGAGAGGAAGTTTCAACCTGTACGTCACTGGATTCAACGGCTAGCCGGTCGATAGCCGCTGCGTTTCTGGATACCTCGATGTCGAGCACAGACAACTGAGGCGCTTCCAAGCCCGATAGGGTGCGACTTCAGCTCTCTCTCATCAGCCGGAGTCATCATGACCGCACCGATTACCGTTCTTCGCGACACCCACCCGCTGCCCGTGCTTGACGCCTGCAAGTGGGAAAAACTCGAGGGCGACCCGCACACCGTCAACCTCAACGCCTACACCAGCGAAGACGGCAGCAAGATCATGGGTACCTGGATCTGCACACCAGGCAAGTGGTACGTGGAATACGTGAAGTGGGAATACTGCCATTTCCAGGAAGGCTACTGCATCATCACCCCGGAAGGCATGGCGCCTATCCACCTGCGTGCCGGTGACATTTTTGTCATCGAGCCAGGCATGAAAGGTACCTGGGAAGTGGTGGAAACCGTGCGCAAATATTTCGTGTTTGCCTGATTCCACGAAAAACCACTGTGGGAGATTTTATGGTTGAGGGAAAGCTCCCACAGGTTCTTTCGGCGATCGCAAAATCCATGGACAACACAAATCCCTGTGGGAGCGTGGCTTGCCCGCGAATGCGCCAGGTCAGTCAGCATCAATGTTGGATGTACCGGCCTCTTCGCGGGCAAGTCGAATCGTCGCACCGCTCGCTCCTACAGTAGTTATTGTCCGGTCACAGAATCTGCGATCAACCGAAAAACACTGTGGGAGATTCTGTGGTTGAGGGGAAGCTCTCAACCATAGAATCTCCCACAGGTTTACCTACACATGATCACTGCGGCTTGCGATAGCCATTGATAATCGCCGAGAAGTCGCTGCCCCCTTCCCCGCGCAAGCTCATCGCCTGATACAACTGCTGGGCCACCGCGCCGAGCACCACCGGTTGGTGCGCCTGACGGGCCGCTTCGGTTGCCAGCCCCAGATCCTTCAACATCAGCTCGGCACCAAAGCCACCGGTGTAACCGCGCGAAGCCGGTGCGGTTTCGACGATACCCGGCCAAGGGTTGTACATCTCCGAACTCCAGCAACGACCCGTTGAGCTGTTGATGATGCCCGCCAGCACCTTGGTGTCGATACCCAATGCATCGCCGAGCGCCATGGCTTCGCTTACGCCCACCATGGAAATGCCCAGCAGCAGGTTGTTGCAGATCTTGGCGATTTGCCCGGTGCCGACTTCGCCACAATGGACAATGTTGCGCCCCATCTGCGCGAGTACCGGTTGCAGCGTGGCGAACAGTTCCGGCGTGGCGCCGACCATGAAGGTCAGTGTCCCCGCCGCCGCACCGCCCGTGCCACCGGAGACCGGCGCATCGGCCATGGCCACGCCCTGCTTGGCGGCAGCGGCGGCTACATCGCGAGCGGTTTGCGGATCAATGGTGCTGCAATCCACCGCCGGCACGCCCTTGCCGATACCGGCGAGCACGCCATTTTCACCCAGCCAGACGCTGCGCACATGCACAGCGGCCGGCAGCATGGTGATCACCAACTCCGCGCCTTCGGCGGCCTCACGGGCCGACGCGCTGATGCTGCCGCCCAACTGCTCAAGTTCTGCCAGCACGGTTTTGTTCAGGTCGACAAGGCGCAGCGCGTGACCGGCCTTGATCAGGTTGCGCGCCATTGGCGCACCCATGTTGCCGAGACCGATAAAAGCGATTTTCATGTCCGGCTCCTTAGCGCAAATTGATCGTGGTGTTCACACCGTCGTTGACGCTGTTGTCATCGAACCAGCGGCTGGTGACAGTCTTGGTCTGAGTGTAGAACTGCACCACTTGCTTGCCATACGGGCCGAGGTCACCGAGCTTGGAACCGCGCGAACCGGTGAAGCTGAAGAATGGGACAGGCACCGGAATCGGGATGTTGATGCCGACCTGGCCGACGTCGATATCGGTCTGGAATTTGCGCGCTGCCGCACCGCTTTGGGTGAACAGACCGGTGCCGTTGCCGAACGGGTTGGCGTTGACTAGCGCAATAGCCTGGTCGAGGGTGTCGACTTCCAGCACCACCAGCACCGGGCCGAAGATTTCCTGGGTGTAAATCTGCATGTCAGTCGTCACCCCAGAGAACAGGGTCGGGCCGACAAAGTTGCCCTTCTCGTACCCGGGGACCGAGATGTCGCGACCGTCCAGCTCCAGTTTGGCGCCTTCCTTGATGCCGCTTTCGATCAGATCGAGAATCCGCGCCTTGGCCTTTTTCGAGATCACAGGGCCTACGTCAGTGCCCGGCTCACTGCCGGCATTGACCTTGAGCTTTTGCGCCAGCGCCTTGAGGTCAGGCAGCCACTGCTTGGCCGCCCCCACCAGCACCACCACCGAAGTGGCCATGCAACGCTGACCGGCAGCACCGAAACCGGCGCCCACCAGCGCATTGAGCGCTTGTTCGCGATTGGCATCCGGCAGCACCACCGCGTGGTTCTTGGCGCCCATCATCGATTGCACGCGCTTGCCATGTTTGCCAGCCAGGTCGTAAACGTGAGTACCCACGGCCGTAGAGCCGACGAAGGAAACAGCCTTGATATCCTTGTGGGTGCAGAGTGCATCCACCACATCCTTGCCGCCGTGCACGACGTTCAGCACACCCGCCGGAACGCCGGCCTCGATGGCCAGTTCCACCAGCAACATGGTCGACATCGGGTCCTGCTCGGACGGCTTGAGTACGAAGGTGTTGCCGCAGGCGATGGCCATCGGGAACATCCACAGCGGAATCATCGCCGGGAAGTTGAATGGGGTAATGCCGGCACACACACCGATGGGTTGGCGCAGGGTGTAGGTATCGACACCGCCTGCCACGTTTTCAGCGAACTCACCCATTTGCAGGCTGCCGATGGAGCACGCGTGCTCGACCACTTCCAGGCCACGGAAAATATCGCCTTCAGCGTCGGCAATGGTTTTGCCTTGCTCTGCGCTCAACACCACAGCGATGCGCTTGGAGTGCTCGCGAATCAGTGCCTGCATTTTGAGCATGATGCGCATCCGCGCGCCGATGGGCGTCAGCTTCCAGGTCTGGAAGGCGCGATGGGCGGCGCTGATCGCGGCGTCGACTTCCTGCGCGGTCGCGAACGGTACTTTGGCCAGCACTTGCTGAGTGGCCGGGTTGACGATGTCGTGCCATTCGGTGGTTTGGGACTCGACCCACTCCCCATCGATCAACAGTTTGACCTTCTGCAGGGTGGTCTCGTTAGGCGAGAGCGATACGTTCATGTGGGTCTCCTGGACTTGTTGTTATCTAGAGAGCCAAGGCGAAAAAGTCGCCTTGAGATGAGGCGTGTGTCGCGAATTGGTTATACGACTGTTTTTGGAGTATAGATGTGCAAACTTCTAATAAGAACGCACATTAAAGCCGGTCCAACATGCAAAAAAACATCACATCTTTAGGCTCGCTGAACTGGGATGACCTCAAGTTTTTCCTTGAGGTCGCCCGAACCCGCAAGGCCAGCACCGCAGCCAAACGCCTGGCCGTCGACTACACCACCGTGTCGCGGCGCATCAGTTCGCTGGAAGCTTCACTGGGAACCTTGCTGTTCGAAAAATCCCGGACCAGCGGCTTCGTCCTGACCGCTGAAGGCCAGCGACTGCTGGGCTATGCCGAGTCGATAGAAAGTACGCTGCACATGGCGTGCGAACAGGTTTCGGGTTCTGGAGTGGCGTTGTCCGGGCATGTGCGGATGGGCTGCACCGAAGGTTTCGGCAGCTTTTTCATCACGCCGCAACTGAGCCATTTCGTCGACGCGTACCCGGCGATCTCGGTGGATATCCTGCCATTGCCACACTTCATCAGCCTGTCCAAGCGCGAGGCCGATATCGTCATCGCCCTGGAACGCCCCGAGCATGGTCCGTACGTCTGCTGCAAACTCTGCGACTATCGATTACAGCTATATGCGACGCAGGAATATCTGGATAACCACCCAACGATTCGTCGCCCTGCAGATTTGGCCAAGCACTCGTTTGTCAGCTACGTCGACGACCTGGCATTCAGTTCGGAGCTGCTGTACCTGGCAAACGTATTGCCCGGCGCCAGCGCCAACCTGCGCAGCACCAGTGTCATTGCACAATTCGTAGCGGCACAGCAGGGGCGATCACTGGCCATCCTGCCCTGCTTCCTCGCCGCTCAGGACCCACGCTTGCTGCCGGTATTGCCGCAAGAGATCAACATCACCCGCCAGTTCTGGATGTACTGCCGGGAGGACCTGCGCAAGCTCAAGCGGATCACCCTGTTGTGGGATTACATCAGGGAGGTGACGGAGCTCAATGGACCGTTATTGCTTGGTGAGACGCGGGAAATGCGGTTTACCGACTGAGTTCCAGGCAGATGCGGGGGGCTCATCAAGGCAGATCCACCGTATCGTTGCCCTCTTTCAGCTCCAGCATCAACCCGCTCAAGCGCTTGACCTTGCGTCTCACAGCCTCTTCAAATACGCCCCCGCGAGGTTCGATCAACGTGAACCAGTCCTTGGCGCGGGTAATCCCGGTATAGATCAGTTCCTTGGTGAGAACAGGATTGAGGGCATCCGGCAGAATCAATGCGGTATGGGCAAACTCCGAGCCTTGGGATTTGTGCACGGTCATGGCGTAAACGGTTTCGACATCATTGAGTCGGCTCGGCAAAACAAAACGCACACCGCCCTGCCCGTCGTTACGCGGGAACGCCACTCGAAGGACCTGCCGACCGGCTTGCGGCCCCTCTCGCTCGGGAAGTTTGAGTGCAATGCCGATGTCGCCGTTCATCAGGCCCAGGCCGTAGTCATTGCGGGTCATTAACACTGGCCGACCTTCGTACCACTGCTGGTCACTGTCGATCAGCCGGGCCTTGAGCAGCGCATCGGTGACTCGCAGGTTCAACCCTTCCACGCCCCAAGGTCCTTTACGCACGGCGCACAACAACTGGAAGGCATCGAAGGCTTGCAGCACCTGACGAGCCCAGTCCGCCCAGCACGGATCATCGTGCTGGCTATCGAGCGGTGGCCGCTGGTTACGCAGCAGACTTAGATAATGCCGGTAACCCTGCGGCCCCTCGCCATGACCTTCGAGCAACAAACGCTCCAGCGCCCGATCCTGTTCATTCTTGAGGGACAGGCAAAACACATCGTCGTGGCTTCGAGCGACCAACAACTTTCGGGCTTCCTCAGGCTGCTGCTGGTTCACCCAACGGGCTAACTGGCCAATGCCACTGCCCTCGCCGAATCGGCGCGAGTGACGCAACATGACCACTTGCTGGGCCAGGGGATGAGTGCCTTGGGTGTCTTCCTGCAACCCACTGGCTTGCAGGCTTTCCCCGCTGACGGCCTCCAGCCAATGGCGTGTCTGCGGGCTGTACCAACCGGCCTCGGCGTCACGACACAGATCGCCCAAAACCGCACCGGCCTCCACGGAAGCCAACTGGTCCTTGTCACCCAACAACACCAGACGAGCATGGGCCGGCAGTGCATCGAGCAAGTTCGCCATCATCTCCAGATCGATCATCGATGCTTCGTCCACCACCAACACATCCAGCGGCAAGCGATTACCGGCATGGTGACGAAAATGTCGGGTACCCGGGCGACTGCCGAGCAGGCGGTGAACGGTGGTGACATCGGACGGGATTTTATCGCGTATGGCTTCACTGACTTTCAGCGTTCGGACTTGCTGGCTGATGGACTCCGTCAGCCGCGCCGCGGCTTTGCCGGTCGGCGCGGCGAGACGAATGCGCAACGGCTTGCCCATCTCCACAGCGGGAGCCTGCAGCAGTGCCAGCAAACGCACGACCGTCGTGGTCTTGCCGGTTCCAGGACCACCGGTGACGATACTGAAGGCACTGCGGGTTGCGAGGGCACAGGCGAGTTTTTGCCAGTCGATTACCTCGCCGGCTTTGGCCGGACCAAACAATCCGGTGAGACGCAGGAGCAAGTCATCCGGCGCGGCCTCATGGGTTGCCAGGCGTTCTCGCAGCGAATTATCGATACGTCGCTCATAGGCCCAATAGCGGCGCAGATACAGGCGCTTGCCCGATAACACCAACGGTCGCGACTGCACGGTTTCACGTTCGTCGGCCGCCAATGCAACGAGCGGGCTGCAAGCCAGCACCTTGCACCAATGGGCGCCCTCCAGCGCTTCCAGCAGTTGCGACGGTAACAGCATCACGCCACTCTGCAGGTCGCCTTCCGGGGGTAATGACAGGGCGAAGTCTGGCTCCTTGAGCGTCTCGAACAGATCCAGGCAAACATGCCCATGACCCAATTGGTGACTGGTCAATGCCGCAGCCAGCAGCACCAACGGATCATCCTCGGGTGCCAGTTCGTGAAGAAAGGCCACGAAGGCCTTGTCCAGCGCGCGCAACCAACCACGTTCAACCCAGCGCGTGAGCAGCAACAACAAGTCGTCGGCACGGTTCAAGGGCTCAAGATCCGCCAGGCTGTCAGCTGCCAGCGAAGTGGGCAGCAAATCGGCGAAGGTGCGGCTCATAGCAATACTCCCTGTTCCCAGGCGGGCTCGACCCTGGGCTCCGGCTTACCCTGAAACATCCGGTCCAGCCGCTCGATCAACTCTTTGGGTGGGCGGGCGAAGTACACGCCCTGACTCGGTGCGCGCGTGCCCCGAAGGAAAAGGTACAACGCGCCACCGACATGTCGGTCGTAATCGTAATCGGCAAGCCGGGCCTTGAGCTGGCGATGCAGGGCCAGGAGGTACAGCACGTATTGCAGATCGTATCGGTTGTCGAGGATCGACTGCTCCATGGCCTGTTCTGTGTAGGCCGTGTCGTCGACGCCGAGCCAGTTGGATTTGTAGTCGGCGACGTAATAGCGCCCATCGTGCTCGAACGTCAGGTCGATGAACCCCTTGAACATGCCATTGAGCAACACCGGCTCGGCGGCGACGCGAGCCACGCCGTTGTGAGTGTACTGGCGCACCAGTGCATCGAGCTTGAGGACATCGACTTTATGGCTGGCAAACCAGAACTCCATTTCGACCTGGTACTGGGTCAACTTTTCGAGAGTCATCGCAGCCTGCCCAGCACCGACAGACAGCGGCGATTTGAGCAGATGTTGGAGCCAGTCACTCAACGTCGTTATCCAGCCTTCCCAGCCACGGCGATTGCAGCGACGGGCAATAGCATCTTCCACAGCTTGCGGTGTGACAGCAAAACCTTCATCGCCAGCCCACTCGAGCAGGCCATGAAGAAACGTCCCAGGGTTCGGGCCACGGGGGAATCGATGGATATCGGCACCGCCATGCGCCATCTCTCGGGGCGCTTGCGGATCGAGACGCTCATCGTCAAAAAGCTTCTGCGCCTGCGGGCTCTCAGGCGCTTCGTCATTGCCGATGCTCAGGCTGTCGCTTATGCGTAAGGCGCTGTAAGAGGCAATCCACCAGTTTTCGCTGGCCTTGCGCTGGGGAGTCAATGGAGCAAGCAATGCGGCGGTGTTCAGCGGTGGATTGTAATGCTCGCCGGTCGCTTCAGGCATTTCGCTGCAGCTCATTGCAGGACAATCCTGTTGCAAGTCCCGCAACCAAACCTTCAAGCCCGCCGACTCAGTCAATGGTGTACCGCCACCCAACAGATAACCCAACGCTGACAGATGCAGTACCGAGCTGTTGTTACTTCCGCGCTTGAGATCCGTGACCCCCAGCCAGCAGGCGTGTTGCGCCCGTGTCAGGGCGACATAAAGCAGACGCAAATCCTCGGCCAGGCGCTCATCATCGGCCTGGGCAATCAACTCGGGCGTGGGGTTCAAGGTCACCTGAGCCTTGCCCGAGGCGTCGTGGTAATGCAGTGGCAGACGGCTGCCATCCACCGGTTTTGTCGAGCAAATGAACGGCAGGAACACCAAGGGATATTCGAGCCCCTTGGACTTGTGAATGGTCACGACCTTGACCAGTTGCTCGTCGCTCTCCAGCCGCAGGATCTGTTCTTCACCGGCCTGACCGGACAGCGCCAAATGCTCGGACAAGTGCCGAATAAGGGCCTGCTCGCCATCCAGTTCAGCAGCCGCCTGTTGCAGTAACTCAGACAGGTGCAACAGATTGGTCAATACACGTTCGCCGTCGTTGCGGGCAATCAACGTCTGTGGAAGTTGGAAGTCGTGCAGCAGGCGTCGCAGCATCGGTAGTACGCCCTGTTTGCGCCAAAGCTCGCGATAACCGCGGAACTGCATGACCCGCGCCTCCCAGGCCAGCTCGTCCTGGTTCAACTGTTCCAGGTCTACCAATGACAGATTGAGCGTGATGCAGGCCAATGCCGCTCGCAGCGGTCGTTCGACATCGGGCTCGGCACAGGCCTTGAGCCAAGTCAGCACATCGTGAGCTTCCTGCGCGGCGAACACCGAGTCCTTATCGGACAGATAAACACTGCGTACGCCTCGGGCAGAGAGCTCGGCACGCACGGCCTGCGCTTCCTTGCCATCACGGACGAGGATCGCGATGTCCGCAGGCATCAGGCCTGCAAAGTCTTTACCTTCCCGGGCAAAACCCGTGCGCCCTTGCTGCCCAGCGTTGAGCAAGGCAGTGATTTCACTGGCACACGCAGCAGCCAGTTGTTGGCGGTACAGGGCACCGGACAACGGCTGCTCGGCAGACAAGTGCCAGATGTTCAGCGCCGGGACAGATTGATCATTGATGCGCAGAACTTCCTTGCGACCCTGCGATTCCACAGGCAGGAACGGCACCGGGTTATCGCCATTGCTTTCACGGAACAGGAAAGCCCCGCGCCCCGACTCACGAGACTCGGCGCATTCAAATACATGGTTCACGGCACTGACCATGCCGTGGCTGGAACGAAAGTTGGTGCCCAGGGTATGCAGGCGCCCGGTGGTCGCCTGCCGTGCGCGAAGATAGGTATAGATATCGGCGCCGCGGAAGGCATAGATCGCCTGCTTGGGATCGCCGATCAGGAACAGACCGCTTTGCGGGCAGTTTTCTTCGATGCGATAGATGCTCTCGAAGATCCGGTACTGGACCGGGTCGGTATCCTGGAACTCGTCGATCAACGCTACCGGGAACTGTTCTCGGATCAACGTCGCAAGCCGCTCACCACCGTCGGATTGCAACGCGGCATCAAGGCGCAGCAGCATGTCGTCAAAGCCCATTTCCGCGCGACGACGCTTTTCTTCCTCGAAGCGCACGCCGACCCAATGGGCGGCGTGTTGCAAAACCGCCGCGTCCGGAGTCGGCAAACTGTCCAGGCAGGCCTTCAGACCGGGCATGGCATCGAGCCCCGGATGGTTGGGTACGTCACCTTTCTTCCAGGCTTCAGCCATGCCGTCGGGAGTCAGGCGCGTGAAACCGGTCCCGATGTCCAGATGCTCAAGGGTTTCATCTTCAGCCCAGGCTTTGAGTTTCTCGAACCAGGGTTCGAAATAACGTGCCTGCATCTTGCGGCCATCGACACTTTTACTGGCGACACCTTCGTGGCAGATAACCAGCAGCTCGTCAGCCCACTGACGCCAGGGCAGCTTGAGCTCCAACAACGCGGCTCGTCGCTCCTGCAAACACTGCGCAATCAGCTCGGCAGGCTCCTTGCCTTCAACGTTGTCCCGCTCGCTGGCAAACAATCCGCGAACCCGCGGCAACAATGCTGCTGGCCCGCCCCAGTTGCTACGCACCCAATTCAGTGCATCTCCCTGCATCGGGTAGCAAAACAATCGCCAGTAATCGCGCAACACTTCGCCCAGAAGATCGCTGTGGTCAGTCTCCAGGGTCTGGGTAAACAGGCTGCCACTGTCGAAGGCATGCTCGCGCAACATGCGCTGACACCAACTGTGAATGGTCGAGACGGCCGCTTCGTCCATCCACTGGGCGGCGATGTCCAAGCGGTTGGCGCATCCGGACCACTGCTCGATCGGGTATTGATCACGCAACTCGGCAATCAGGCCGTCAGGTGCCGGGGTTTCATCGCGGAAAAACCGTGCGGCTTCAGCCAGTCGGGTACGGATGCGCTCACGCAACTCTTTGGTGGCGGCATCGGTAAAGGTCACCACGAGGATTTGCGGAGGCAACAGCTCGCGCCCGAAACCACTGGAGTCCACACCGTGGCCAAGCACCAGGCGCAAATACAGCGCAGAAATAGTGAAGGTTTTGCCAGTCCCGGCGCTGGCTTCGATCAACTGACTGCCGTGCAGCGGGAATGCCAGGGCAAGAGGTGTCTTGGTACTCATGAACGCGCCTCCTCACTGGACAATGAACGCCAAGGCGCCTCAAGCAACGGTCGATACAGCGCGTCACACCAATCGGTGAATGTCTCGTTGGCGACAAGTACGTCGTAATCGGCGAACTGACGTGCGAGTGCCATGCTTTCCCTTCGCTCTCCATCAGTGGTCAATCCATCGCCTTCATAGGCCTTGCGAGCAGCGGCTTCGGCTTTGACCGGATCGGTCTGCCCCAACCAGGCGAAGGCCGTTTTAACCGCAATAGGAAGTGGCTGGCGCATACCTGATTGCCAGGCCAGCAGCAGGTCACCCAGAATCCGTCGAGCAGCATCCGCGTCCAATGGAGCAAGTAACAGGCTGTCGTCGCTGGCCACCAGTGCCGTGGTCATCGACAGTCCGCTGGCGCACGCGACCAGATGATTGACCCACGGTCGCGTCAGGCGATGCCATTTACGGGATTTGATCGACCCAATGCTGTTGGGAATCGTCGTGATAGACAGCAAACCACCATCAGACCGCTGATGCAGACCGCTGAGCCAGCCCTCGACACGCAAGTCATGCAACTCCAGGCTCACCGGCAGTGCACTGGTCAGCGGCGTTGGCCATAAGCTCAGTAATTGTTGATAGCGTTGCAGCAAATCCGGTAACGGCTCGATCAGCTCCCGCTGAAGGCATTCACCGAACCCTGCCATTGGCAGCAGTCCACCGTTCTGAAGACGCCGAGCCTGCACCTCCAGCGCTTGATCGCTGTTATCGAGGTCCGCCAGTGCCGCCTCAAGCAAACTGTCGCTGAGGTTGTATCGCTGCAAGGCATCGAGGACGAAGGGCTCTTCATCCGGCAACGGTACTTCGGCAGATTCAAAGAACACCTTCAACCGCTGACTGAAGAAATGTCGCACAGGGTTGCGCAGGAAATCCTGGAGCTGACCGAGACTCAACGGTTCATCCTGAACGTGAGCGTCAAGCCTGTCGATTTCAGTCAATTGCTCAGTGGCTTGATGAAGCACTTGCCACTCGCTGGCGTAGCTGAACAGATCATCGCCCTCATGAAAGTAACGGGCGCTGAAGGGTTGCAGAGGATGTTCCTGAGTGATGGCTTCAAGCAGGTCTTCATCGGCACCGGTCAATCGCCAACCGCTGGCGAGATGATCTCGTAGCTGGCCGATCAGTACCGATGCGGGGCGCTCGCTGTTATCGCGAATGCTACGGCCGACCCAACTGATGTAGAGCTGGTCACGGGCCGACAACAGAGCCTCCAGCAACAAGTAGCGATCGTCTTCACGTCGCGAGCGGTCGCCGGGACGGTAGTCACTGCCCATGAGATCGAAGTCCAGCGGCGGTTGTGCGCGCGGGTAGTCACCGTCATTCATCCCCAGCAGACAGACCAGTTTGAACGGGATCGCGCGCATGGGCATCAACGTGCAGAAATTGACTGCACCCGCCAAGAAGCGCTGAGACAAACGTCCCTGATCGAGGCCGGCAAGCCAGGCTTCACGAACGACGGTCAGAGGCAATTCGTCTTGCAGGCTTACCGACTCACAATTCTCGAGCCAGGCTTCACGCAACTCTTCGAGCTGGGTCAGCAAGTATTCGTCATGCTCGTTGCTCGCCTGGAAGAACAGCGACACCAATGCCTGCAGCCGCATGCTCCACTGCTGGGGTGATGCCGGTCGGGTCAGTTCCTGGTGTGCTATTTCCAGCGCATCCAACAGCGCGACCAAAGGGCCTATCAGTGCTGCATCCAGGCCGCCTATTTCATCGTAGGGCTCGATACCTTCACAGGCATTGGCGCTGCCAACCGCATAGCCGAGCAACATTCGCCGCAAGCCAAAACGCCAACTGTTCTGTTCCAGAGCCTGCGGCAGACCGAGACCTGCACGCTGCTCGGCATTCATGCCCCAGCGGATGCCAGCACCTTCGATCCAGCGATGCAAAGTCGGCAGGTCACGCTCCTCTACACCAAAGCGGGTGCGCAATGCGGCAACGTCCAGCAGATCAAGAATCTCGCTGACCGGGAAACGACTGTCAGGCAACTTGAGCAGGTGTTCGACGGCGATCAGCAAGGGATCACGACCGCGCTGGCCTTGGTCAGCAAGCGTGAAAGGAACGAATCGCGGATCGTGTCGCTCCAGTTGACCGAACACAGCCCGAATGTGCGGTGCATAGCTGTCTATATCCGGGACCATGACGATCACATCGCGAGGACGCAATTGTGGGTCGGCGCTGAAACGCGCGAGCAACTGATCGTGAAGAATCTCTACTTCACGCTGCGCGCTATGAGCAATGTGAAAACGGATGGATTTGTCTATCTGCAAATCTATGGCAGGCCATCGCTCGCGCGTTTCGTTCAGGGGACGCAGTTCAAGGATGTCATCCTGCAACTGGTTAAGCAGGTTCAGTGGTTGGCTGTCACTGAACAGGTCGATGCGGCCGTCACGAAATGCCGAGCGATAGCTGTTGGGATCGTCATAGCTGTCGAGCAGGTTGATGTAGTCTCGACCTTGCTTGCCCCATGCTGCCAGCAGCGGTTGAGCATGTTGATGAAGGGTTTGGGCATCGAGTACAACCGGCGTTCCACTCTTGCGAGCCTGTCGCTTGTATTGATGTCGCAACAGGTCCTTATCGGCGACGATGTCTGCCCAGTGGTGACGACATGGATTGTGTACACACAACAACACCTGACTGAAACGAGCCAGCCCGGCCAAAGCTTCCAGGGCTTGGGCTGGCAGAGAAGAAATACCGAATACGATAACCCGTGAAGGCAATCCAGGCGGGGCAGCGTCGAGGCTGTTGATTCGTTCGATAAAACGCTGATGGACACCGGCACGGCTTTGCGCCATCCCTTCTTCACCAACATCCAGCAACAGTGCACGCCACAACTCCGCTTGCCAGCAATTAGCTGGCGTCAGTGGCTTGGTCTCCCCGCGTGCATTTCGCAGTTGGTGACGCCCTTCTGCCCAGTCTTCGAGCCAGTCGGCACGGTATACCTGATATTGGTCGAACAGATCCGCGAGCCGTTCAGATAGCTGATAGCGTTTGCGTAAATCGGTGTCATTGGTCAGGAAGCGCTGCAGCGGTTCGAAATGAGGCTGGTTGATCAACTGCGGAAGCAGACGCATCAGACGCCAGGTCAGCGGGGCTTTATCGAGCAGGGACTTGGCCGGAATCTCGTCGCGCCCCAGAACCATGCGATAGAGCTGCCACATGAAACTACCGGGCAATTGAACGTCAATGGCGGCGGCGATACCGCAGCCCCCCATGTCGTCGTCTTCAGCATCTTCTGCCAACGCCAGCTTTAGCCATTGAGCAATGCCATTGCTCTGCACCAAGGCGATTTCATTTTCCAGGGGAGCCAGCGGGTAACGCCGCATCCAGCTCACCACCAGGCTGCGTAACTCATCCAGGCGGTTGCCGTGAACCACCATAAAACCAGCACTGAGGGACGTTGCGTCCGGCATAAAGGCTTCCTTGGAAAATACAAACGCGAGGGTCAAACCTTAGCATTGTCGAGAGACGGTGACAGCGCAGAGCTGTCCAGTGTTGCTGTACGAACTTTTCTCCAGGCAAAAACAAAACCCCTACCTGCATACGCAGATAGGGGTTTCGGAATTTAATCTTGACGATGACCTACTCTCACATGGGGAAACCCCACACTACCATCGGCGATGCATCGTTT
>NZ_JBOIBY010000372.1:0-53514 GCF_050739655.1 Pseudomonas sp. | reverse complement strand
AAAGGAAGGAAAGTATTAATATCGCGCATAAGAACGCCGGTTTGTTAGATGTGTTTGCTCGCACGAACATCATCAATCAAATCGGCGTTCTTGTTTCTGTGTTTCCCGGGATTCCGTGAAGAACCATTTTTTTGACCAGTGCTACGCTCTCCTCATCCGAGAGAGGAACCGATATGGCCGAACGTCCCGAAAACCCGACTCCAGCCCTGCTCAACCACCTGAATCAGAACATCAACGCCTTGGGCGCCGCTATCGAGGAAATAGGAATTTGGATCGATCAGCGCGGCTCCTCAGATACATCCGATCGCATCAATGAGCACTTGGAGGTGCTATCCAACAACAGTGACGCCATAGCCGAACTGTTGGTCGACTTGATCGCCAGAGGGAAGCCTGAAGAAGAGATTGACCCGGAAGACTGAGTCCGTACGGTGCTGGGCTTTTCGATTGCGACTTGCATTTCGAAAGGCGCCATCTACGCTGAATTCAGCTGAAGGATAAGCGACCAGTGTGTGAAAAACAGCCCGCCCCGTGCGGGCTTTTTCATTCTGCCTGGCGCTCTCCTTATTCCGATCTACACTGGCATTACTGCTGACGCAGTACTCCTTACATCACCCTATTGCCCGCCTCGTGTGGGCTTTTTTCTGCCTGCTACGCTTTCCCTTACAGCGAGAGGAAGCGCCATGCCAGCCGTCCCGACCACCGCCCTGCTCTACCGCCTCAACCAAAGCGTTATGGCCCTTGGTTCTGTCGCAGAAGAGGTCCGCATATGGATCGAACGAAACGGCGACACAAGGACCTCCGAAACTATCCTGAGCTACCTACGTGTGGTCGAGGAAAACGGAAGCATCATTGCCGACCTCATGTCCGAGGTTGTCGACAGGCTCCCCGCAGAAGATGACAGCGATCCGACAGTCTGATGCATGACCCGACCCATGAGCCCCCCAAGCGCGGGCTTTTTGGTTCTGGCGTGTCGCTTACAGATACCCCATAGCCGCCGCCGACACAGTGACTTTTATCGGTATCAATTCAAGCACACGTCGCTCTACACTCCAGCCAGCTGAAGGATCAGCCCCATCACAGAGTGCCCGCCCCGTGCGGGCTTTTTGCTGCCTGGTGCTAGGCTTATCCGAACACCAGTCGAGCGGGCATGAGTACATCTGCTCCCTCCATGGTGGACAGCATGGATACCACTGCCGGGGCCTCATTCGGAGTTGGCACAGGCGTATTGGTTGGTGGCGCGGCAGGCGGCCCATTAGGCGCACTAGTGGGGGCAGGGATTGGCTTTTTTGCCGGAAGTGAGGTGCAAAAGGCAAGCGGTCTGGAAGAGCGCGCATACAAGGTGCGAAATAGCGCCGGAGAAGAGCAAACCGTGCGCTCCCCGCGCCAAGAATTTGCCATTGGCCAACAGGTAGACGTCAGCGGTCGACGACTGCATGACCGCACCCCTTGAGCAGGTTTCATGACCAGCTTTATAGCCCGCCCTCCCCTTGGCGGGCTTTTTTACGCCCATCAGAAAGGTGCAGGCTCTTCCTCGGCAAACGCATTCTCCACTTCAACCACGCGATCTTCATCGGCCAGGGGTTCCCACCTCAGTGTCACAGATGCGTCGTCGTTGAAAGTCATGTCGATCCCGTCAGTTTCAGACAACAGCCCCATCACCTCCTCCCATTCTTGATCGCCGTCCGCATCCACGGGTCAATTCCGCATCAGTGGCAACATATAGAGAGCTGCGCGAGCACATGGTTACGTTCGCGCTTAGCTAACGGGCATAAATTGCCGTGCTCAGACACATGTTCGCCGCAACACTATGGACCGACACACGGAAGTAAGTAACAAAGCAGTCAACGACCTGCGAACTTCGCAGCGCGTCGTTCCAGAAAGGCGGTTACGCCCTCCCGAAAATCCTCACTCTTGGTTGCCGCACAGAAAGCCGCACGCTCCCTTTCCAGATGCGCCTGAAGCTCGCATGGTTCTCCACGAATCAGTGCTTTGAAGCGCCCAAATGCCAGCCCCGGCCCAGAGAGTATATCGTCGATAACTTTTTCTAGGCTGCTCTCCAGCTCAGCAGCAGACACACACCAGTCCACTAGATTCATAGTGAGGGCTGCCTCAACAGCAAGCTCCCCACTGCCCACCATTAGCTGCATCGCTGGGCCGGTACCAATGCGCCTTGGCAGGAAATAAGTGCCACCGCAATCCGGGGAAGCAGCGACACGGTTGTAGGCCAATAGTAAACGCGTCCCTTCTGCGGCCATGGGTTCTGCATCGCCCCGGCCAGTCGTTACAACTTGAAGAGCGTCCCATTCCTGCGCCTGGCTCACAGCAACTGTTGATCAAAGTTCTGGCCTGCGGCGTGTGCCGTACTGATCTCCGATTGGTGGATGGCGAGTTACCCCAAGCGCGGCTGCCCCGGGGCTCGTTCATCCCCTGCCCTCGCCCCACGAAACCACACCATTAATCGGCACCCTCAAGGGGCGGCGTCCGTTCGGATGACCGTTTAAGATAAATAAGCAGTCGGTGCGCGGTCAGTGACCTATGTCCTTTAACAGCACTTCTGTGCAGGAGATGCTAAATGAGCGTTGATTTGATCAATTTCACACCTTGGGCTTCATTGGGCGCAGGCGCCTTGATCGGGCTGGCGGCCAGCCTGTTCGTTTTGGCTAATGGTCGCATCGCCGGCATCAGCGGCTTATTGGGAAGCGTGATGAAGCTCAATAGCGAAGGCTGGAGCGAGAAAGCGTTGTTTCTTTTGGGGCTTTTGCTGGCCCCTGTGTTGTGGGGCGCGGTAAGCGTTTTACCGGACATAGAGATCACAGCCGGGTGGCCGACCCTGATCATTGCGGGCCTGCTCGTCGGCTTGGGAACCCGTTACGGTTCAGGCTGCACCAGTGGCCACGGCGTATGCGGGATTTCCCGTTTGTCGCCGCGTTCCATTGCTGCAACGGTGTGCTTCATGAGCGCTGGCTTTGCAACTGTGTATGTCAGTCGTCATGTTTTAGGAGCTTGATATGATCAAGTTAAGCGCATTTTTGGCCGGGTTGATCTTCGGTTTGGGTCTACTCCTGGGAGGTATGGCGAACCCTGCCAAGGTCTTGGCTTTTCTTGATGTGGCCGGGGCCTGGGACCCATCACTTGCGATGGTAATGGTAGGCGCCATCGCGGTGGCGGTCTTGCCCCTCAACTGGGCGCTCAAGCGCAAGCAATCCTTACTGGGTGCACCTATGCAGTTGCCTGTGAAGCGGGAGCTGGACGCCCGCTTGATTGGCGGCAGCTTGTTGTTCGGCATTGGTTGGGGCTTGGCGGGAATCTGCCCTGGTCCAGCCGTTGCAATTGTGCTGGTGGGTCACTGGAAAATCATCATATTCGTATTGGCCATGTTGAGCGGTATGTATGTGTTCTCTGCTTTGGAAAGCCGACACACGCATTGATCAAAGGACTCTGCCGCGTACGAAGATAACCAGGGCGCGCGCGTTCGCCGGCAAACACAAATCGGCGGACAATGCACGCTCGGCAGGTCCAGGGATCGGAACAGAGTCTCAAACATCGCGATGTTCCGTATGGGAGGCGCTCGACATTTCCCGCTCCCAGGCCCGCTGCATGAGATCGATGACTTCTTCGTCCGAGGTCTGGGAAAAATCCAGGTACCAGTAGCCGATCGACATCACCCACTCAGGAATGAGCGGGCAGATCACTTCGTCCACTTGCATGGATAAATCCTTGACCGTGTCCCGGGGAGCAACCGGTACCGCGACGACGATACGCTCCGGCGCCTGCATCCGCACCGTATGGATTGCAGCCATCATCGAAGAACCTGTGGCCAGGCCGTCGTCGATCAGGATCACCACCTGGCCCTTGAGTTGCGGTGGCGAGCGGTTTCCCCGATACGCCTTTTCACGTCGCGCCAGCTCCTGCGTCTCCCGGGCGAGCACCGCCTCGAAACTGGCTCGATCGATCGGGTGCGCACGCAGCGCGTCGTCATTGAGGACTTGTACACCGCCACTGGCAATGGCGCCTAAGGCGTATTCCGGGTGCGAAGGAGCACCGAGCTTGCGCACCAGCATCAGGTCCAGGCGCACACTCAGGGCGGTGGCGACTTCATAAGCCACCGGGACACCGCCACGCGGCAATGCCAGGATGATCACCTCAGGCCGGTTGGCGTATTTGAGCAGGGGTTCCACCAGGCGGCGGCCGGCTTCGGCGCGGTTGGGTAAGGTGGTTTGTAATGAGGGACTGTGTTTCACGGCAACCTCCTGGGACGCTGACGAATGGCGTTTCGTAACCTGCGGTCCTGGCTTGCCCGCGCTAAACGACCAGGATGCTGCACGTCACCTGGTACAGAGTATGTTCGGTGGTGCTGCCCAACAGTTTGTCCACCAGACCATGGGACTGGACCCTGCCCATCACAATCACGTCCATCTCTCGCTCATCGGCGAACGCATGCAGCACGGCCACAGGATGCCCCTCGATGAAATGTCGCCGGTCAGCCGGCACGCCATATCGGCCTGACAAGTCGAGGAACGATTTTTCATGGCGCTGGCGCAAATGACTGTAGAGGTCCGCAAGCGTGAAGCCTCCGCCGCCCATATCGCCCAGGAACAGCGCAGAAGCGTCGCAGGCATAGACCAGGTGCAACTCGGCCTGACACTGGATTGCCAGGCTGGACGCCTGCTGGATGATCCGGTCATTGAGCTCGTTGTCCTGTATCAGGGAATTGGAAACATCAACCGCTGCCACAACCTTGCGCGGCAAAGGATGATCACCTTCACCAGGCAGGTACACTGGTATCGGGCAATGGCGTAACAGACGCCAGTCCAGCGAGGTAAAGAAACCGCGCTTGAGTGCCGGTTCGCGTTGCACCTGCTTGATCAACAGGTCGGGCTGCATTTCTGCGACGTAATCGAGAATGTCTTGCTGCAAGTCGTCGGCCCATTTCGCCTCGGCGGTCACTTCAAGCCCCCTGTTGCGCAGATGATCGGCGTGGTATTTGAGCCAGTTGCGCTGGTCTTGCAGATACTCTTCGCGAGCCGCTTCCCGATCGCCTTCTTCGAGTAGCGACAAGAGCTTCCAGGATGGGATCATGGCGGCGATGTGCAGGCTTGCACCGCTGGCCTTGGCCAGCGCGGCGGCATGATCCATGGCTTCGGACTGGCGTAGGGCCGGGTTGATGATCAGCAATAACCGTTGGTACTGGCTCATGATCGGACTCCACGAAGCTCGCTTGTTTGTCGCTGCCCGCCACCCTGAACCGCAGTGCTCGCCGGTGGACCAGGCACCTGTTGTAGATTCAGAATCCTCCGTGGAGGCGGCCATGGCGTTGATTTATATCAAGTGCCTGCGCCAGCAGGCGACCCACCCAAAGTCGCTGCGCCCAAGCGCGCCACCAGACAGGTAGTCGAAGGCAGAAAAGACGGACTTTTGATTTGATCGCAATTGATCAATATCAATCGCGCCAGGGCCAACCGGGCTACATTGACCGAAAACGCACGTGCTCCAGGGTTCGCAGACAGGAGAAGGCAATGACGATCCTATTGGCAAGTCAGCGGTTGCGCCTTTATGAGCGCAATGAACTCGATGACGTGTTGCAGACGATGGCGCGCCG
The DNA here is from genome assembly GCF_050739655.1 of Pseudomonas sp. Lineage (GTDB taxonomy): Bacteria > Pseudomonadota > Gammaproteobacteria > Pseudomonadales > Pseudomonadaceae > Aquipseudomonas. The sequence goes on along the minus strand of NZ_JBOIBY010000372.1, from coordinate 47,915 downwards.
GGCCGCCAGCCTGCTGCCACCGACGCACGCTGCCCTGATTGGTATCAAGCGCCGGGGGGAGCCCCTGGCCCAACGATTGCGCGAGTACATTGCGCGCCAGACCGGCGAACCGGAACTCCCTCTTTATCCACTTGAGGTCAAGCGCTACGCCGACGACCTGCAAGTGCTGCATGCCTTCACACAATTGACCGAAAACCCGCTTCTGACCAAACTGGACCTCGCCAACACCACCTTGCTGGTCGTTGATGATGTATTGTTCGAAGGCCATTCGCTGCTGCGTACCTGCGCCTATCTGGCACAACTGGGAGCTCGTCGGGTCTACACGGCCGTATTGGTCGACCGGCACATCTGCCAGCAGCCGATCCGGGCCGACATTGTCGGCGTGCACCTGCAAGTTGCCGCCTCTGACATTGTCGAGTGCAATGTGCCGCCCTTCGAACCGGACTTTTGCCTGGAGGTGGTGCGCCACGGCGCCGCCCGTTGACGGCACGGCGTCGGGCGCTCGCGGGTTACCCGGGTTCGACGACGATACGACAAACGTGCGGCTGGCAAAGGCCATCGAAATGATAGGTCTTGCCAATCGCCTCGGAGGAGGTTGGCATGCGCACCCTGCCCCCACTACTTTTTGCCTTGCAAGGTAGCGAGCTTTACGCTGCGCGCGTCGCCCAGCGGCTGGGTTGCTCACTGGCGCAGCATGAAGAACGAGACTATGAAGACGGCGAGCACAAGTGCCGCCCGCTGGATCTGGTACACGGCCGCGAAGTCGTCGTGTTCTATGGCTTGCATGGGGATGGTCGGCAGAGCGCCAACGACAAGCTATGTCGCCTGCTGTTTTTCTGCAGTGCACTGAAGGATGCCGGTGCCTGTCAGGTGCAGGTGGTGGCACCCTACCTCTGCTACGGGCGCAAGGATCGGCGCAGCGAGCCCCAGGACCCGACCATCACGCGCTACGTGGCCGCTTTTTTTGAAGCCAGCGGCGTCGATCGCCTGATCACCCTGGAGGTCCATAATCCGGCGGCGTTCGACAATGCGTTCCGCATGCCGGCGTGGAACCTGCAATGCGCCGAACTGTTTGCCCGGCATTTCGCCGCGCAGGTCGGTGACGCCGAAGTGGTGGCGGTCTCCCCGGACTCAGGTGGCAGCAAGCGGGCCGAGCAGTTTCGCCAAGCCCTGCAGCGGCTGCTGGGACGATCGGTCAGTAGCGCCCTGATGGAAAAACACCGCGCCCATACTACGCTGACGGGCACCCTCTTGATGGGCGATGTGAGCGGCAAGACAGCCATCGTGCTCGATGATCTGATCAGCACCGGGGCAACGCTCAAGCATGCCGGCCTTGCCTGCCAGGAGGCTGGCGCAACGCGCTTGTTCGCAGCCGCCACCCATGGCTTGTTCACCGCCGGCAGTCAACTGTTCGACCTACCGATCTTCGAACACATCGCGATCACAGACACCGTGCCGCCGTTTCGCCTGTCGCCTGACTGTGTCTCGCGCCACCTGCAGGTGCTCGACAGCACGGCCCTGATCGCCACCTGCCTGGCGGAAAATGGCGCATTTGATCACTCTGACCCAGGGCATCGATAATCGACAGGATCGGGATAGGCATGTTACCCATCGTTGAACAGCCCCAGGACGGTTTGAAGATGAGGAGGCTGGAATGAGCAACGAGCAAGACGAAGTGATAGCCTTTCTCTCCCGACCATCCACCTACGATGCGTCCAACCAGCCTGTGGAGCGAATCGAGACCCATGGTTCGGTGATTTTCCTGCATGCCGACCGTGCCTACAAACTCAAGCGCGCAGTGGCGTTTGCCGAGCTGGATTTCCTCAGCCTGCAAAGTCGGAAAAAAGCCTGCCGGGCAGAATTGTGGCTCAACCGGCGAACAGCGCCGACACTGTATTTACGCCTGTGCTCGATCAATCGCCAGGCCGATGGTCAATTGGTGCTCGACGGCCAGGGACCCGCGGTGGACTGGCTGGTGGTGATGCGCCGCTTCGCTCAGGAAAACCTGTTTGACTGCATGGCCGCCCAAGGCCATCTGAGCGAACCGATGATGCAACGGTTAGGCATCGAGATCGCCCGCTTTCATGCCTGCGCCCAGATCACTCCGTCTTTCGGGCGCATGCCGGACCTGTCTGAAGAGATCGAGAAAAACTACCGGGAAATGTCGCGCTACAGTGCTGTTCTCGACAGCGCGAAAGTCACCTCGATTGCCCACGCCTCCAGGAAGCTGCTGGTGTCCTTGACTGCCTGCCTGGAAGAGCGACGCCGTCAGGGCCGCGTACGCCGCTGCCATGGCGATATGCGCCTGGCCAATATCTGTCTGCTCGACGAGCAGCCGACACTGTTCGACGGCATCGAGTTCAGCGAACGGCTCACCTGCATTGACGTGCTGTACGATCTGGCATTCGTGCTGATGGACCTGCAACACCACGGCCTCAACAGGCTCGGTGCATGTCTACTGACCACTTACATCAAGCACTGTACCTGGAAGGAAGACTGCGAACCCTTGGCGTTTTTCCTTTCCCTGCGCGCTGCCACCCGCTGTTTCTCCTTCGCCGGTGCAGCGCAACGTCATGCCGACCCGGCCATGCGCCATGAGAAAAGACAAAAAGCCAACTTGCTGATGCAGCAGGCGCTCGGCTACCTGCACGGTGAAAATCCGATCCTCCATCACCTGGAGTTGACCGATATAGCCGCCTCAACCTGAGTGCGCCGCTAGGCGGCCTCCTCATTCAGGAAAAGGCGGCTGGGCGGGTGATTCCTTCTCCGGGATATCAGTGATGGTCGCCTCGGTCAGCAACAGAATGCTGGCCACCGATACGGCATTTTCGAGGGCAATGCGCACCACCTTGGTCGGATCGATGATGCCCGCTTCGTACATGTCCACGTAACAGTTGGCGGACGCATCGAAACCGACATTGCCGGGTTCTGTGAGCATGCGCGCAACCACCACGCCGGCGTCCACCGCCGAGTTTTCCGCGATGAGCCTGGCCGGGGCTTCCAGGGCCCGGCGAAGCACTTGCAGACCGGTTCTGAAGTCGCCCTCGCAACGTGCTTCTTCGGCCGCGATAAGGGGGGCCGCCTTGAGCAAGGCAAGCCCGCCACCAGGCACAGTGCCTTCGGCAATGGCCGCGCGAGTCGCCGAGATGGCGTCATCTAGCGCATCCTTGCGTGCCTTCATTTCCGCTTCGGAAGGCGCGCCGACGCGGATCACCGCTACCCCACCAGACAGCCTGGCCAGTCGTTCCTGGAGTTTTTCCCGGTCGTATTCGTTGCTGGTGTGCTCCATCTGCGTGCGAATCTGTTGCAACCGCGCCTCAATCGCCTCCCGCGTACCTGCTCCACCAATCAACGCCGTGCTGTCCTTTTGCACCACGACGCGGTGCGCCCGCCCCAACTGGCCCAGTTCCACCTGTTCCAGAGTGATGCCCAAATCGTTGGAAACCACCGTTGCCCCTGTCAGCACCGCCATGTCCTGAAGCATTTCCTTGCGCCGATCACCAAAGCCCGGCGCCTTGATGGCCACCGCTCGCAGGACGCCGCGAATCTGGTTGACCACCAGTGTGGTCAACGCCTCGCCTTCGATGTCATCTGCGATCAAGACCAGGGGTTGACCATTCTTGGCAACAAGCTCGAGCAAGGGCAGCAGGTCCTTGAGTGCGCCAATCTTGTGGTCACAGAGCAGCAAGTAGGCGTCATCGAGTTCGACCTGCATTTTCTCGGGGTCGGTGACGAAGTACGGCGAGACATAACCGCGGTCAAAGCGCATCCCTTCCATCACCTCAACCACCGTTTCAGTGGTCTTGGACTCCTCGACGCTGACGACGCCTTCAACGCCGACCTTTTCCAACGCGTCCGCCACCAACTGCCCGATGACGGCATCGTTATGCGCCGACAGCGTGGCGACCTGGGCTTTTTCCTTGGGCGTACTGACGGGTCGCGCCTGAGCGACGAGTGATTCCACCACCAACGACAACCCGCGATCCAGGCCACGCTTGATGTCGATCGCGCTCGCACCCGCGACGACATTGCGAATGCCATCGGCGAGGATGGCGTGGGCCAGCACCGTCGAGGTACTGGTGCCATCCCCTACCGCGTCGCCAGTACGTTCGGCGGCCTGGCGCAGCATTTGCGCGCCCAGGTTTTCCTCAGGATCTTGCAGGTCAACGCGCTTGGCAATCGTCACGCCGTCGTTGCAGACCGTGGGATTGCCCCATTTATTCTGGATCAACACCGATTTTGATTTCGGGCCCAGCGTCACACGCACAGCGTCCGCCAACTGCGTGGCGCCACTGAGGATTTTCTCGCGGGCGGCAGCACGAAAGTCAATTTTACTGTGGGCCATCTGAGTGTACTCCTCCCCATTTGTATAACAAACGCATTGAGGAATGCTTATATGGAGTCGTCCTTGCCATGTTGAGATTTATCAACAAAAGTTAGCGTCTTTGATTGTCGGGCCACCGCAACTGCGGCCTGGAGTGTGATCGGCAGGCTCGTCAGCCCCTTTTTTCCGGCGCCAGATGAGGCCCGGGTTGCACGTACAGCGGTTGAGTCGTTCTCCAGGTTTGCAAATGGATCAAGCCTTGCTCATTCAAGTTCAGGTGCAAGCGTTAGAGCATCCGATCGAATGCCCCCTTGGGTGGCGATTGGGTTGCTCGGGAATTCGTACAGAGCCTAGATTTATATGATCAACGACCGTCCCTTGCTGGAATTCAACTCCACATCGTTACTGTGTGAGTTAGACCGCTATACAGCAGCACCATTTTTGAAGGTAGAAAGTAATGGCTCCGATTAATGCCAGTGACACTTTATTTCGTTCCATTGGATGTCTGAAAGCCACTTATCTGCCATCGGGAAGAAAATATTCTCCTCTGCCTCCATATGATTGTAGTACTTCATGATGAAGTTATCGACGGCGGCAACGATTGCGCTCGTTTCCTGAGTTGAGTCCTCCAACATCTTGAGTTGTCCTGCAATGCGCCCAAATGCCTCATGATCGCGCTCGATATCCTTTACCCGTGGATGGATCGGCGCCTCAGTTGTTAGCAACGCCCGCCGGATAAGCTCTTCATTTTCATGGTGGTGTTGCTCGGTTTCACCATGCAAGGACTCCAGCATCTTAAACAAGAGCTTGCAGTCATCGCCGCTTGCACTTTCATACTTTAGCTTCTTCAGCAATGCTTTGATGCGATTAATTTTTCCAGCCACCTCATGATGATAGGCATGAAGCTCATTTAACAAGACGTTCATTTGACACCCTCACTCATTCACCGAACCATCATAGGGGGGGGTGATAATCAATCACCGCTTTTTGACAACAGCCTGACATATAAACTCCAGCCCTTTAATCCAGCCAAAAAATCTTTCCGTGCATTTACATTTTTAGTTACAGATTTACTTCTGTTACTCAAGAGTCAGGCGCTTGGCCAACTCGGCGTTAGGCTCCCAGAGAACGTTGATACAGACTTCCCCGTCCTCGTCCGTAACAGGCTGAAGATCCTGCGGTTCCAACATACGGATGTCGACCAACGCAAGTCGCACAGTTCCGTTTTTGTCGAGGAGCGCATGTGCCATACATTCGCATAGGGAGCGGGGCAAGGCTTTTATGGGAGGTTCTATGTCGGCATTCTCAAGCTCGACCTCGAAGCGCGTGGAGCACGCATTTACCAACTCCTTCAACGCATGAGAGGCAAAGTAATATGCCGTGAAATAACACACCGTCAACGTCAGCGAGATCAACAAGAAGAAGATTGCTTCACGTTTCCAGGTTTTTTTGCCCGACAGACGCAGGTTTCCAACTGTTGCACCTCTACCCCGCCACCAACCTCGCACCACGTTAACCCCAACCAGCTTGTTGATGTTCATGACAAGCACCCGCCCCCCCCTGTGTAATAGAAGCATGGAGCCAATAACAGGATGCGGTTTGACTTAAATCAACCAGTTTGCAACAAGTGTGCTCCTCGTACGTCACCAGAATGAAATGGCTCGCTTGGCAAACGTGCACCAACGGGCAGCCTTGCACCCGGCGGTGCAATCAGTGGCTATTTCGTTCCACTGACCCCGGTGGTTGCCAGAAGCGCTAGCGTCGTGCTGAACGCACCCGTTTAGCGCCAATCCAGATACCGAAACAGCTCCTCTTCCTGATCAAAGTGCAGTCGCACGAGGATATCGAGCCGTATCAACTGATGCTGTATCTCATCCGCTGAAGCCGTTTCAGGAGCGACACTGAAGTCACTGCTCATGCGCGCCAGCAGATGGATGAGGCGAAAAATCTCCCGGTGAGCATGGCTCATGGCCGACATGGGGTCCTCGCCTGACAGGCTTCGCGTCAGCTGCGGATAGAGTGTGTTTTCATCTTCACGTTCATGGCGTGCCAGCGATGATTGCAGCTTGATGACCAGTTTCTGTAAATCAGTCTGTGCTTGCGCCATTGGACGCAGGGAAAAATCATTGGCCATTTGGTGCAGATCGCTGAGCACTGAAGAGAGTTGCTTGTGCTCATCCTGCAGGTGATCAATCTGTTGCGCAGCAAGCCTTTGTTGGCTCACCTCCCGCAGCGGCCCCAATGCACGCAAGGCGTTAATGATGATCACCACATCGATGCCCTCTTGCACGATGGCGCCGATGAGGGGTGGCAGGTAACCGAGGGCCGCCACCACCATGGCCAGCAACGACATACCCATGCCGACCAGCACACCCTGGCGCGCGATGTGGCGGGTTCCTCGGGCAATGTCCAGCGCCTCCACCAGACGATCAAGACGATCCACCAGCAGCACAACGCCCGCCGCTTGCGCTGACGCCGTGGCACCGCTAGCCCCCATTGCCACGCCGACGTTGGCCGCCGCTAACGCGGGAGCATCATTGATGCCATCGCCGACCATCAAGGTACTTGCGCGCAAACAGCCTTCCTGCACCGCTCGAACTTTATCCTCGGGGATCAATCCTGCACGCAGCTCGTCAATCCCGGCGGACAGCGCAACCATCTCGGCGGTCTCCAAGCGGTCCCCAGTAAGCATGACGATCCTCTCTATGCCCCTGTTCCGTAGTCTGCGCAGCGTTTGTGGTGTTTCGCGACGCACGTTGTCCGAGAACACCAACAAGCCAGCAAGCGCTCGATCCACTTCAATAAAGCTGCCACTGCACGCCAGGTAATCCATGTGGCGCAACATGGCTGCGGCCCACTGCGACGCAGGTGCGCTTGCCTGAGCAAAAGACAACGTACCTAAACGCACCTGCCTGCCATCGACCACCCCACACAGGCCAGCACCCGGTGTCTCTTCTACCTGCTGGGGAACGCTGAGGAGCAACTGGCGCTGATTCGCCGCCTCGACTATGGCCCGGGAGATGGGGTGCGTCGAGGCCTGGGCCAGCGAAGCGGCCAGGCAGAGCAACCGCTGGGGGTCGGCCAGTCCATTGACCTCAATTGACTGTAGACGTGCATGGCCGCTGGTCAGCGTTCCGGTCTTGTCAAGAAACACCTGCTTGATGCCGGCCAACGCCTCCAGCGTCGCGCCATCCTTGATCAGTATCCCGCGCCGCGCCGCCCTCGAAATGCCTGACATGATGGAAATCGGCACCGCCAGAATCAATGGGCACGGCGTGGCCACCACCAGTACTGCCAGCGCTCGCAAAGGATCACCACTGAGCTTCCAGGCCGCCGCGGCGATCAGCAAGGTTAACGGGATGAAGAACAATGCATAACGGTCGGCCAAACGTACGAAAGGCGCGCGTGAACGTCGCGCCTCCTCGGCCAGCCGAACGATCCCGGCATAGGTGCTTTGCGCAGCCGTTCGCGTGGCGGTCAGCAGAAGGACTGCACCGACATTGGAGACGCCGCTGAGCAGTTGCTCTCCTTCTCGACGGGTGACGGGCAACGATTCGCCGCTGAGTGCCGATTCATCCAGTTCGGCGGTGGGACTCAGTAGGCGCCCGTCGACCGGTACAACCTCCCCCAGGCGCACCAGCAATGTTTGATTTGGCTGGATCTGTTCCACGGGGATCTCGCGCAACCCACCCTCTTCCTGCAACCAGGCAAAACGTGGCGCCCGATCGATAAGGGCACGAAGCTCACGCTCGGCGCGTTGGCTGGTATAAAACTCCAGGGTACGTCCGCTTGCGAGCATCAAGGCAATCACCGCTGCCACCAGTGTCTGCGTAAAAGCCAGGGCGGCGGTGATCGACAGCAACGCGATCATGTCTACACCTGCCTCGCGCCGGGCCAGACGCCTGACGATCTCGACCAGCAGAACCAAGGCCATGACCATACTTCCTGCGGCCCAGCACATCGACGCCCATTCCGGTCTTTGCGCAAAGTACGCAACGCCCCCCGCCAGTAGCGTCAGGGCGCTGAGCAGGAGCAGCGCGGGGTCCTGCCATTTACTGTACATGGCGGTGAGTTCCTCAAAGGACGTGTCACGTTTCTCGTAGCGAAAACACCCGTCGCCCATTGAGTCAAAGCTTAGGACTCGATCGTCTATCGTGTCCGTTTTTGACCAGCACCGAGGTGACGGCTGGGCAATAAGGGTGTTTGCCCTCTTTCTGATTTAAATCAAGCGACCGTTGGGTATTGCCGTAGAAATAAGGGTCAGCGTTCGCACCATCGCATTGGATAACTGAAGCTGGCTTTGAAAAGGTCAGCGCCTGGCTGTTTTTTTCAGGGTGGACTCGTGCACGGGATGTTTGCAGCCTGCCCTATACCCAAGAGGAGTCGTGAAAAATGAGCAATTCCGTGAAAAAAATGCCGATCCAGACCGAAGACAAATCAAGCCGGCATCCAACCACCTCAGACCTTTGGCGGCCCCTGGAAAAACTGCGGCAACAGGTCGATCACCTGTTCGACGAGTTCAATCGCGGTTCAGGGTTATCGCCCTTCAGCCGTGGGCTATTTGATGTCGAACCCTTCTGGCGGCGCGAACTCATCGGCCATGGCTTGCCTGCCGTGGACATCACCGAAAAAGACAAGAGCTTCGAAATCACCGCCGAACTCCCCGGCATGGATCAAAAGAACATCGAGCTCAAACTGTCCAACGGCAATCTGATCATCAAGGGAGAAAAGAAAGAGGACAAGGAAGAAAAAAGAAAGGGCTATTACCTTAGCGAGCGTCACTATGGTTCCTTTGAACGGGTGTTCAACCTGCCCAAAGGCGTCGATGTCGAGAAGATCGAAGCGAGCTTCAGCAAAGGCGTGCTGAACATTTCTCTGCCGAAAAAGCCCGAAGCCATGAAGGCGGACAAAGTCGTGCCGATCAAGGCGGATTGACCGTTGGCGTACCTGCCCCCTGCCGGGAAACCGGCCGGGGGTCTTATTTGGTCTTTTAACCTCGGCCCTTGTACTACAGTACTTCAAACCCGGGATGCAATCATGAGCGACTTGAACTTACGTAAAGCCATTTTGGAAGAGCTTGAATTTCAGCCCGACATTGACGCCGCCCACATCGGCGTGAGCGTGGAAAACGGCGTCGTCACACTTACCGGTCATGTTAAAAATTACGGTCAGAAAGTCAGCGCCGAACGTGCAGTCAAAGCCATCAAAGGCGTGCGCGCCGTGGCCGAAGAAATCCAGGTAAGACTGGAAAAGGGCGCGGGCACGGCGGACGACACCATCGCCAACCGCGCCTTGAATATCCTCTCCTGGAGTTCTGATACGCCCGAAGGCGATATCAAAATCATTGTGCAAAATGGATGGATCACCCTGGAAGGCCAAGTGGACTGGCAATATCAGAAAGAAATCGCCGAGCGAGCTGTACGCAAATTGTCCGGCGTAGTCGGCGTAAACAATCGCCTCACCCTCCGCCCTCGCATAGACGTCACCGATATCCAGCATCGCATCGAAGAAGCCCTCAAACGCAATGCCGAAGTCGACGCGAAAGGGATACGTATCAAGGTTGCAGGCGGTGTTGTGAAGCTTGAAGGCAAAGTGCATTTTTGGCGCGAGCGTCAGATCGCGGAGCGTGCCGCCTGGTCGGTGCCGCGCGTGTCCAAGGTGGAGGATCACTTGTTGATTGCCTGAGTGAGTCATTGCTCGGTGATGTCTCGATGACCAGCCGGATGGAGGAACCCCCTGATGCTCACTGTAAAGAAGCCCGGTGGACGGGAGGCCTGTTCAAACGCTGATGGGCACTATTGGATAGACACACTCAGGAATGGCCGGCCTGTGTTGATCCGGCACCTGGCGCAAAAGGATCGTGAGCGCGAATACACCTTCATCCGGCATTTGGCTCCAAAGTCCCGGTACATGCGCTTCCTTACACAGTACCGCGAACCCGGCAAGGGCATCGCCTATATTGCAATGGTTCACGACAATGGCCAATTGGTCGAGATCGGCGTCAGTCGTTATGTGGCCACCGGTGAACATAAATTCGAATGCATGTTAGCCGTCGCCGATCATTGGAAACATCTGGGCGTAGGAACGCTATTGATGGAGCACTTGATCGACGCTGCCCGTAAAAACAATGTTCACCTGATGTATTCTGTCGCCCCCTCCAGCAATGCATCCGTGCGCGATCTGGCCAGATCCCTGGGTTTTGAAGCGCATGAAGATCCGTTCGATCCCCATCAGGTCATTCACTGCCTATATTTGTAAAAATGCCCGGTAAACGACAGTTTGTCCTTGATATAGATTAGAGCGGTGCCTGGAAACCTGTCGCCACGACGGCCCATCCGCCTGATCATGAATACTGCAGAAGCGTTTACTCCTTTGCCCCGAGTGTCGCCATGTAACGAGAGACAGATTCGGCATCTGCATCAGACAGAGAATGCCTGGGTAGTTGTTTCATCGGGGCGTTGCGGGGGCGTTGCTCGGTCTGCTGGAGAACCTTGATCTGATGGACCATGTAGCGTGCGTGCTGCCCCGCCACTTTTGGTATCTGTCCATTGCCCCGGCCATCTGCACCGTGGCACGCGCTGCATTGAGGGACGCCTGCCTGCGGCAAGCCTTCGCGAAAGATCAATTCACCGCGCAAATCAGGTTGATCAGCCTCGGCCTTCATGGCGCTCTGACTGGAAAAATAATCGGCCAGTTCGGTGATCTGGGTCTGTGTCAAATGGGTAAATCCCCACATGTACCGCGTTCCGATTTCATCACTGCGCGCGTGCTTCTTGAAGTCGTTCAACTGCAACTTCAAGTACTCTTTTTGCTGACCGGCCTACTTTGGAAAAACCGGTGAGACAGACTCCCCCGTCAGCCCATGGCACAGCGAGCAAACGCTGTCCGCCATTTCAATAGCAGCCAGGGGGGACGTAGTGTGCGCTGCCTCCTCGCTTGTACGTGTACAACCTATGATCGTGGCAATGCACATGCCAAGTACAATAGATGATCGGCTGTCAGTACTCTGTACGCCCAATACGTTCATGACCTTTGCCCCGGGGCCCATCTGATAACTATCTTCCCTCGGGGGGATTACCGCTTTATTGATAAACCTCAATCAATCGGCGGCATCGCGGTGTAGGAATGGTCAAACAGGCAGCAACCTACCCGGGGAGAATGACGCTCATGAACTCAACGCACAAATTGCTGGAAAAACTCTACGGGCATCATCGTCATACTCCCTCGGTTGACATAGCCCCCCTGCTACGTCAATACGCTGAGCCACTGCCGGAACCGGACCACCCCGCATTTGTCGAAATGTTCGATCGCTACGCAGATGCGCGTGTCGTGATGATAGGAGAGGCGAGCCATGGAACCCGGGACTTCTATCGAATTCGGACAGCCATCACCCAACGACTGATCGAGCGACACGGGTTCAATATCGTGGCAGTCGAAGCAGACTGGCCGGACGCCGGTCATGTCGACCAGTACGTCCGTGGGATTGCGCACACCGCGTGGAAGCGACACATCTTCAGTCGTTTCCCGACCTGGATGTGGCGCAACAGTGAGGTGAAGGCATTCGCCCACTGGCTGCACCAGCACAACCACCTACAGGCGCCTGACCGGCGCATCGAGTTCCGCGGCCTGGATGTCTACAGTTTGCGTAACTCCATTCATGAAGTGTTGGCTTATCTGGACCGGGTCGACCCGCATCTGGCCCAGGAAGCCCGAAGGCGCTACGGCTGTTTGACACCATGGCAGGATGATCCGGCGCTGTACGGCCACTTCGTCGAGCGTGGAGGTGTCATGCCCTGTGAACAGCCTGTGATCGAGCAGCTCAATGCCATGCTGGCTGAACAATTGGGCGGGCTTATCCGCGTTGACGAAGCGTTCTTCAATGCAACGCAGAACGCTCGGGTAGTGATGGCGGCGGAACAGTACTACCGGGCGATTTATCGAGGGTCGATGACGTCATGGAACCTGCGTGACCGGCACATGTTCGATACATTACGCGCACTGCTTGAACACCGGGGACCACAAGCCAAAGCCGTGGTCTGGGCACATAACTCCCACATCGGCAATGCATCCGCCACGGAAATGGGCTGGAAGGGTCAATTCAATATCGGCCAACTGTGCCGCAGTGCCTTTGGGCGCGATGTCGTACTGATCGGAATGAGCACCGACCGTGGTCAGGTGACTGCGGCGGATGACTGGGACGGCGACATGCTTATCAAGGACATCCCGCCTTCCCATCCGGACAGCTGGGAACATCAATTTCTCAAGGCCGGCGTCCCCGCGGCCCTGATCGACTGGCGAAACCCTCAACGAAAAGAGTTGCGTGGGGCCCTGTCCACCTCTTTGCTGGAAAGGGCTATCGGTGTGATTTACCACCCCGAAAGCGAGCGACGCAGTCACTACTTCGAAGCGATGCTGGCGGAACAATTCGACGCCATGATCTGGATTGAGCAAACGAAACCCGTCAGCGCGTTGCCCTTGCCAAAAAGTCAGGCATTGGAGCCGGAAGACGAAACCTATCCGTTTGGCGTGTGAAGATCAGTGCATACCCCGTCAAAGTTGCGGACATGCAGGTACTTTTCGTACCAGTCGCCAGCGAGCCTGGCGACTTCCTCGAGGGTTCCGGGTTCTTCGAAGAGGTGCGTGGCGCTTGTATACCAGGGCCCGTTTGTTTTAGACCGCCAAAATACTGCAAGGCACCTGATACAGGATGTGTTCGGTCGTGCTGCCCAGAAGCTTGTCCAGACCATGAGACTGGATTCGTCCCATCACGATCACATCCACACTGTGCGCATGGGCGAACTCACTCAGCACCGAAACTGGGTGCCCCTCAATGAAATGCCAGCGGTCAGCGGGCACACCATATTGATCAGCCAGGTCGAGGAACGATTTTTCCAGTTCCTCGCGCAACTGACTGCCAAGGTCCGCAAGCGTCAAGCCACCGCCCCCCATGTCGCCCAAGTAGGCGGTCGAAATGTCGCAGGCGAACAGCAAATGCAATTCGGCCTGGCACTGCAAGGCCAGATCAGACGCCTGCTTGATGATCCGCTCATTGAGCTCGCTCCCCTTTGGCTGCGTGTTCGAAGCGTCAACGGCTGCCACCACCTTGCGCGGCAAGGCAAGCCCGCCCTCACCGACCAGATAAACCGGGATCGGGCAATGGCGCAGCAAGCGCCAGTCCAGTGGAGTGAAGAACGCACGCTTGAGCGCTGATTCATGCTGCACTTGTTTGACTAACAAGTCAGGCTGCATTTCCACCACGTGATCAAGAATGTCTCGCTGTATGTCATCGGCCCAGGCCACCTCCGTCGTTACGTCGATTCCCCTGCCACACAGGTTTTTCGCCTGGTCCTTCAACCAATCGCGATGGTCCTGCAAGAAGCACTCGCGAGCCTTTTCCCGGTCGCCCTCTTCGAGCAGCGACAACAGTTTCCACGACGCGATTAAGGCAGCAATATGCAAACTCGCCCCACTGGCCTTGGCCAAGGCCGCCGCGTGGTTGATGGCCTGTGAATAGCGCAGGGCCGGGTTGATGATCAGTAATAACCGTCGATATTGGCTCATGATCTGACTCCAGATAGGGCTTTGCGCCTACAGTTACCCGCTACGGGAACGGTTGGTGTGTTCTCGTAAGCAGACACCCGCGGTTCCAGTTCAGGCTCCCCCGTTGATGCCGCCCTGGCGTTGATTTATATCAAGTGAGCGCGCAACACCGCTCATGCCCCTGCATCTACCGGCCCCTGGAGCAAGTCCTGCACAGGCGAACATGAGTGGACCGCTCTAGACCGCCAGTACACTGCAGGGCACCTGATACAGGATATGTTCGGTCGTACTGCCCAAAGGGTGCTCCAAGCCGTGGTACTGGGCTCTACCCATCACAATCACATCCACATGATGTTCGCTGGCAAATTCACTGAGTGCCGTGACGGGGTGACCCAAAACGAAATGACGGCGGTCGGCGGGAACACCGTATTGGCTGGCAATTGCCAGAAACGACTTTTCCAACTCTTTGCGCACCCCTTTGCTCAGCACTGACAGTTTCAAGCTATCGCTCAACTCTTCCAGATAGTCCTCTGAAATGTCGTGGGCATAGAGCAGGTGCAACTCGGCGTCACACTGTATGGCCAGGCTGGAGGCCTGTTGGATGATGCGATCATTGAGTTCGCTGTGTTCCGACTCGCCAGCAGACGCGTCAACGGCCGCCACCACCTTGCGGGGCAAGGCGTTACCGGACCCGCCCATCAGATAAACCGGTACCTGACACTGACGCAGCAAGCGCCAATCCAGCGGGGTAAAAAGCGCGCGCTTGAACGCCGATTCATGTTGAATTTCCTTGATCAACAGGTCGGGCTGCAGTTGTGCGACGTAATCCAGAATGTCTTGCCCCATGGCATCAGCCCAGGCCACCTCTGTGGTCACGTCGCCCCCACTGCGGCGCAGTAGTTTTTCCTGATCCTTCAGCCAATCGTGATGGTCCTGCAGGTAACGCCCCCGTATATTTTCACGGTCTCCAGTTTCGAGCAGCGACAACAGTTTCAACGATGGAACCAGTGCGGCGATATGCAACCGCGCACCGCTGGCCCGGGCCAACGCCGCCGCATGGTTGATTGCCGGAGAATGGCTCAAGCCCAGATGGATGATGAGCAATAACCGTCGATACTGGCTCATGACTGGGCTCCAGACAGGGAGGGTTGAATGTCGGATTCAGCACCCGAGTGGGTTCAGATTGCTCCATCGCAATATTGCTGGCGTTGATAAATATCAAATGGGGCGGGACTGCCCTTCTTCACATGGCCTTTTTCTGCGTGCAGCTACGCGCTGTTTTTCACTGGCCAACGGCGCACTGCGCCAAGATGCCATCGACTAGTCACGCGCACGGCGTCCGCCAGCTGTGTGGCGCCACTGAGTGCTTTCTCACGGGCGGCTGAACGATACATGATCTTACTTTTTGTCAGCGCAGTGACCTTTCAGGGAAACCGATTGGGGTGAGGTCGACGCTATCGCGATACTCCGGCACCGAAACCGACCACCCAAGTTCCAGGCTGATACGACGGCGCAGCGCATCCGATGCGTTTGGCTCGCCATGCACCACAAATGTGTGCTTGGGTGGTCGCTTGAATCCACGCAACCACTGCATGATTTCATCGGCGTCAGCGTGCGCCGAAAGGGATTGCATCGGCACTACCTCGGCATTTATCGGCACATCCTTGCCATGGATACGAACGGATCGAGAGCCCGCAACAATTTGTGCTCCTCGCGTGCCACCGGCCTGAAACCCCGGCATCAACAGCGTATTAACCGGATTGGGGGCCAGCGCCTTGAGGTGATGGACAACCCGCCCTCCGGTCGCCATGCCGCTGGCGGCGATAATCACCGCAGGGGTGCGTTGTTGATCAAGCTCTCTCGATTCCTGGACAGAGCGGATAAATTGCGCCACATGGCACATACCCTCGCAGTCCTCCAAGGATAATCTGTGTTCGCTGCGAAATCGCTGATATAGACCCGTGACGTCGGTGGCCATCGGGCTGTTGAGGTAGATTGGAATATCAGGAATCGCTCTTTGGCGTTTCAACTGATAGAGGTGATACATCAGCAATTGGGCACGTCCTACCGCGAATGATGGCACCAGCGTAATGCCTCGGCGCAAAGCGGTACGATTGATGACATCGGCCAATTGCTCCTGCGGCGACTCGACTGGATGGATACGGTCGCCGTAAGTCGACTCCACCAGCAGGTAGTCCGCCTGCTCGACGGCTTGCGGAGCGAACATCAAAGGATCGTCAGGACGCCCCAAATCCCCGGAAAACACCAAGCTTATGCCATTGACGCTCACTTGCACCGTTGCCGCCCCCAGGATATGCCCGGCACATCGAAGCTCGATGGTCATGTCCGCGACAATTTGAACCTTGTGGTGCAACTCCACCGGCCGCAACAGTTTTAGTGCCTGCTCGGCATCTTGCTCAGTGTAAAGCGGTAGCGCCGGGCTATGTTTTGAAAAACCATGCCGATTGGCGAACTCAGCCTCCTCTTCCTGCAAGCGGCCGCTGTCCAACAGCAGAATTTTAACCAGCTCACAGGTCGCGGGCGTGGCGTAAACCGGGCCGCGATAACCATTGCGCACCAGTACGGGCAGATAACCGCTGTGATCGAGGTGGGCATGGGTCAACACAATCGCAGCCAGGTCGCAAACCGGGAGCTGGAACGGGTCCCGGTTGTGTAATCGCAGTTGTTTGTAGCCCTGGAACAGACCGCAGTCGATCAGCACATGTTGGTTACGATGTTCCAGCAGGTACTTGCTGCCCGTGACCGTACCCGCGGCACCCAGAAATGTGATTCGCATGGCTGTTTCCTTGAACATTCAGGGGAGCGCTATTGATCGCTCCTTTTGGTTCATGGCCAGTTGACTTTTATCAACTGCAAGCTCGACAGTTCCCTTTTAATCGGGTGGGGACAATGGCTTGACGATCATCAGGCTGCACGGTGCCCGGTTCAATACACTCTCGACGGTGCTACCGATAAACCAATTATTCCCATGAGGATAAATCGTACCCAACACCACCATGTCAAAAGCATTCTGTTGAGCAAAAAGACCGATCACCTTGTGGGGGGTGCCTGTCAGTGAATGTCGACGAGTATTCTTGATGCAATAGCGCTCGGCCAGCACCTCAAAGGCCTCCTGCTGGGCATCCTGAATCGCGTCCCTCAAACTGTCATCCAGACTACCTGTCGGCACACTTATCGACGCATCATTCATCACTGACCAACGACTGACATTGAGCACGTGCAGAGCTGCACCGAAGCTAGCCGCCAGCGTAGAGGCCAGATCGAGTATTCGATCATTCAATCCGTGAGTCAGTTCTTCCAGATGGGACAGGTCAATCGCCGCAAGAATTTTTAATGGTTTGGGGTGTGCGGCAGTGGTTACCAGGTGCAAGTGCGCTGGACACTCGCGCAGCAAGTGCCAGTCCAAAGGTCGATGAAAGGCCCGGTCGAGTGCCGGCACATAATGAGTATCCTTGATCACCAGATCTGGACGAAAGTCGTTCACGCACTCAAGCACGTGCGTCAGGCTTGATCTGGCCCAAACCACTTCAGTGGTCACCTGCATGCCGATGTACCGTTTGAAGCGGGCTTGCTGCTCCAGCCACTGCCGATGTACTTGCAGATACCCTTCCCGCGCCTGGGCCATCGCATCATGGTCAAGCAGACCCGCCACCGCCAGTGCCGGAACATAATCGAACGCGACAATATGCAGATACGCACCGGTTGCAAAAGCCAGTGCATACGCGCGCTCAAATGCCGGGGTAAGAGTCATTTCGTTAGGGGCTATCAAAAGAATGCGTTTGAGTTTGAGCATCACGTGCCTCTCCCTGAAACGGTTACGTTTCTGACTGCAAAATTTTGTTAACTGTCGGGGCACTTCAGGCCATCGCTTGTCATTTGCGATTTGCCTTCTCAAGCATCCGCCTGACGCGTTCATTTGCTTCAGCGGCTGTGCTTTGCGCCTGTGCGGCGGCCGCTGCCGCTGCCAGCTCTGCTTTTATGAACGCCTCATCGGCCCTGAGCCGTGCCGTGGCGACATTATTTTCGGCAGACTACAGTCGTGCGTCGATTTCCTGGGCGTGTTTATGACTGCAACCGGCAGTCAGCGCCAGCAAAATGCCCAGCAATGCAACGGACAAGCTCCTGTTCATGATCTTCCCCTCGGCGCGATGGTAACTGGAAATGCAGTCGTTCAAGTATCAGGGGCTATACGGCAGGAACACTGATTTTTATCAACGAAAACGGTGGCAATACGACCCTTGTGCGCTCATCGGGACATTATTGATTTACCTCAACGACTTTCCTGCGCTCAGGCGTAGAAAAATACTGACCGACAATCATCGTTTGCCCGTGGTCGGTGCCACGACTCAGAGCCACGTCCATGAAAACAAATCACCAATGGAACCTGTCTTACTTCGCGATCGCGTTTGCCATACTGTCCGTGGTTCAAATACTGTTTTTCGAACGTAATGTCGTGCAAAGCATTCCGTACAGTCAATTTGTGCAATTGCTCAATGAACAGAAGGTCAGCGATTTACGGGTCGAGAAAGATCAGATCAGCGGCAAACTGCAAGAGCCCATCAATGGGCACAACCAGTTTTCCACGGTTCGAGTGGATCCGGTGCTGGCGGCGGATCTTGGTCGCTCAGGTGTCGGATTCTCCGGGGTCAACGAAAACACGCTGCTTAATGGCCTGCTGGGCTTGCTGCTCCCTTTTGTCCTGATCGTGGTGATCTGGCATTTCCTGTTTCGCGGGCTGGCGGAAAAACAAGGTGCCGCAGGGTTGATGAGCATCGGTAAGTCCCGGGCCAAGGTATTTGTACCGCGCGAGACTGGAGTGACCTTTGCCGATGTGGCGGGCATCGATGAGGCCAAAGCCGAGCTGGTGGAGATCGTCTATTTTCTCAAGGACAAAGCCAAATACTCACGCTTGGGGGCGCACATTCCCAAAGGCACGTTGTTGGTCGGTCCACCGGGAACCGGCAAGACTCTAGTGGCTAAAGCCATCGCCGGTGAGGCCGGCGTGCCTTTTTTCTCGATATCCGGATCCGAGTTCGTTGAAATGTTCGTGGGGGTAGGAGCCGCCCGCGTGCATGATCTGTTTGAACAGGCGCGGCAAGCGGCACCTTGCATCATTTTCATCGACGAACTGGATGCACTGGGCAAAATGCGCGGCGTCGGTGCGTTTGGCGGCAATGACGAAAAAGAGCAGACCCTCAATCAGTTACTGTCGGAGCTGGACGGATTCGATCCCCGTGAGGGTGTTGTACTGCTTGCCGCGACCAACCGGCCAGAGATTCTCGATCCGGCGCTTCTTCGTGCCGGCCGGATTGATCGGCAAGTGCTGATCGACCGCCCTGACCGAAAAGGGCGCCAGGCGATCCTCAAGGTCCATCTGCAAAAAATCACTGTGGACCCCGCCATCAATGCCGAGCATATCGCCGACCTCACCACAGGCTTTACCGGTGCTGACCTGGCCAACCTGGTCAACGAGGCCGCCATCGTCGCCACCCGTCGTGGAGCGGAAGCGGTCAACCTCGACGATTTCACGATCGCTGTAGAGCGCATCGTTGCCGGGATTGAACGCAAGAGCAGTGTGCTGCGCCCTAAGGAGCGCCAGGTGGTGGCGTATCATGAGATGGGGCATGCCCTGGCTGCCAGCAGTCTTCCGGGCATGGATCCGGTGCACAAAGTGTCTATCGTGCCCCGGGCCATTGGCTCGCTGGGCTATACCCTGCAACGTCCAACCGAAGATCACTTCCTGATCAGTTACCAGATGCTCAAGGACCGGATTGTCGTCCTGATGGCCGGGCGCGCTGCCGAATTCCTCGCCTATGGGCAGATTTCCACTGGAGCCGCTGATGACTTGGCCCACGCAACGGATATCGCCCGGCAATTGATCACCCGGTTTGGCATGAGCGCCGAACTCGGTCAGTCCGTACTGGAGCGACAAAGCACGACGTACCTGGGGGAACGCATGCCGGCACTGGGTGAGAAAGACTATTCGCAACAGACTGCCAGGGAAGTCGACCTGGGTATTCGTGCCCTGCTCGATGAAGCCTATGGACGAGCCAAGGCTTTGCTTGAAAGACGTCGAGCCGATCTGGACGCCGGTGCACATCTGTTGCTTGAAAAGGAAACCTTGTCACCCGAAGACTTTCCAGCGCTCATACCTATACAGCGTGCCCCCGATTCTTCTTGAACACCCCGTAAAAAATGGAGTCTGGCCATGCTGGCAGTCGCACTGATTAATACGCTGGTGGTCATCATCGTCGTAGTGATCCATTACGAATGTCTGTTGCGCTTGAACGATTGGCTGCCCCAGCTCAAGCTGTGGAGCCGCTTCAGAATTGTCGTCGGGGTATTTGGCGCCTTGCTGGCCCACGCGATAGAGGTCTGGTTCTTTGCACTAGTTTATTATCTGATGCTGCACTCCGGCAAATGGGGCGGCCTGGCGGGCAACTTCGACGGTTCGCTGATGGACTGCGTTTACTTTTCCTTCACAACCTACACGACGATCGGCTTCGGCGATATTTCACCGGTGGGCAACCTCAAATATTTGACCGGTTTGCAGGCCCTGACCGGGTTGGTGCTCATCACGTGGACCGCATCCTTTCTGTTTCTTGAAATGCAGAAGTACTGGAAGCGCAAGTAATCCTTTTTCCGCTACATATAGCACTCAATGGTCGCCGCCTCAGTCCACGGCCAATACTGAATCGAAGCGCTCAAGGATGGCCGCCACGTGCTGATCAGGCCGTTGGCGCAAAAGGATCGCGATCGTGAATATGCCTTTATCAAGCGCCTGTCTCCCGAATCCCGACACATGCGCTTTCTCTCGCAGATCAACGAACCCGGCGCTGCGATGCTCGACCAGTTGATGGACACCGACAACGAACAGCGCGTCGCCTTTGTCGCCCTGGCCCACGACAACGGTCAACTGGTCGAGATCGGTATCGGCCGCTACGCGGCCACCGAACATCAATGTGAATGTGCCGTCACGGTCGCCGATGAATGGACGCACCTGGGCCTGGGCACATTGCTGATGAAACATTTGATCAAAACCGCCCGACGAAACGGCTTTCGCCAGATGTATTCGGTGGACGCCGCCAGCAATGCGCCAATGCGTGACTTGGCCAAGGTGTTGGGTTTCGAGACGTACAATGATCCCGACGACATCCATCAGGTCATCCATCGTCTTTACCTGTAAATAATCGCCCCGCGATGTTTCGGCTAACGGACCATTACGGGGCGATCCCGCCCTCAGGAGGATTGCGGCATTGGCACCAGCTTGACCGCCAGCACACTGCACGGCGCCCGCTGCAAGAGTTGCTCGGCCGTGGTGCCTAGAAGTTTGCTCAAGCCTTTGTGCTGTGCCGTGCCCATGACAATGACATCGGTGCTGTGGTCCGAGACAAACTTACAAATACACGGCACGGGTGCACCCTCGATAAAGTGACGACGCTCTGCCGGCACGCCGTGGCGTTCAGCAATGGCGTCAAACGCCTCATGCTGAGTCGTTCCCGACATTTCATGTATTGAGGTGGCCAACGGCAATGCGCCAAAACCCATGTCCTGAACGTATACAGCCGTCCAGTCATACACATGCAGCAGTTCAAGACAGGCATCGCAGACAGCGGCCAATTTCGCTGCTGCGTCGATAATCTGGTCGTTGAGCATCCGGCCGTGTTCCTCGTCGCGCAACACATCAATAATGGCCAGTACGTTACGGGGGCGGGGATATAGGGTGGTGGTCACCAGATGCACCGGCACCGGACAATCACGCAGCAGCTGCCAATCCAACGGCGTATAAAACACGCGCTTGAGCGCTGACTCTTCCTGGGCGTCCTTAATGATCAGGGCCAGCGGCATCTCGTTGATAAAGTGCAGGATCTCTTCATAAGGATCCTGTACCCACACCACCTCGCTTGTAACCTCCACGCCATGCTTGCTCATCAATCCGGCCTGATCGACGAGCCATTGCTGATGGGTTCGTAGATAGCCATCCCGGGCCAGACTGAATTGTTCAGGTGCGATCAACCCAACTACCGCCAAGGCCTGTGAATAATCGAACGCTACGATATGCAACGGCAAATGCATCGCCAGCGCCAGCGCCGCGGCCCGGTCGAATGCCGGAGTACGGGTCATGACAGGGGGAGCGATCAAGAGTAAACGTTGAGTCTGCGACATGGAACACCTCGGCACACGGCGATTTAAATCCAGCAGTCAGGCCATAGATTGATTGATCTCTGTCTGGCCCGGAATCACGTAAGCGGCGAACCGTCGCCCACCACTGACCCACGCCACCAAAGGGTTATT
Organism: Pseudomonas sp.; assembly: GCF_050739655.1. Lineage (GTDB taxonomy): Bacteria > Pseudomonadota > Gammaproteobacteria > Pseudomonadales > Pseudomonadaceae > Aquipseudomonas. The sequence goes on along the minus strand of NZ_JBOIBY010000372.1, from coordinate 25,735 downwards.
CGACGAGATCGGCCCGAGCCTGTTCGCCCTTGGGACAGGCCGCTCGACGGTCAGGCATCAGACTGGTAGTGGCTGCCGGGGAAGGGGAAATCGGCCAGGCATGCGGTGCTTCGATACGCGCCTTGAGTTGGTCAACGAAAGCCCGCGCTCCGTCCAGACTATTGAAGTTCACCTCCAAGGCATCCATGCACACGACCCAGCAATGGCTTGCCGGTTTCTCCGTGATATCAATGATCATAGATACCTCCGTACTACTTCGATAATAAAGCCGGACACCCTCACGGCGTAATTGCGACCTTCATCACACCGTCCCGTTGGTGGGCAAACAACTCATAGGCCGCCTCGATATCATCGAGTTTGAAACGATGTGTCACCAGTGGTGACAGGTCCACGCCACCGCTGTGCACCACCGCCATCAGGCGGCGCATGCGCTCCTTGCCGCCGGGGCACAGGGTGGTGACGATGCTGTAGTCTCCCAATCCTGCCGCAAAGGCATCGAGTGGAATACGCAGATCGCTGGAGTAAACGCCAAGGCTGGACAGTCGACCGCCCGGACGCAGCACACGCAGCGCGGACTCGAAAGTCCCTTGGGTCCCCAGTGCCTCGATGGACACATCGACTCCCCGACCATCGGTCAGGGCCATGATCTGCTCAACCACGTTACCGTCCTTGAAGTTGACGATATGGGTCGCGCCCAGCCGTCGCGCGACGTCCATCCGCTCAGCCACGGCATCGACGCCAATGATTGTCGTCGCGCCTTTAAGGCGTGCACCCGCCACCGCACAGAGGCCTATTGGCCCAAGGGCAAACACGGCAACCGTATCGCCGATGGTCACTTCGCCCCGTTCCGCCCCGGAAAAGCCGGTGGACATGATGTCAGGGCACATCAACACCTGCTCGTCACAGAGCCCGTCGGGAATCGGGCACAAATTGGCAATGGCATCCGGTACCAGCACGTACTCGGCCTGGCAGCCGTCGATGATGTTGCCGAACTTCCAGCCCCCAATAGCGCGAAAACCATGGCGCGAGTCTGGTCCATCCTGCGACGCGCAACCACACAAACAGGCATAACTTTGCCCGCTGGGCGTGATGGCACCGGCGATCACCCGCTGTCCTTCGACAAAGCCGCGCACTTGGGAACCTAGGCGCTCAATGATGCCCACCGGCTCGTGGCCTACGGTCAGGCCCTTGGCCACTGGGTATTCACCGCGCAAGATGTGCACATCGGTTCCGCAAATGGTCGTGGTGGTGATACGGATCAATGCATCCTGCGGCCCGACTTCAGGGATGGGTTTTTCTTCCAGCACGATCCGGTTCCGTTCAACGAAAACAGCCGCCTTCATGGTTGCCATGGTGTTCCCTCCTCTACCGTCTCCCGTACGAACCCAAAGACTGCGCCGGGGCGAGCGAGGAAAGATTGATAATGGTCAACAAATCGGTCACCGGACGAGACTGGGGCGACCACACATCGGGCGACATCGTCCTTCCCCACTCCATTTGACAAAGATCAAACCTGTCGCTCTGGTCTTCAGCAGGATAAGCACCAGGCTTCGCTGCCCACCACTGAAGCCATTTGGGTAAGCCATTGCGCGATTACCTTCCGGAGATTTGTCATGTCTGATCAATCACGTTTCATGCTGGTCGTCTCGCCGTTGATGGAAAACAGCCCAGCCTTCGACCGGGCTGCTGCACTGGCCAAGGCCTCGGATGCGGCACTGCACATCGTGGCGTTCGATTATCTCGAAGGGCTGGCGACCGCTGGAATGGTCAACGAACAAGCGCTGGAACAGATGCGACTGGGTTATATCGAGCGCCATCGTCAATGGCTTGAAGACCAGGCCAGACCGATGCGCAAGATCGGGGTTCACGTCACCACGGAAGTGGTATGGGTGGAGCGCCCGTTGCAGGAAATCCTCATTCATCTCAAAGAACAGCCGATGGCGGTATTGATCAAGGCGCTGGAACACGAATCGCTGCTGTCACGTCTGATGTTTACCACTCTGGATATCCATTTGCTGCGCGAATGTCCGGTGCCGCTGCATTTTGTCAGTCATATGCACCACGCATTGCCGCGAAAAATCGTCGCTGCCGTCGACCCTTTTCATCGTGGTGACCAATATGAGGGTTTTAACGACAGGATTCTACGTGAGGCGTCAAAACTGGCCGCCACCTGCAACGCCGAGCTCGACGTGATCTACGCCCATGACCTCTCATCCATCAGTGCCGATGAATTTGGCTTCAGTAACGGGTCGGCTTTTTTTTCTTCCAGCAAAGCCAAGACCCTGTTCGACGCTCAAGCTGACGCGTTCCGTGTGCTTTGCGAACGTAATGGAATCCCATCGGAGCGCCAGCATATGATCATGGGTAACCCGGCCAGGGTGCTTTGCAGCTATGCAGGGGCTTATGACACAGATGTCATTGTCATGGGCCGTGTAGGTCACGGCGCCTTGTCACGGTTGGTCGGTAGCACCGTGGAGCACCTGCTGTACAAGATGTCATGCAGCGTGTGGGTGGTTTCACCAGAAGTCATTTGAACGATGGATAATTGCCTGCCAAAAGAAATACATGACGGGAGAATGAAATATGAGCGTTCAACCGACCCAAGCCGCCAACCTGCTTCTTGCCTGCCTGCGTTCCCTGTTACCCGCGGTCGTAGGAGCCGATACTCTTGAACGGGTGCGCAACAGTCATTCTGTGGTTCTGGGGTATGTACCTGACTTTGCTCCGTTTAGTACCCAGGCGGGTGACAAGGCCAGCGGATATGCGATCGATCTTTGCGAGAAAATCTTCAACACAATAAAAACAGAGTTGAATGTGCCCTCCTTGCAAGTTCGTTATCCGTCTGTTCAGTTGGGTGACGAAGTCAGCGCCGTCAGTACTGGAAAAGTCGACATTCTCTGCACTCTAACGCCGGCAACACTGGCCTGGCAGCCGTGGTTGCCAAGAATGCACCCAACGCACTGCTCAGGGTGCTGAAAGGTGACGTCGCCAAAACCGGCCCGACCTGGCGCACAGAGGTCAATCGCGCACTGTCCAATTTGACTTACGTCACAATCGCTGGCGGCGTTACCGAGCAATGGATTAATCAGCAAATGCGATCCCTGGGAGGGGTCGCCACACTCGTCACAGTGCAAGACACGGCGGCGGGCCTCAAGCGTATTGCCGATGGCAAGGCGGATGTTTTTTTTCGCCGAACGCACGAAGCTTAAACATGAACTCGCCGACAAATATGCCACCGGGAATCTTGTACTACTCGACCGTATTTTTGAGTATTCAACGACTTCAATGATGGTCGATCGAGACGATGAAAACTTCCGACTGCTGGTCGATAGCGCGCTAAGCGAAATGTATCGCACGGGTGAGATTGAACAGGCATACAACAAACATTTAGGCAGCGTTAGCGATACTTCCCGAATGCTGTTCAAGCTCTACACTGTGCCCCCGGCAGCATCCTTACAGTGATCTTTGGCACGCGTGACCGAGCCGACGAGGCATGTACGACACACTGCTCTTTCGCTCACGGGCAGCCGCCTGGGGAATATTCGTACCGTTCACGCGATTCGTACTCATCGCACATCACCACGTTGCCAGGCGCAGTGTCCTGGATTGCCAGGCGTTCCAGGTTCGTGATTTCGTCGTTAGCCACCCAAAGTGTGTTGCCAATCTGCTGAGCGACCGAAAGGCCGTCGCGCAACGACGCAAACGCCGGATCAAATCGCAACATCTCAGCAATGCTTCGGCTACTCATTTGCGCCCTCCCGTCCTCATGGGGTTGTGCGCAGGTTGTTCAGATTCAGACTTTTTGCGTCTCCTTCATCCGATCCTTGCGATCGTCCTGTCCGACCGTTCCACCGTTGATGGCTTCGGTCACATCGATGGGGCAGTCCACGTCCGCGTACTTGTTGCAACCGCTTGAACTCCATTTGCCGCGGCAACGAATCTGATGTCGAGGCTAGTAGCTGCCCGACGACAATCAAGGCCATTTGCTAGTACGTTTTCTGACAATCAATAGAGTGCTGGGGAATAATTTGAGAGGTGGTTGGACGGACTTCCGAGCGGCAGTGATTGACTGGCGGGAGTTGTGACAACCTGGATCAATACTCGGGTTGAAGCTATACCGAAAGGGTTAAAAGTGGAGCTGTACCACACGCTCGATTAACGACTGAGGAGAAATTCCCGGTGTCGAACCAGCTGGTCATACGCAACATGACCCGTCCCGAACTGGACGAGCTTGTCGATTGGGCGGCCCATGAGGGTTGGAATCCCGGCATTCACGATGCCGAGCTGTTCTGGGCGGGGACCCTGCTGCCTTCATCGCAGCGTCCCTGGGTGGCGAATTGATCGGCGGCGGTGCCTTCACCTCCTACCATGGCGAATTCGGTTTCATGGGGTTTTTCATCGTGCGGCCTGAGTATCGCGGTCAAGGTCTGGGCAACACCCTCTGGCACGCACGCCGCGAGCGACTCCTCGCCCGCCTGCGCCCGGGCGCGAGCATCGGCATGGACGGTGTCTTCGCGATGCAGGACTACTAAGCCAAGGGTGGTTTCGTCTTCTCCCATCGCAACATGCGATTTCGTGCCGATAGCGCCAAACGGCCGGCGATCTCGCAGGCAGACGACCAGGACGTCGTCCCGTTGGCCACCTTCCCGTTCGATCAGGTTGTCGATTACGACCGCACCTGTTTCCCGCCCCGCGCGCCACCTTTCTGAGGGGGTGGATAGCCCAAGCCGACGCACTTGCGGTGGGGTGCCGACGCGATGGCAGGCTAAGCGGCTATGGCGTAGCAAGGCGCTGCCTTGAAGGCTACAAGATCGGCCCCTTGTTCGCCGATGATGCCCTGGCAGCCAATGCTCTATACGCACGCTTGGCGGATTTTGCCCAGGGTGCTCCGTTGTTTCTCGATGCCCCGGAGAATAACCCTGGCGCGATGGCGCTGGTGCACCAACAGGGCATGGTCGAGGTTTTCGGCTGCGCACGCATGTAACTCGGCCCTCCTCCCGCGATCGCGCACGAACGTGTGTTCGGCGTCACGACCTTCGAGCTGGGCTGATGTCCGCTCGAGACCTCACCGGTTACGGTGGCCGCCCACCTCACCCGCGATGGCCCGGTGAGGCACGTGTCGCGGTCCAGTTCGTCCTCAACATCGAAGAAGGCGCGGAGTCCTGCATTCTCAATGGCGATGCCCAGTCGGAGGCCTGGCTTCACGAGCTACCAGGCCGTGTGCCGCGTGTGGGGGAAGCGGACTTGAGCGTCGAGGGCATGTACGAATACGGATCGCGCGCGGGTGTGTGGCGCATTCTGCAGCTGTTCAGCGCCCGCAATCTGCCGCTGACCGCTTTCGCCGTCGGCCGCGCACTGGAACTCACCCCGGCGATTGGCCATGCGCTTTGCGCTGCCGGGCATGAAATTGCCGGGCATGGCCATCGCTGGCTGGACTATCGCGACATGCCTGAAGACCAGGAGTGGCACCATATCCGTCTCACCGTCGAGGTGATCGAGCAGGTCTGCGGTAAACGCCCCGTGGGTTGGTACACAGGCAGGGTCAGCCAGAACACCCGCCGCCTGTTGCGTGAGGAAGGCGGGTTTCTCTATAGCTCGGACGCCTACAACGACGATCTGCCCTATTGGCTCCCAGGCTCGCCCGCGCACCTGGTGATCCCTTACACACTGGTCAACAATGACGCCCGCTATCTGCTGCCCAACGGTTTCGCCTGCGGCGAAGATTTTTTCCAGCTGCTCAAGGATGCTTTCGACCTGCTGTGGCAAGAAGGCGCGCAACACCCGAAGCTGATGAGCGTCGGCCCGCATGGGCGGATCAGTGGTCATCCTGCTCGTGCGTTGGCGCTGGCGCGCTTTCTCGATTACGTGCAAGGCCATGACGCGGTGTGGATTTGCCGGCGCGAGGAGATTGCCAGGCACTGGATGGCTCAATTCCCCGCTTGGGGGGGGGCCGGTGTCAGGTGCCCAGCGTTATCGTTGACGCCCATCGCCAGCAGGCTGGCCCCACAGCGGATCGCGAGCGAGCATTGCCCTTACAGGCGGGGCATCGCCCCACGCTCAATCGCAAAGTTGTTCCAGGCCTGGGTCACGGGCATCACCTCCAGGCTGTTGATGTTGATATGTGCCGGCTGGTTCATCAGCCAGAAGATCGTCTCGGCGATGTCCGCAGGTTGCAGCGGCTGGGCGTTGGCGTACACCGCGTTGTACTTGTCGGTGTCGCCGGCAAAACGCACCAGGGAAAATTCGCTTTCGCACAAGCCCGGTTCCAGGTTGGTGACCCGCACGCCTGTGCCTTGCAGGTCGCAGCGCAGGTTCAACGAAAACTGCCGCACGAAGGCCTTGGTCGCGCCATAGACGTGGCTGCCGGGGTATGGCCAGTTACCGGCGATGGACCCGAGGTTGACGATGCTTGCCCCGGCACCCTGCGCGATCAATCGCGGCAGCAACAGCCGGGTGCTGTAAAGGAGGCCCTTGATGTTGGTGTCGACCATGGTATCCCAGTCATCCAGCGAGCAGGCCTGGGCGGCTTCGGTGCTCAGGGCGAGACCTGCGTTGTTGATCAGGCCGCGCAAGGTCGTAAAGCGCTCCGGCAACTGGTCGATCGCCGTTTGCATGGCCTCGCGGTCGCGCACGTCCAGGACCAGGGGCAACACGTCGCTCTGATTGCCCAACTCTTCGGCCAGGCGCAACAGGCGGTCTTCGCGCCGGCCGGTGAGCACCATCGACCAGCCGGCCTGGGCGAAACGCCGGGCGCAGGCTTCGCCGAAACCTGAGGTGGCGCCGGTGATAAACACAGTAGGTTGCATGATCAAACTCCAGGGGTCAGGACCACGACCGACCCAGCAGGCCGGAGCCCGCCAACGCCAGCAACAGCCATTGGGTGAGTCGCGCCGCGTGTTCGGCGCGAATGTGCAGGAACAACCGTTGTCCCATCCAGAGCCCGCACATCAGGGGCAAAAGCAGGGTCAGGGCCTGGTACGGGACCCGGCGGCCGATGGCGTGGGCCATAACCAGCCCGGCCAGGGCCGCCAGGTCCACGGCAAAAAAGAACATGATCAAGGTGGCTCGCAGCGTCCGGGCGCGCAGCCCGCAGTGGCTGAGCCAGGCGACCACCAGTGGCCCGCCGATGGAAAACGCGGCGATTAACGCCCCGCTGCTGCCGCCCACCAGCCAGGCCGCCCAAGGCCCGCGGCCCATGGGCGGCGCCACCCGCGCCAGGCCCAGCAATGCCAGCGTGGCCACCAGCCCATACACCCCCAGACTCAACCAATCGCTGTCGAGCCCGGTCAGCAGCCAGATGCCGCAGGGCACGCCAACCGCCGCCGCGACCAGGATCCGCCTGAGTAACGGGTAATCGGCCTGGGCCCAGGCGTCGCGCAGCAGCATCAGGCTGGACGCCACCTCCAGGCACAACACCAGGGGCACGGCATCGCGCAAGGAGCCGAGCATCGCCAGGCCGACGACCGCGATGGCCGCGAAGCCGAATCCGGTGAGGCCGCGCACAACGGCAGCGACCAGCACGCACAGGGCACTCAAGGTCCAATTCAATTCCGGGCTCATGGCGCGCTCCTTTGACAGTGGCGCCACTCTAGTCAGGCAGCGGTCCACGCTTTAGAGCCAGATGGGCTTTTCTATGGGTCCAGTGCCTGGGGTTCTGGCTCCATCGAAATGCCCAACTGGATCTAAGCAGGCCACGACTGCATGGCTAGGCTGCGGGGCAACTGGCCGATCCGTGCCCGCCCTCAGGAGTAACCCCATGGCAACGAACCTCAACCATCAATGGATGCCCTTCACCGACAACCGGGAGTTCCAGCGTGCCCCGCAACTGTTCGTCCGCGCCGAGGGTGTGCGCTACTGGACAGCCGAAGGTCGCGAACTGCTCGACGGCAGCTCGGGGCTGTTCTGCTGCGCGGCCGGGCATGGCCGCACCGAAATCGCCGAGGCGGTGTGCAAGCAACTGCTGACCCTGGATTTCACCCCGCATTTCCAGCGCGCCTCCCCCTTGTCCTTCGAGCTGGCCGGGCGCCTTAGCGAACTGCTGCCGGCAGGCTTGAACAAGCTGTTCTTCACCAACTCGGGTTCCGAGTCGGTCGACAGCGCCATGAAGATCGCCCTGGCCTACCACCGCGCCCGTGGCCAAGCCCAGCGCACCCGTTTCGTGTCGCGTGAATGGGCCTACCACGGGGTCAATTTCGGTGGTGTGGCCCTGTCGGGCATGATGCGCAACCGCCAGGCGTTCGCCACCGGCGGCCTGCCCCACGTCAGTCACATGCGCCACACCTGGCAGGAAGAACAACGCTATCAATTGGGCGAACCGACCCAGGGCGCGGACCTGGCCAGCGACCTCGAGCGCATCATCGCCACCCACGGTGCGGACAGCATCGCGGCATGCTTTGTCGAGCCCATCGCCGGTTCCATCGGTGTCTATGTGCCGCCGGCGGGCTACCTCAAGCGCCTGCGCGACATCTGCGACCGCCACGGCATCCTGCTGGTGTTCGACGAAGTAATCACCGGCTTCGGTCGTACCGGCGAGGCCTTTGCCGCGCAGAGTTTTTCGGTCAAGCCGGACATCATCACCATGGCCAAGGCCTTGACCAACGGCGCCATCCCCATGGGCGCAGTGGCCGTCGACGAGTCGATCTACGACACCGTGGTCGGTGCCAGCCAGGGCCAGGGGCCGGAGCTGTTCCACGGCTACACCTACTCCGGCCACCCGGCCGCGTGCGCCGCCGCCCTGGCATCACTGGACATCTACCGTGATGAAGACCTGTTCGGTCGCGGTCGACAATTGGCGCCCTATTTCATGGAATCACTGAGCGGACTGCGTGGGCTGCCCCAGGTCAGTGACTTGCGCGGCTACGGCCTGCTCAGCGGCATCCAGCTGACCCCGGGAGCCGCGCCCGGCGTCAAGGGCGCGCAGGTACAACGGGCGCTGTACGACGCCGGCCTGCACGTGAAAACCACGGGCGACGCAATCATCTTCGCCCCGGCGCTGGTGGCCAGTCGCAGCGACGTGGACGCGATGTTCGACGTGCTCAAGGGCACCCTCGCCCAGGAAAACCTCTAGGCCGGTTCGGCCTGGCGCAACTCGCGCCAGGCCTTGCCCAGCGCTGCGATACCGGGCTCGATCAACGCCTCGGCGATCGCGCCGAAACCCAGGCGGAAGTAACAGCCCGTGCGCCCCTCCCCAAGAAAATGAATATCCCCAGGCTCGATCAACACGCCGTGGCGGGCAACCCTGCGCTGCAACGCCCAGGCGTCCACCGCGGGTGGCCCGCTGACCCAGATCGATGAACCACCGGCCATGCCACTGGCGTGACACTCGGGTAAATGTTCGGCCAGTGCGCGGCTGATCACCCGCCATTTGCGCGCCAGCCGGTCACGCAGGCGGCGGGCGTGGGCGTCGTAATGCCCCATGGCCAGGAACAGCGCCAGAATGCGCTGGTTGTTCGACGGTGGATGGCGGTACATGTAGCGTCGCAGGGCGCGCAACTCGTGGATCAGCTCGGCATCGGCGGCAATGAAGCCCAGACGCACCCCCGGCAACAGGCTCTTGGTCAGGCTGCCCAGGTAAATCACCCGGCCACTGTCGTCATAGCTCTTGAGCGCCGGATGGTTGCTGCCCAGGAAGTTCTGCTCGCTTTCGTAGTCGTCTTCAATGATCAGGAAGTCATGCTCGCGGGCACTGGCCAACAGTTCCAAGCGTCGGTACAGCGGCATGGTCACCCCGGTCGGCGACTGGTGGCTGGGCGTGCAAAAGAGCATTTCGCAACCGCGCAGTTGCTCATCCACCACCAGCCCCTGGCGATCGATGCGCAAGGGGCGCAGCGTGCACCCGCTGAGGCTGAAAATGTTCCGCGCATCGACATAACCGGGCTCTTCCAGCCCCATCGCAAGACCTGGGCGACCCAGCAGGCGCGCGATCATGTACAGCGAATTCTGTGTGCCTATGGTCACCAGCAGCTGTTCCGGTCGCGCCTGAATGCCACGCTTGGGCAATACCCGCTGGATGATCTGCTCCACCAGCAAGGGATCGTCGAGCATCACCTGGTCGTCGACCCAACTGCGCATGTGCGCGCCGCTGGCGGCGATCCGTGCGCAATCGCGCCAGCGCGCAGTGGTCTGCTCATCGTCCTCGATCTGCCCGTAGATGAACGGATAACGGTACTCGCGCCAGTTGCGCGGCTTGACGATGGCACGCATCTGCGCCGATCGGGTTTGCAACCGATGCTCCCAGTCCGGCGCATGATCGGGCCGTTCGAAAAGTGCCGGGGATTTGGGGCGCAGGCTGACGTTTAGCTGCTGGCGCAGGAATTTTTCATTGATGAAATAGCCGCGCCGGTCCGAGGGTGTGAGGTAGCCGTCCTGCACCAGTTGTTCGTAGACCAGTACCACCGTGTTGCGCGACACCTTGAGCAACTGGCACAGCTTGCGCGATGACGGCATGGCGTCACTGGGCGCCAACGCGCCATCGAGAATGGCATTGAGCAAGCTCTCGCGCAGTTGTTCCTGCAACCCGCGCCCGGATTCGAACGGACGAAAATAACGCTCCAACATGGTTCCCACTCCCTTCATGACGCACCCCGATGGCGCACCCGATGCACTGCACGCCTTGCCCATCAGGGCCTGGCGGGATGGCTGGCACCAAAGCCCGGCGCAACTGGATCTAAAGCAAGCAACGGGCCGGCCCTAAGATCGAGGCGTGCCAAAAACAATGCCTTTCCCCTTAGGAGCCACACCATGCTCAAGCCCTTGTACCGATGGATCCGACGCTCCCTGCTGTTGCCCGCCGCCGCGCTGACCCTGAGCCTTGCCACCACGGCCCAGGCGCAGACGGTGACGATCGGTGTGCAAAGCATGTTCGCGCCGTGGAAAAACGCCATTGCCCAGCAGCAGTTCGAGAAGGCCACTGGCTGGGATATCCAATGGCGTAATTTCGACAGCGGTGGCGACGTGATGCTGGCCATGGCCTCCGGCGATGTGCAGATTGGCGTGGCCGGCAGCAGTCCGATTGCCGCCGCCGTGAGCCGTGGCGTGGATGCCCAGTTGTTCTGGATCCTCGACAACATCAATGACGCCGAAGCCCTGGTGGTGCGCAATGGCAGCGGCATCGTCGCGCCCCAGGACCTGGCGGGTAAAACCCTGGCCGTGCCATTCGTTTCCACCACGCACTTTCATGCCCTGTTCGCCTTGGAACAATTCGGCCTCAGCGGCAAGGTCAAGGTCATCAACCTGCAGCCTTCGGACATCCCGGCCGCCTGGGAGCGCGGCGACATCGATGCGGCGTTCATCTGGGATCCGGCATTGGGTCGCCTCAAGCAAAGCGGCCAGGTGTTGCTGACGTCCGGGCAATTGACCCAATGGGGCAAGGCCACCTTCGACGGCATCGTGGTCGACCGCAAGTTCGCCGCCGAACACAGCGCCGGCATGCTCGCCTTGACCAAAGTGTTGCAGGCCAGCACCGCCGACTACGTGAAGGCCCCCGGCAGCTGGACCGCCGATTCGCCGCAAGTGATCAACGTGGCGCGTCAGTCCGGTGCCAAGCCGGACGAAGTGCCCCCGGTGCTGGCCCTCTACCAGTTCCCGCTGGCCAACGAACAGGCCAGCGCCAACTGGCTCGGCGCCGGCAAAGAGGGTGGCGCGGCCAAGGCGTTGGCGGCCACCGCTGCCTTCTTGAAAGAGCAGAAGAAAATCCCGGCGTTGCTGCCCGATTACAGCGTCGCCATCAACCCGGGCTTCGTCCAGGCTGCCCAGTAACCCCAGCAACGGGCGGCGCCAGTCACCCAACCACGAGGAAAAAGCCATGGGCCTGAGCCTGAAAATCCATGACGTGTCGGTGCACTACCCCGGTCAGCAAAAGGGCCAGCGCGTGACAGCCCTGGCCGGGGTCAACCTGGACATCGCCAGCGGCGATTTCGTTGTCGCCCTGGGAGCATCGGGTTGCGGCAAGACCACCCTGCTCAACCTGATGGCCGGTTTCATCCAGCCCAGTAGCGGGCTGATTACCCTGGGCGATTTCCACGGCCAGGTGCCACAACAGACCTCAGCGGTGGCACAACTGCGCGACCAGGTCACGGGGCCTGGGCCCGAACGCGGCGTGGTGTTCCAGAAACATGCGTTGCTGCCCTGGTTGAATGTGCTCGACAACGTCGCCTTTGGCCTGAAGCTGCGCGGCGTGGCCAGGGCTGAACGTGAAGAGCGCGCAGGGCACTTCCTGCAGCTCACGGGACTGGAAGATTTCGCCGGCCACGCGGTGTATCAGCTGTCCGGCGGCATGCAACAACGGGTAGGGATCGCTCGGGCACTGACCAATGATCCGCAGATGCTGTTGCTGGATGAACCGCTCGGCGCACTGGATGCACTGACCCGCGAACGCTTGCAGGAGTTGATCCTGCAGATCTGGCAACGGACCCAGAAGATGATGTTCTTCATCACCCATGACGTCGAGGAAGCCCTGTTCATGGCCACGCGGCTGATCATCATGTCGCCGCGCCCGGGTCGCATCACTCACCAGTTCCCGATCGATTTCGGCCGGCGCTTTCTCGCCGGCCAGGACGCGCGGACGGTGAAGTCCAGTGCCGATTTCATTGCCCTGCGCGAGCAGGTGCTGAGCATTATCCACGGTGATGAGGAGGCCGCATGAGCCTGTTGGACGAGAAACAACGCAACGCCGTGCTGCGTGCTCTCAACGAACTGCGGCGTGCCGCCCCGGCGCGACCGGGCGAACAGTATGGTGCACCGGGCAATGGTTCGAGCCTGGTCTTGAGCCTGGTCACTGTGACGCTGGCGTTTGCCCTCTGGTACATCGCGACCAATTCCGGTTGGGTCAAGCCGCTGTTCCTGCCTTCGCCCCAGGCCGTATGGGCGCAATTGCTGGACGTGGCCCAAGAGGGTTTCGCCGACGCGACCTTGCTCAATCACGTCGCATGGAGTGCGCTGCGTGTCTTCGGCGCGTTCGTCCTGGCGGTACTCACGGCGATCCCGGTGGGGATCATGATGGGCGTGAACCGTGTGGCCCGAGGGATATTCGACCCGTTGGTGGAGTTCTACCGGCCTTTGCCACCCCTGGCGTATCTGCCATTGGTGGTGATCTGGATGGGCATCGGCGAAGGTTCCAAGGTGCTGCTGATCTACCTGGCGATGTTCGCCCCGTTGGCCCTCAGCGCCCGCGCCGGGGTCAAGTCGGTGGCCATCGAGCAGATCCATGCCGCCTACTCCATGGGCGCCAGTCGCGGCCAGGTGCTGCGTCACGTGATCATGCCGGCGGCGTTGCCGGAGGTACTGACCGGCATGCGCATCGCCATCGGTTTCGGCTGGACCACACTGGTGGCGGCCGAAATGGTCGCGGCCACCGCGGGCCTGGGCTTCATGGTGCTGACCGCCTCCAAGTTCATGGCCACCGATGTGGTGATCATGGGCATCCTGGTGATCGGCGCCATGGCCCTGCTGTTCGACCTGGGCATGCGCTGGCTGGAACGGCGCCTGGTGCCGTGGAAAGGCAAGGCCTGAGACCCGCGATCAGTTCGGGCGCATGGTGGGCCCAGATACAGGCCGCCATGTGCTCGGTGGACGTCAGGTGCAAGTGTGCTCAAATCCCATGGCGTCTTTCGACAAGGGTGCAAACGGTACGGCAACGCTCAGCTTGAGCCCTGCGCTGCGGGCGTTTTGCGTACACGCGCCTTGCGCTTGGCGGGTGGTGCTTCGCGCATCTGGATCAGTTGCTGCTCCAGGGTATCGGCACGGGCCTGCTGCGCCGCGACGCGTTGCTGGATTTGATTGGACTCGGTCTGGACCGACTCGATTCTGCGTTGCAACTGCTCCACTTGCCGGCCGGCCGCCTTGAGTTGGATCGTCATCGCCTTGCCCTCCTCCCGCGCGCGGTCGACCTCACGGTGCGCGCGATCCTCGACCCCGCGCACGTAGCTCTCCTGCGCGACGCGCTCCTGCTCGGCCTTAAGCCGCAACGCGTGTAGCTCCTGCTGCAGTGCCTGGTTCTGCAGATGGGCTTCGCGGCGCTCGTGCACCAGGCTCTCACGCTGCTGCTGCAGGTCCTCGATCTGGGTCTGGCGCTGGGACAGCAGCAGCTCCAGGTCTGCCAGACGCAACTCCGCTGCCTGGCGCCCGGCTAGGGCCTCTGCCGCCTGCTGACGGTACTGCGCCGCGTCCTGACGCGCCTGATCCTCGATTTCGGCGACCCGCTCGCGTTCTGCGATCAATATTTTGCGTTGTTCCACCAACCCTTGTTCAGCGACGCCCTGCGCCAGGTGAATCGCCTGCTGCCACACCGCGACAAACGCCTGCGCCACCTCACCTGGCAATGCAGGCAGGCGGGTCTCGCCGTTCAGCCGCTCAGTTAGCCTTGCCCACCATTTATCCAGCAGCCCACCCACTCGCGCCGGACTGCCGTGACCAAGCTCCAGGCGCACGCGCTCCACCGTTGGGCGCTCGCCGCGCGCCAACACCGCGTCCGCCGCGGCAAACCTGCAGTCTGAATATTCAGTTATGGCATGCGCTCGATTTGACACTTTCTCCATGTTGGAAGAAATTGATTATGCGCTCCGCGAGTCCTGCATCTCAGTGACCGCACTTCAGCCCATATTTCAAACACGCCGATTTTATTTCCATTACCCGGCCTCGCTCAGTTGATGCCAGGTGCCTCGTCTTCTAAAGGAATCAACAATGCTAAACAGACCGGACAAGGACGCGCTTCGAGCGATGCTCGAGTCCCAAGTACAAGAAAAGCTTCGAGTCGACCCAGAAGCGGTAACGACCTATGCCGCACAGCACGAGCCGGAGCGTAAACCCTACACAAGCAAGCCGACGGTACAGGACAAGGCTTTTGAAAAAGAGCTTGATCAAATGCGCGCAGATGCTGCTGCAGGCGTGATGCACAAACCGATGCACGACCAGACGACAGGGGGCAAACCCAGCTTGAAGCTCGACGACTATCCAGACCTGTGAAGAACCAATGTCAGAGGGGGAATCTGTGAAAGTAACTATTAAACATTGGGATGGGGACAGCGCCATTCGAATCGTTGATGAGCTCCTTGATCAGTTGACGTTGAATGTCGGCGACGGGCTCTCTATGAAGTCGATTCTCCCACGATGAAACACGTCAGGTTGATTCGGCACGCTGAAAGCGCCGCAAATGTGGGACTCGCCACTACAGCTCCAGACTCCATACCACTGACTGAGGAAGGTCATCGTCAAGCTCGGGCTGTGGCTGACTCCATTGCGTCTGCCCCCGACTTAATCATCTCCTCTTCATTCGAACGCGCCATTGCAACGGCACTGCCAACAGCAGAGCGCTTTCCTCACGTTTCGTACCAACATTGGGCGGTCGAAGAGTTTACGTACTTGAGCCCAAATCGCTTCGCGGGCACTACGCAAGCCGACCGAAAACCCTATGCAGAAAGTTACTGGAAAAATGGTGAGGCGGCGATTACGGATGGCCCAGGTGCTGAGTCGTTCAGTCATCTGCTTGAGCGCGCAGATGCGATGCTGGCCAAGCTTGCTGATCATGATGCCCAAGAAATACTGGTCTTCAGTCATGGGCAATTCATCAGGGCTACCGCATGGCTTATCAAGCATCGGGAACAGTCTGCTTCACCCGACTTGATGCGTGAGTATCGTGCCACTGACGTGCGGGAACCGTTTAGAAATTGCTGGTGTTATCAGCTCAAGTACAACAGTACAACGACGGCAGATGGACAGTTGACGGCCTGATCAACCCAGCTGGCAAAGAGAGATTTGTCGACGATTTCTGCACAAGATAACTTCAGGGGTAGCCGCCTTACTGATCATCTGCGTCGTTACCTGGTAGAAAAACAAAGCCCCGGAGGTTCGCGGCTCCAGGGCTTCTATTTTCGCCTCCATCCCTTTATGTTGGCGAATGCGGCCAAGACCGTATCAATTAGAGCTGCTTAAAGCAAAGAACCGGTACACTGCGGGTATGTCTGCTAGGGTTTTGTTATGAATCTGACTGATGCCACGCTAGTACTGCTCCTCGCAGCACGAATTCATGGAACAGACGAAGCCATTAGGGCTTCGGCAAAGAGCGTGGTCAAGAAATTACCTCGCTCTAAGCGTGACCTGATCTACAAGGTGATCGACAGCCAAACCCCACTAGACTTAGTGAACTGCCTAGCACTGCATTTGGATGTTTGACACAGATCCGATCTATGGAGGCTGATCTACTGTCATTTACCTTTTAGCCCAGGAGTTTCATCTTGAAAGCGAAGATATCCATTGTTGATACGCGAGTGAAAATCTCAATCCGGGCTTCGCTAGAAAGTACCACTATGTCGAACGCAGACCTGCTCCCTTCCCTACTTTTCATGATCAATCAGAACCCACCACTTGCCCTCAAAGCAGCAATCAGTATCATTCCCATCCAAATAAAACACTGACCCATCGTCCTTCCTTGCGCATGGTCTGATGTTGAAGATCAGCTTACTGCACCACGGCCCTGGCGCACGCTTGGCTATCCAGGAACGCTATCAGTCTGAATTAATCGCTGTTTATGAACAAAAGAGCTAAGTCACGTCCTGGCGTTTGTGAGTATCCACCCCCGTGACTACCTATAATAAACGTCCTTGGCTCAGTTTTTTGAACTCATAGGAAGTCCATTAAACTTGGAATTTTGACAAATCATTAACACTCTCGCTCCATATGCCAGACAAGAAATAAAAAAGAGCCTGCGCCTGAGGCCGACACCTGCTTTGTGTGAGGAGATACAGCAATGATGTCGTACGGCTCCGAGGGCCAATCCCAGCATCACACGGCACAATCCATCGGTTTTCTGCTGTTAGATAAATTCACACTGATTTCCCTGGCCTCGGCGGTCGAACCGCTACGCATGGCCAATCAGCTGTCCGGCCGTGAGCTATATCGCTGGAGTATCTTAAGTGTTGACGGCGGTCATGTCTGGGCTAGCGATGGTCTGCAGATCACCCCGGATGCGGCCATGCACAAAGCTCCGCCCCTGGACACCGTGATTGTCTGTGGTGGTATTGGCATTCAGCACACCGTCACCCGCGAACACGTGTCTTGGCTACAGATCCAGGCCCGCCAATCCAAGCGCCTCGGTGCGGTGTGCACTGGCAGTTGGGCATTGGCTATCGCCGGCTTGCTCGACGGTTTCGATTGCAGCGTGCACTGGGAATGTCTGACCGCGATGCAGGAAGCCTTCCCGCGAGTGAACTTGAGCACCCGGCTGTTCACCCTCGACCGCAACCGTTTCACTAGCTCCGGCGGCACCGCGCCGATGGATATGATGCTGCACCTGATCAGTCGCGATCATGGCCGTGAACTGTCAGCGGCGATCTCGGAAATGTTCGTCTACGAGCGAATCCGCAACGAACAAGATCATCAGCGAGTGCCACTCAAGCACATGCTCGGTACCAACCAGCCGAAGCTGCAGGAAATTGTCACGTTGATGGAAGCCAACCTCGAGGAACCGATCGACCTGGATGAATTGGCGGTGTATGTCTCGGTTTCGCGTCGCCAGCTGGAGCGGCTATTCCAGAAACATCTGCACTGCTCGCCATCGCGCTACTACTTGAAACTGCGCCTGGTTCGCGCACGGCAAATGCTCAAACAAACGCCGATGTCGATCATCGAAGTAGCATCTATCTGTGGCTTCATATCCACGCCACACTTTTCCAAGTGCTACCGCGAATACTACGGCATTCCGCCACGTGACGAGCGCCTTAGCTCCAACACCGCGAAACACGTGGCAATGATTCCGTTGCCACAATCCCTGGCGCTGTCACCGTTGTCCAGAGCGTTAACAACGCTCAACGAGGCACGCGATGAATCAACCTTTGCCAGCGTTCGTCTTTAGGATTTCTATCACGCTGATCTCCAGTTGAAGCTAGCCACCACTCTCCATCTGCAGTGCATGGCCTTTGCCTGCTAACTCGGTCAACCTCACTTCCGAAATCAACTTGGCCAGAGACAGCCAATTGCCGACGCTCGCCATGGGCAGCGACCGATCCACAGCGGACGGTCGCGACGCCAAACCCTATAGTCGAAAGCGGTTAACCAAACCATCAAGTTCATGACCTAAGCGCGCCAACTCGATACTTGAGGCGGCTGTCTCATCACTAGCGCCAGCGGTTTGTTCTGAGATATCGCGCACGTTCAGCACGCTGCGGTTGATCTCTTCAGCCACTGCGCTCTGCTGCTCAGCGGCCGAGGCAATCTGCTGATTCATCAACTGGATCGTAGACACCGTGCGGGTAATATTTTCCAGAGATGTTCCGGCGCGACGAGTTAATTCGACACTGCTATCAGTCAATATACGACTGACCTCCATAACGTCGGATACTTCTTGAGTGCCGCCTTGCAAGCTGGAGATCAGCTTTTCAATTTCCTCCGTAGATTGCTGCGTACGCTGCGCCAGGCTGCGAACTTCATCGGCAACTACCGCAAACCCCCTTCCAGCTTCACCCGCTCGTGCTGCCTCAATGGCGGCATTGAGAGCTAGCAGGTTAGTTTGTTGTGCGACCGACTTAATAACATCGAGTACGCCGCCGATTTTGTTGCTTTCCTCTCTGAGATTACTCATGGCCACGGTGGAGTTGCTCACTTCGATGGCTAGGCGTTCGATTTGAGCCACCGCCTCGCCTACAACTTTGTCCCCCTCCCGAGCTTGCTGATCTGCTGCAGCCGCAGCGTCCGAGGCCTCTTCAGCATTACGCGCCACCTCTTGCACGGTGGCGGTCATTTCGTTCATGGCTGTAGCAACTTGATCGGTTTCAACTTTTTGGCTGTTCACACCAGCACTGGTCTGCTCGGTGACGGCTGACAACTCTTCGGCAGCGCTAGCAATCTGGATAACGCTAGCGCCAATCCCGCCGATGAGTCCGCGCAAGCTGGTGGTCATTTGTTGCAGGCTTCTCTGCAAACTCCCCAGCTCATCGCGGCGATTGATTTCCAAATCCTGGCTCAAATCGCCAGAGGCAATACGATCAACGTCCTTAAGGACATGCTGCAACGGTGCGACGATTTGCCGGGTAATGATCCAGGCCGCAACGGCGCCGAGCAGCAATGCCAGCGCGGCGATACTAGCAAGCAGGGTTTTGGCAAAAGACGAATCGGCATCTCGCTTGGCGGATTGCGACGCTATCAACTGCTGGGTGGTATTCAGCAGGATGTCACCTTGCGCGCCCATTCGGGCGAACACCGAAGCCTGATCGGCTCCCGCCTGGCTTAAGGCGCCAAGGGCATCGCGGTATACCTTGACCGCAGCTATTTGCTGGTCAATCAAAGCCAAATCGCTGGGCGCGGTCAGATGGGCACGCGCAATGCTCAAATGCTTAGTTAATTTCTCAAGCGTCTGGAGGATCAACTGGGCGCCATCGCCCTTGGGGTTGAGCTCCATCTGCAAACGATGAACTCGCAAGTCTTTGGTCATCTCGGCGACGCGAGCAATGCTCTCTATTTTGAGGCCCCTCTCATCAAGGCTATTGATCGCTATCCAGCCAGTGAGAGCGAGCAGAGAAGTTAGCGCCAATACTAGGCCGAAGCCAAAACCGAGTTTCGTGCCTACACGGATATTGCTGATCCAATCGAACATACATGCTCCAAGCAATTAATGATGTTTACTAGCGGGCAGAAAATCACATGCCCATTTGATGGGATATGCCTACACCCCAAACCTACGCCACTTTGACTACACTTTGACGGTTAACTAATAGACAGAGCCGTACACCCCAATTGCATGCCCACACCCCGAACGATAGAAATAGGTCAGTTGCTGCCGGCTGCGGTGATCTACCATGCCGGGCAAAAGTGATCGGGAGAATCGCAGCTATCCGCTAAACCTCAACAATTTTGCCTACTACAGTCCCTGAGCTAGCAAGGCTTATCGCGATAATGTGTACACTCGCCTATAGAGCCACTGAGGCGACACCCAGAAGTCTAGCCTTAGATCTCGCTCTGGTTTATTGAGGCCCATTACCCCTCCTCGATTTCCCTGCCATGCCAAATACCCCAACCCTCATGCAAGCTGCAGTAGATGTGCATTCCAGATTAATACCGTCGAAACCACGCAATTGAACACGGCAATGTTCAATTCAGTTCAATAACCGCACAAAAAATACGACAATAGCAAAAATGATGGCACAATGGCCATATCGTATGCCTTTTTGTAGAGCGTTAACCTTGCGTGCACCCCAAACGATTACGACTGTTGAGCAAATTTTTCCTGCCCAGCAGCGCTTGATATCAGCTACTGATTCCAGCGGTAAAATCACCTACTGTAATGATGAGTTCACGAAAATTAGCGGCTACTCCCGTGAGGAACTGGTCGGTAGTCCGCACAATTTGGTACGCCACCCTGACATGCCACCTGCCGTTTTCGGGATGATGTGGAGCTACCTGAAGGCTGGTAAAAGCTGGATGGGCGTCGTAAAAAATCGTTGTAAGAACGGCGACTATTATTGGGTCAACGCGTACGTCACTCCCATTCTCGAAAATGGCCATCTGATAGGCTACGAGTCCGTAAGGGTCAAGCCGACTCGCGAACAGATTGAGCGTGCTCAAACACTGTATCCGCGGCTTCGTGCCGGCAAAAAGGCCGTACCGAAAAGGCGCCACTATGCCGCTTTTATGGGCCGACTGATTTTCCCGGTAATTGCGGCACTGACCGCTATCGGAGTGGTTAACACGCTGCCGAATCTGCTGGCGCAAACAATAATTGCTGTGCTCTTTGTGGCCATTGGATTGTGGACTTATACGCGCGAGGTTAAGCAACTCAATCGAATTATAAAAAGCGCTCCCGATGCGTTCAGCGACCCGATCAGCGCCCTCACCTACAGCGATACATACGGCCCTTCAGCGCAACTGGAAATGGTACTGATCAGCGAAGATGCGCGCCTTAAAACAGCCTTAACTCGGCTGAGCGATCTGGCCAACCAGGTGACTGAAGCCGCTGCACATTCCTCCTTGCTCTCTAACCAAACCGAGCATGCCTTACTGGAGCAGCGGGCCGAAACGGACATGACTGCAGCGGCCATGACTGAAATGGCGGCGTCCATCAGTGAGGTGGCCGGGCATGTTCACCAAACCGCAACTGAAGCGCAAACGGCGAATGAACTTGCCGAACAAGGCGACAAAGTCGCCAGCACCACCAGAGAGGCGATTCAGCTTCTGGCTAGCACGGTAACGAACATCAGCACTGCGGTGGACAACCTCGCTAATGAAACGCAGCAAATCATGACTGCTGCTGGTGTGATCCAATCTATTGCGGATCAAACCAACTTGCTGGCCCTTAATGCGGCAATTGAAGCGGCCAGGGCTGGTGAACAGGGCCGAGGTTTTGCTGTAGTCGCTGATGAAGTTCGGGCTTTGGCCAGTAAAACCCGCGTGTCCACCCAACAAATTCAAAGTGTTATTGAAACCCTTAAAAAGGGTGCCGATGAGGCGGTAAGCATTGCCAGACTCGGTATCCGCGAGGCAGATCACGGCGTGCAACAGGTCATAGAAGCGCAAGGTGCCCTTCAAGGTATTCGCGAGGCGGTTGAACGCATCAGTGGCATGAGTCAACAAATGGCCGCCGCGTCGGAAGAACAGGCGCATGTTGCCGAAGATATTGCTCGGCAGATCAACAACGTTGCAGGAACAGTTGATAGAACAGCTAAAAATGCTAACGCAGCAGTCGCTCGTGGGAGTGAGCTTGAAACTACTTCCCGTGGTTTGCGAGCCCTGGTTGAACGTTTCAACAGGTAACCAAACCTAAGGGAGAGGGTCGTCTTGATTATCAGCCTAATCAATGGAGCAACATTGCTTTTGGCTTTGTGCTGGCTGCACGCGTTCATTACGCGCCGCTGGGACAAGCACAGCACAGCCATACAATTGGTTTTGGGGCTGCTATTCGGCGCTATTTGCGTGATTGGCATGCTGAATCCCATCTCGCCAGAGCCCGGAATATTCTTCGATGGCCGCAGCGTAGTTCTGAGTATGGCCGCACTATTTAACGGGCCACTCGTAGCTGGCGTTGCCGGTCTGATCGCGGGTATCTACCGAATATGGATGGGTGGCAGCGGTATGGCGTTTGGTCTGGCGGAGATCGGCCTATCCATACTGTTTGGCCTGTTTTACCGGCATTGCTCCTTAAACGGCAAGCTCGCTATCGGCCCTTGGCAGCTTTGGTTTTTAGGCCTGTTAATGCAGGTTTTGGATATGCTGTTGTTGCCCGCAGCACAAGCAGCATCCACCCTAGAAAAGACAGCTTTTCCCTTGCTGCTGGTCATGCCGGTTGCGACAGTTGTACTGGGTTTGATGCTCAAAGAGATCGAGCAACGCAAACGAACAGAGCTCGCCCTGCAACTTAGAGAGTCGCGCCTGCGCGCAATCACCGAGGCGATCCCTGACACTCTATTGGTGCTGGATGAAGATGGACTCTATCTTGAGGTGACCCCTTCCAAGAAAGAGAAGCACAGTGGTGCCATGACGGCACGTATTGGGCAAAGCGTGCACGATGTATTGCCTCAAAGCGAAGCCGAGCGTTTTATGGAGTTCATACGGCAGACCTTGGCCAGCGATAGACCGCAACTCATCGAATACACTCGGCAGAGCGCAGATGGCATAAAGATACTTGAGGGTCATGCCCAGCGTCTGGATATTCAACTCAATGGCAAGCAGGCGGTGGTGGTACTCGCCCGCGATGTAACCCAGCGGGTCGATGACGAACATGAATTGCGCATCGCAGCCGCCGCGTTTGAAACACAGCAAGGCATGATTATCACCGACGAGTTCAACCGCATCCTGCGAGTGAATCAGGCATTCAGCACCATCACCGGATACAGCAGCGAGGAAGCTGTTGGACAACGAACCAGCCTGCTCAGTTCTGGACGCCAGAGTCTGGCGTTTTATCAAAACATGTGGCAACAGCTAAAGGCGGGAGATCGCTGGCAAGGCGAAATTTGGAATCGGCGTAAAAATGGAGAAATTTTCCCCGAATGGCTGTCGATCAGCGCGGTAAGAAACACCCACGGCCAGGTTATCAATTACGTCGCATCGATTGACGATACCTCCGAGCGCAAGGCAGCCGAGGAGCGTATCCAGCGCCTTGCCTTTTTTGATGGACTAACCGACCTGCCCAATCGGAGCCTTCTCCTCGATCGCTTGCAGCACGTGCTGGATGGTTGCGTGCGTAGCGGCGAATGCGCAGCGCTGATGTTTCTCGACCTCGACGGATTTAAGAACATCAACGATCTGCACGGGCATCATATTGGTGACAAAGTCTTGTGTCTGGCAGCTGCACGACTCAACGGCGCAGTGCGGGTGAGTGACACCGTGGCACGCCTTGGCGGCGATGAGTTCGTGGTTCTCCTTGAGCATCTCAACAAGCAACCCGAACAGGCCGCCATCCAGGTCGAGCATGTCACCACATTACTGCTAGCGACACTGGCCGAACCTTACAAAATTGACGGACTGGAACTGCGCAGCAGTGCGAGTATCGGCGTGACCCTGTTCAACGACAGTTCTTGTTCAATAGATGAGCTCATGCAACGTGCGGACTTGTCGATGTATGAGGCTAAAGCGGCGGGCAAGCATACGGCACGGTTCTTCGATCCACGCATGCAAGAGGCCATTAGCGAGCGTCTAAATCTGGAACAGGATATCCGTCGGGGGCTGATGTCTGAAGAGTTCATCCCCTACCTGCAACCGCAGCTTGATGACAACGGTTGCCTGGTTGGCGCTGAAGTATTGGCACGCTGGCAACACCCTCAGCGTGGTCTGCTCAGTCCAGCGGCCTTTGTTGAAGTGGCGGAGCTCGCCGGCTTGATTGAGACGCTGGATTTGCAAATGCTGCGAAAGGCTTGCCATCAACTAGCGTTGTGGCACCACCAATCGGCCACGGCATCGCTCAGTTTATCCGTCAATCTAAGTGCACGGCTCCTCTATCAGCCAAACTTTGTCGAGCGAGTACTTCAGATTTTGGAGCAAAGTGGCGCAGATCCACACAGGCTGAAACTTGAGCTTACCGAAACGCTTCTCCTTGACGACTTGCCATGTGCCGTTGCTCGCATATGCGAACTCAAAGCCCATGGCATTCGTTTCTCAATCGACGACTTTGGCACCGGTTACTCGTCTCTAGCCTACTTGCAGCAATTATCGCTAGATCAATTGAAGATCGACCAGTCCTTTGTTCGCGAGCTGCCAGGCGATACAAACAGCCTTGCAATCATCAGAGCTATCTGCGCATTGGCCAATAGCCTGCAGCTAGAGGTGATTGCCGAAGGGGTGGAGACTCATGAGCAATACAGCGCTCTGCTGGAGCTCGGCTGCCGGAGTTTCCAGGGATACCTGTTTGGCCGACCAATGCCACTGATAGAGTTCAAGCACCGAATACCGACCGATACTGTGAAAGTCGAGAGTGAAGGCTCTGTGTTTTTAACCAAGCCAAGCGTAATGATTGCAGTCGAGGAAATAGCAAACACATCGATTACAAGTGAGTGTCAAAACGGATTCGCAGATTAAGGCAGTTCCATCGTTATCCGTGCCCGCCTGGTGCGGAGCGCAGTGTTTTCTCTGGGCAAAGGCCCCTTCTCTGTCCGGCCTTCCCATCTTTTCATCGACGCTCACCTTTTTTGGCGAGCTAATCAGTCCTCTGGGATTGGTCGTATTACTGATGCACTTAGTTGCGTTCACTGCGCTTGGCTTGATAAAGGGCATCATCGGCACGAGTAAGAAGAGATTCCAGACTGTCCCCGGCCTCGAAGAGATCGACACCGATGTAGCACCTCCAGTGAAATACTCATGCCGACTCAACCGTACTTAGGATGCGTTACTAGGTACCGCGGGTTTTCGTGTACGAGCTTTCCGTTTAGGAGCAGGACTCTGACGAATCTGCGTAAGTTGCTGTTCCAGAGTTTCAGCTCGACCCTGCTGCGCCGCCGCTCGTTGCTGAGTTTGACTCAGCTCAGTCTGAATGGACTCCAACCGTCGTTGTATCTGGTCACTTTGCCGTTTTGCTGCCTTGAGCTGGGCCATCGCGGCTTTGCCCTCCTCCCGCGCATGATCGACCTCACGGTGTGCGCGATCCTCCACCCCGCGGACATACACCTCCAACGCCACACGCTCCTGTTCGGCCTTGAGTCTTGTCGCCTGTAAGTCTTGCCGTAACGCCAGATTGTGCTGTTGGATTTCACCGTGCTGGTGGAGAAGACTTTCGCGCTGTTGCTGCAGGTCCTCGATCTGTTGCTGACGCTGCTCCAGCAGCAGCTCCAGATCGGCCAGGCGTAATTCAACCGACTGACGCCCGGCCACCGCCTCCGCCGCCTGCTGGCGAAACTGTGCCGCATCCAGACGTGCCTGGTCCTCGACCTCAGCGATGCGTTCACGCTCGGCATCCAGAACCAGCCGTTGCTCATCCAATGCCTGTTCGGTCACTCCTTGGGCCAAGTGAATAGCCTGCTGCCACACCGCCGTAAACGCCTGCGCCACCTCACCCGGCAGTGCCGGCAGGCGGGTCTCGCCATTCAGCCGCTCAGTCAGTCTTGCCCACCATTGATCCAGAAGCCCACCCACCCGTGCCGGACTACCGCGACCAAGCTCTAGGCGCACGCGTTCCACCGTCGGTCGTTCACCGCGCGCCAATACGGCATCTGCCGCGGCGAACACTTCATTTTCTGGTACGCCTACCGCCATGCCCAGCCCTCCGCTATATTAGGTCTGATAAGGAAAGATTATCCGACGTTATTTTCTAAATAATGGAATTATC
>NZ_JBOIBY010000371.1:0-28190 GCF_050739655.1 Pseudomonas sp. | reverse complement strand
GGCCGGCCGGGCAGAGCCCGGCGCTACGGGGATTTCCCGTCGGCGGTTGGGTAGCCACGCAGGGCGTGGCTCTACCGGCCGTACGCGCGCAGCAGCTTCACCAGCACCTGCGCTTCGGCAGCCCGCTCGGCCGGGTCTTCCGGCGACACCACGTGCGCCTGCAAATGGTCATCCAGCAGTGCCATCAGCAACGCGTGCGCTGCACCGCGCACCGCCGACGCCTGCATCAGCACATCCGTGCAGTCTGCGTCCTCCGATTGAAGAGACGTTTCGAGAGCGGACACCTGCCCGGCCATACGCCGAACCCGGGCCAGAAGAGCCTTGCGTTGTTGTTGTACGTGCGCCATAGATGCCAAGCGTATACCCTATGGGGGTATATTCCAATGGCCTCATCACCCCCATGAACCTTGCCGCCACCGCAGACGCCCGTCGCCACAACCACCGTTTCGACGATGGCAACCCGCTGGCCGAGCGCCGCACCCGCCAGGCCCTGTACCTCACCGCCGCGATGATGGTCGTCGAGATCTTCGGCGGCTGGTGGTTCAACTCCATGGCCGTGCTCGCTGACGGCTGGCACATGAGTTCGCACGCCCTTGCACTGGGCATGGCCGCCTTTGCCTACGCCTGTGCGCGCCGATATGCGCACGACGGTCGCTTCGCGTTCGGCACCTGGAAGATCGAAATACTGGGTGGCTACACCAGCGCCATTGCGTTGCTGGGTGTGGCCCTGTTGATGGCCGTGCAATCCACTGAACGCCTCTTCTCACCCAGCAACATCCACTACAACCAGGCCATCGGCATAGCCGTGGTGGGCCTGGTGGTCAACCTTGTCTGCGCGTGGTGGCTGCACGACAGCAAGGGCGGTCACAGCCATGGGCACGACCATGGGCATGCACACGGCCACGCGAACCATGACCACGGCCATCATGAACACGGGCGCGGCCACCACCACGGCCACGGTGACGACCTCAACCTGCGTTCGGCGTACCTCCATGTCATCGCCGATGCGGCCACCTCCGTGCTCGCCATCGTGGCGTTGATCGGCGGCAAGGTATGGGGCGCCGCATGGCTGGACCCGCTGATGGGTCTGGTGGGCGCCGTTCTGGTCACGGTCTGGGCCATCGGGCTGCTGCGCGACACCGGCCGCATCCTGCTCGACGCGCAGATGGACGCCCCCGTCGTGGCCGAAGTGCGTGAAGTGATCGAGCAGGGCCCCTGGCAGGCCAGCCTCGCCGATCTGCACGTCTGGCAGGTAGGCCGCGGCAAGTACGCCGTGGTCGCCAGCGTGGTGACCACGGCGGATGTAACCGCAGATGTCTTCCGCGAGGCACTCAGCGTGCACGAAGAGTTGGTACACGTGACCGTGGAAGTTCATCGCGTAGCGTTGGCAAACCAGTAGCGCCGGGCTTTGCCCGGCTTGCCACGCGAAGCGTGGCAATGGTTTGGTCGCTGACATCGCAGACACATATCCAACAAGCGAAACGCAGCCAGGCATGGCCTGGCTCTACGCGCGCGCGCGCGGGCTCTGGCTTTAGAGGCGGAGCAGCATGCCCGCCAGGAACAGCAACAGGGGCGCCGCGCTGATGATTGCGCCGACGACGCCCACCCACGGCCAGCGTTCGCGTCGCACCCTAGCGCCCATGCTCAACAACAGCCCGAGCACCGCACACGCCAGCACACCGACCGATATGCCGGCGTTGCCTACCAGCATCCGGCCCACCGAAGGGGAAGCCTGCGCTGCGGCAACCGCCAACGCCAGCAGCACCGGCGCCACCAGCCAGCTGGCTGCCCCCAACAGCGGCAAACGTTGGCCGGCGGGCGGGGAGGCGGGGTTCGGGTTCGATAGGGGTGCGGACGTGGTGTGGGACATGTGGCTGCTCCGTGGGTCTGTCCAACCGTACACCCAACGCCACACCTGCACACGCCCTCGGCACCCGTACGTGCACCATGCCTCTACGACCTGTCCCTGGGGGGGATCCACCGATGCGTACCGTTCCGTTGCTGCTTGTGTTGCCCAGCCTGCTGTTGCTCTCTTCGTGCCGCGATAACGGCGCCGGACCCAGCACGTTCTCGTCAGACCCCTTGCTCGGCTGCTTCGCCACCCATCCGCGCAAACCCGCGGAGTTCCGCATCGAACAGGAACAGGGCGCGTACTTCGTTTCCTTCAACCGCGACGAGCAGTGGCAGCGTGACAGCACGCCGTTGCAGCTGTCTTCGCGCGCCGACATCGCCCGCTTCTTCAAGGACGACGCCGGCCAGATCGACAAGGCGCTGGTACGCCCCACGGGGGGCTTCGGCATCTTCCACTTCAATCCCGGCGCCACCCTCAAGGGCAAGGACAAGGACAGCGACTACATGGCGTTGGTGCTGATCGGTGCAGGGCCGGTGTTCCAGGTGGCCTGCCCCTGAGCGCCGCACCCCCGGCGCAGCCGCGCGGCGAGCCGCGGATGTGCAGCTGCCGCCAGGGTTTCCTCGTCGGTGCGTATTCCCCTCGCACCGAACCCTGGCGCCCCCACGGGATGCAACGGCGCAGCAACAGCCGTGCTCCCTCTCCCCTGACTCTTCCGCGCGCGCAGGCATCCGCGCGCATGCTGGCCATCCTTTCTGCAGCGCGCGCCGTACGCCACCCGACCGTCAGCATGGCGTCTCCCCCTGTGCGCACTGGCGGTGGATGGAGCTGTAAGGCCACTCGCAGGCCTCGCGCACCAGCCCGTGCTTGACCGGGTTGTCGTGCACGTAGGCAATGTGGCGTTGCACATCCTCGGCATCCACCAGCCGGTGCTCGCGGAAGTCGGTGTGCCACAGCGGGCGCGCGCAGCGATCGCGGCGCACCATCGCACGCGGCGGGTGGCCGGGCAGCTGCCGGTCGAACACCGCCTGGATCTGCAGCCAGCGCCGATGGCCTTCTTCGTCACCCGCCGGCAGCGTCCACACGCCGTGCAGGTGATTGGGCAGTATCACAATGGCGTTGACCCGGAACGGCCGGGTCTGCTGCGCTACCCGAAACGCGAGGCGCAGCACCTGTGCATGCTCCACCAGCAGGTGGCTGTAACGGTCACGCAGGTGCGCACTGAAGAAGTACGCGCTGCCGGGTTGCCAAGGGGTGTTGTGAGTGCCCATGGCCGCAGTGTGCAAATCTGCGCAGGCGCAAACGATCAGTCCAGTACCTGCGCCCGCGTCAGCGTGCTGCCCTGTGCAGGGTCAGACACGTGCCAAGGTCAGACACGCGGAAACGCATGACGGCGACTGCCTTCAGCGCGCGGCGCGAGGCGCGCCAAGTGCGGCCACACATTCCTGCTCGGCCACGCGTCCAATATGCGCGGCCAGGTGCACGTCGCCGTTGTTGGCAAGCCGCTGGGCCGCCTGCGAGTCGGATGGCAGCGGCCGGCGCAGCGCATCGCTGACCGGCACCGACCAGCTCTGCGGCGCGGCCGCACTGTCTGTCGACGATTGCTCGCCCAGCGTCCACGGCAACATGTGCAGCGTCTGCTCGCGCGAGGAAATCACCCGGTCAGGCCCATTGCTGAAGGTGATCACGACACGCATTGCCGGTTCGTCGTCAGTCCAGGGCATCCCCTGGTAGTACGCGTCCACCTGTGAGCGCAGCTCCGCGCCCTTCAGATGGGCATACATGCGGTCGCGGATCTCCTTGGCGGTGCAGCCGGGCACATCGGCGCGCGCGGTCACCAGGGCGTTTTCCATCATCCACACTGGCGAAACGTGCCGTGCCACCACCTGCACGGCGCGCTCGCGCGGCCACGGCGGTGCCGACAACGCCCACAGCAGTTCGCCCACCCGCTGCGCAGGGACGTTGGCGCGCGTGGTCGTGATGCCGTCGGCAGCCTCCACCATCGAAGTGCGGGTGAACGCGCGCTGGCCCGCGCCGCGCTGCAGCCGGTGCACCTCATCGGCGCGCTCCCAGCCGCTGTGCTGGTACTGGATCTCGACCGAGCGCACGTTGTGTATCGTCACCGCGGCCGGTGCACCTGCGGGCCCGCTGCACGCGACCAGCAGCACGGCAGGCACGCAGCCCAGATAGCGCAACGCGGTATGTAAGAAGGTAGGCATCCCGCATTCTAGACCTGCCGGCGCGCGACGCACGGCCCAGTTCTGCATCTTTCAATCGGCCTTTGTCCCACAGGTGGGACACACCGCACGGCGCTGCACCTTTGGCCTCGAACAGACTGGAATGAATCCCGACGCGCCGCGTGCATCCCATGCCTATCCTGCTGCTGTTCCTGCTCACGACCGCCACGCCAGAGCCGTTCCCGCCCGGCTACCACGACCGCCCCGGCGACGCCGACGACGGTATCCACGTGATCGTCCGCACCGGCCTGTGGGACGACTTCAACGGCGGACAGGCCGCGGTGGAGCAGGTCCTCATTCCCAACGAGGACGGGTCGTTCACCTATCAGTACGCACGCCAATCCCGTGCCACGCGCATGTACCACGCCACCTACTGCGCCTTCAGCCAGATGTACCCGCCCGAGGCAGACCTTGTCATCTGTGGCTCCGGTACTTACGGCGGCTGGGGTTGCTTCAGCGACACGCTGTTGCCGCCCAGGCCACGGGCACTTGGCCATCCAACCGAGCCGCCCTGAACCAGCCCGCCGCCCATCTCGGGTACGATTCCACCCCTTCCCTTCTTCCAGGCCGGCTGCCCTGCAGCTTGGTCGCCCCGATCCCGTGCCCCACTACACCGGCCCCCTGCTTACCCGCCCCCTTGCCGAAGCCCTGGTCCGCGCCCGCGACGCCGGTGCCACCGAATGGACCGGCTCGCTCGACCTCGCCCGCTCCACCGGCACCGCCGTGCTGGGCGCCGAGAGCTGGCAGTGGAAGGGCGAGACCTATGCCTACCCGGGCAAGACCAAGGACCGCACCCTGTACTACTGGGACGGCGAGGAATTCCTGGCGGTGTCGCGCTACGGTACGGCGCTGATCAAGCTGGTGCCCACCGAGTGGGACGCGCCCACCTTCGAGATCGATGGCATCAAGATGCTGCCCAGCGCGCAGGTGTCGCCGTACGAGGACGCGCGCCGCAAGGTGGCGCTGGTGGCACCGGCCGGCAAGACCGTGCTGGATACCTGTGGCGGGCTGGGCTACTTCGCCGCCTGCTGTCTGGAGGCAGGCGTCACCCGCATCCTGTCGTTCGAAAAGAACCCCGACGTGCTGTGGCTGCGCACCCTCAACCCCTGGTCGCCGGACCCGGACGCCGCCAGCAGCGGTGGCCGTCTGTCGCTGACCCACGGCGACGTATCGGAGGCCATCACCGGGCTGGAGACCAGCTCGGTGGACGCCATCCTGCACGACCCGCCGCGCTTCGGCATTGCCGGCGAGCTCTACTCGCAGGTGTTCTACGACCAGCTGGCACGGGTGATCCGCGCGGGCGGGCGCATGTTCCATTACACCGGTGCCCCCAACAAGCTCACCAGCGGCCGCGACGTGCCGCGTGAAGTGGCCAAACGGCTGGAGAAGGCTGGCTTCAAAGCCGAGCTGGCGCTGGATGGCGTGTTGGCCGTCAAGCGCTGATACGCAGGAACTGCACGCGCAGGTGAACCGGTCACCGCGCGTCCACCCGGGCTTAACCTGAACGCGTCGCGGCTGACCTAGGCTATTGCCATGCCCTACGCCTGACAGGTAACTGCATGACCCCAAGCACCACCGCCGTCTTCGATGAAACCGAACGCCAGCGCGCCCTGGATGCGCTGCATATCGTGGGCAGCCTGCCCGAACCCGCCTACGACGACATCGTCAAAGTGGCCGCCGCCGTCTGCGGCACCCCGATGGCCTGGTGACCCTGATCGACCGCGACCGCCAGTGGTTCAAGGCCCGCACCGGGCTGGAGGGCGTGCAGACCGAGCGCAACGTGGCGGTGTGCGACCACGCCATCCGCCAGCCGAAAGAGCTGATGGAAGTGGGCGACCTCACGCTGGACGCGCGCTTCGCCGATAACCCGGTCCTGAAGGACATCGGCGCCCGCTTCTACGCCGGCATGCCGCTGGTCACCGAAGATGGCGCCGCCGTTGGCAGCGTCTGCGTAGTGGACCTCAACCCGCGCCAGCTCAACACCACCCAGCGCGAGGCCCTGCAGGCCCTGGCCCGCATCACCATGAATCTGATGGAAGGCCGCAGCCGCGAACGCGAGCAGCAGGTCGCCGCCATTCTGGAACACGGCGTCGCCGAAGAGACCGCTGCGGCACCCGATGCGGCCGGTTCCTACACCGTGGTGATTCTGGAGCTGCAGGACCTTTCCGCGGCGGCGCAGCGCTTGGGCGAGCGCGGGCTGGACCGCCAGCTGCAGCAGTTGGACCAGGCGCTGGAGCAGTGCCTGCAGCCTGAGCGCGGCGACAGCATCAACCGTGTCACCGGCAGCGGCGAATTCATTGCGGTGCTGGGCAGCGCCGATGCGGGCGAAACGCTCGCCAAGCTCGAACAGGTGGCACGCGATACCCAACAGAGTCTGGGCGTGGCGCTGCTGTTGGGCACGGCCTCGACCCATACGGCCGAAGCCACCACCGCCGTCTTCCTGCGCGCGGACCAGGCGCTGAGCGCCGCCAAGGACGCCCTGCGCTGATCCAGTATTGAGGCGCACCAGAGGCGATGCGGTGAAGTAGTCACCGCATCGCCGTGAGGCTCAGTCGCCGCGTGGCAGTTTTGCCGCCCACATGTTATCCACCAGGTTGGGGTAAGCCCGGCCGTTTTCCTTGGCACGCTGCCGCGCCGCATCCTTCTGCACCTGCGACAACGGCTGCCCCTTCCCGGCCTTCTTGGGATTGGGCTTCTTCCAAGGCGGTGTAACCGTCTTACGCATGCAAGTTCCCATCGTTCCAATTGCGTGGCGCCACGCGCCCAGGTGGAAATGACGCCACGCGATACATGCCCGTGACATCACGCGATACATGGCCGCGAAATCACGCAATCCCCGGCCGTGACGCCACGCCCCCGTGGCCGTAGAGCCACGCCATGCGTGGCTGAACGTGACCTACTTTGCCAGAAACGCCACCAACGCCGCATTGAACTGCTCAGGGTGGCTGGCATTGCACCCATGCGGCGCATCCTCCAGCACCACCACCTCGCTGCCCGCAATGGCGGCATGCGTGCGCTTCCCGGAGCCCTCAAACGGCACCGTGCCGTCACTGTCACCGTGCAGCACCAACGTAGGCACCGTCACCTTCTTCAGATCCTCGCGGAAGTCGGTGGTACCGAAGGCCTTCATGCAGCCAAGAGCGGCCGTCTGATCAGACTGCTCACACAGCGCAATCGCCTCCTGACGCTGCTTCTCGCTGACCTTCAGCTCACCCTTCGCGCTGAAGAAATCCTTGGTAAACCCATCAAAGAACGTATCGCGATGGTTCTGCAGGCCCAACCGCATCTGCTCCGCCTTCTCTTCGGTCAGCGGCCCTTCGGGGTTGTCAGCGGTCTTGAGCAGGTACGGCGGCACGGCAGCGGCGAACACTACGCTGCGCAGACGCTGCTCACCATGCCGCGCGATGTAACGTGCCACTTCGCCGCCGCCCATCGAGAAGCCCACCAGCGTGGCATCGCGCAGATCCAGGTCTTCCAGCACCCCCGCCAAGTCATCGGCCAGCGTGTCGTACTCGTAGCCGTCTGCAGGCTTCTCCGAGCGGCCGAAGCCGCGGCGGTCGTAGGCCACCACCCGATAGCCCGCGTCCTTCAGCACAGGCACCTGCGCCTTCCAGGATTCGGCGGACAACGGCCAGCCGTGGATCAGCACGACAGGGCGGCCAGTACCGCCGGTGTCTTCAACATGCAATCGAACGCGCGATGCCGTCATGGGATGTCCTTCGGTGCGAATGAAGCGTTGACCTTAGACAACCTGCCACACACCACCCGTGAAGAAAATCGCGGCCGCAATGACATCGCGTGCACAGCCCGGCGGGTGCAACCTTTCTGACTTCTCAATGACACACAGGCGAACGTTCAGCCCATTCGGCGGGCGGTTGTCTCACGCTCCTGCGATTGCACCTGGTCGTTCTGCTGCTGCGCCAGCTGGCTGTTGTTCGTCAGCTGCTCACCGCGTTCCATCGACACCTCAACCGGCGTCTGCGCGGCCTGGGCGGTTGCCATCGCCGCGCGCAGATGCCCGGGGTCACCGCGCTCGCCCTGCACCACGAAGATGTTCTCGGCCGCGGGCGATTGCGCGGTGCGCTCGCTGAGCATCACGTGGTCGACGCGCGACAGGCCGTTTTCCTTGGCCAGCACGAACAGGCTGGCGCTGACGTTTTCGCTGGTGGGGTCGTACCTGCGCCCGTTGGCGGCGTCCAGTTCGGCGACCTTGCCGCGAATCTGAGCCATCATCGGATCACCCTCCACACCCTCGCAAGGACCGTTTTCAGAGATCCACTTCTGAAAGATTGTTTGCTTCGGCATGTCGTTGTGGATTTCGGCATCCACCTTGCTGCCCCGGACTGGGGCAGGAATGCTTTCAACTTCTCGCTTGTTTTCCAGCGGCCTGACGGCACCCTCGTAGTGTTTGTCCTGACCCGACTTGGACTGACGGTGCAGGCCGGCATGGTTCAGCGCACCCCAAGTGAAGTCGATGCAGCTGTTGTTGAAGCCACCGTATTGCATGTTGAAACCATGCTTGGTAGGGTCTTTGCCAAATTCAATGATGCGATCGAACTGATCCTTCGTGATCTCCATCTTCCGTGCATAGAATGGCTTTATGTAGTCTGCCTCGTCCAAGCCCGTTACAGCTCCCGGCCCGCTCGTAGCGCCATGTTTGATGGGCGCGAACCCGAGGCTCTACGAGAAGATCCCATGCTCGACCGACAAGTACATATGGCCTGCGGCCGATGTACCACCTCGGGCTAGCGGTGTGCCGGGGGCAGCTACGTAAACGGTGACGGTATAGGGTGCGTCCTTGCCCATGAATCATTTCGCCTTTTTGAAGTAAGCAACAAGCAACTCAGCGTTGTCGCCCTGGAACTCTGGGTGATCCGCCGAAAGTTCCATGCTCAATCGGTAATGCCCCGGCTGGATGTTCTCTGCAGATGCGAATTGAAGGACGTCATAGAACAGAGTGGCGTCGAGAAGTCCGGCATCTTCTAGTAACGATGTATCAACGCTGGTCGTGGTTAGACCTGGCACGCTGCCGTCTACAGGAACTGTGACTCGATCACGCAGGTCTGGCGTATTCCTCATGAGAGGCACCATTGTGACGGCGCCTTCTTCGACGCGGAGCAGTCGTACGTTGGCCGCCATTTTTGCTTCGACCAATCTCATGGAAAGCGCAGTTCCAGAGGCTGCGTCCGGCCTGGTCAGTCGCAAACCCAGCATGAGGTAGGGCACCGCATTTGGCCCGGGCGGCGGGACTTCAAACTCGAGGTTTATCACCTCGCCCGCCTTGTCCAACGCAATCGGTCGAATAAGAGGAGCTACAGTCCGCATCTCAGCGTTCTCCTTGTTAACCACCACGTTGGGTTGCGCGGTCTCTTCTCCGCGACTGCACCCTGACAACGCCGCTATCGCGATCACGCTCGCAGCACACAACACAATTGATCTATAGGCCTTCAGTGTCATGGTCACGTCTCTTCCTGATACGGGCGATCGTAGCGCGTGCGTAGTGTGGCGGAACCTGCACGAGTGACGTATAGGAAAAGTCCTAAGCACGCTGCGGCATCCGGCCGCAGCTGCATGCGCTTCTCAGAGCTCACCTGTCTGCTCCCGGTTCTTCCTCTTGTAAGCACTCCCCCAATCGCGCATTGCCAGCAACACCGGCACCAGCGTCTGGCCCAGTTCCGAAAGCCGGTACTCCACCTTCGGCGGCACCTCGGGATACACGTGCCGCACCACCACGCCGTCGGCCTCCAGCTCGCGGAGCTGGCTGGTCAACATCGATTGCGTGGCGTTGGGGATCAGCCGGGTCAGCTCCATGAAACGCTTGGTGCCGGACACCAGGTAGAACAGGATCACCGGCTTCCACGTGCCGCCCATGACCGAGAGCGTAGCCTCCACACTGCAACCGGTTTTGCCATATACGCGCCGTGCCATTACGGGATACTCCTGAAAACCATAGTACCTGTGAAAAAGCATAGTTCTTGTGGCAACCACGGCACGACCATAGCATGCAGCTCATGTCCCCCGAGGTGATCAACGCCATGAAATTCAATGCCCTGCTGGCCACAAAAGAAGACGGCCAGGTCTCCACCAAGCTCGTGAGCTTTGACGACGCCGATCTGCACGACGGCGATGTACTGGTGCAGGTGGACTACTCCACCCTGAACTACAAAGACTCGCTGGCGATGACCAACCGCTCGCCGATCATCCGCAGCTTCCCGATGATTCCGGGCATCGACCTGGCCGGCACCGTAGTGGAATCAAGCCATGCCGAGTTCCGCAACGGCGACCGCGTGGTGCTCAACGGCTACGGCCTCAGCCAGACCCACCACGGCGGCCTGGCCCAGCGCGCGCGCGTTCCCGGCGAGTGGCTGGTGAAGCTGCCCGACAGCATCAGCAGCAAAGACGCCATGGCCATCGGCACAGCCGGCTATACCGCCATGCTGTGCGTGCTGGCGCTCGAACATGGCGGCGTGAAGCCCGAGCACGGCGACATCCTGGTCACCGGCGCCAACGGCGGCGTGGGCTCCATCGCCGTGGCGATCCTCTCCAAGCTGGGCTACCGCGTGGTGGCGTCCACCGGGCGCCCGGAGCACGCGCAGTACCTGAAGGACCTGGGCGCCGCCGAACTCATCGATCGCACCACCCTGGCCGCGCCCCGCACCCGCGGGCTCGACGCCGAGCGTTGGGCGGGCGTGGTGGATGTGGCCGGCAGCCACACGCTGGCCAATGCACTGGCACAGACGAAGTATCGTGGCGTGGTGTCCGCCGCCGGGCTGGCACAGGGCGATGACCTCACCACCTCTGTACTGCCTTTCATCCTGCGCAACGTAACGCTGGCAGGTATCGATTCCGTGCAGGCGCCGCGCAGCGTGCGCATTGAAGCGTGGAAGCGGCTTGCGACCGATCTGGATCTGGGCAAGCTGGCGAGCACCGTCGAAGTGATTGGCCTGAAGGACGTGCTGGAAGTGTTCCCGGCGTTCCTGGAAGGCAAGGTGCGTGGGCGGTTGGTGGTGGATGTGAATGCCTGAGCACCTAGCGATAAGATCGAAGGCATAACCCAGCGCCTTCGCCACCCGCCATCCCAGGGCGCCCCAAGAGGGCGCCCTCAACGAGCGTTTCGTGAAACCAGGTAGGGCCGCTGACTGGTAGGGTCGCATCCCAGTCGACTGCACGGAGCAGCTCAAGGTGCGATTGAGGCATGACCAAAATCGAAGGCACAAAACCTTCATCAACAACGGAGAGCAACACGTGTCAAAAGCTAAAGGACTAGCAGCACTGGCCAGCACCCTCGCACTAACAGCAGCATGCACCCTCGCAGCAGCGGCCCCTTCCACTGGCGCATCTGAAACCCCAGACGTACGCGAAAAGATCCTGCAGCTCCTTGAACAAGGCGCCCTCTACCGGGACCAGATCGACTGGCCGTCCACACGCCAGCAGATTCGTCACGCCAACGAACCAACCGAAGCCGACAAGCTCCTGGACGACGTCATCGCCCGCAGCACAGGCAACCACGGCCGCTGGATCCGTGCATCAACGATGGCCAGCACGTCAGGCATGCAGCGAACAGCCCAGGCCTCCCAGCTTCGACGACCTGCCAAGGCAGCCGGCAGTGCCGGCCCAGCCGCTGCCCGCAACGGCAACACCGATCCGATCGGCTGGATCTCGATACCGACTTTCAAAGAGGATTCCACGGCTGCGCCTCCCGTTCGGTATCAACAGCAGGTCAGCTTCGCCCAGCAGTTGCAGACGCAGCTACGCACTGAGGATCAGCGTGATCGCTGCGGCTGGATTGTGGATCTTCGGGCGAACCAAGGCGGCAACATGTGGCCCATGATCCTCGGGGTGGCGCCGTTGCTATCGACGCATCCCAGCGACAAGGAAGTCATCGGCGCGTTCAACCTGGGGAAGACGCACCAGGTCTGGAGCCTCCAGTCCGGACGCGTCATGGTGGACGAGCGTATGCGGATTGAGCTTGCATCACCACCTTATGTGCTACGCCACCCTGCCCCCGCCGTGGCGGTGCTTTTCGGCTCGAAGACCGCTAGCTCCGGCGAAATGATGGCGTTGGCGTTTCGAGGCAGACCCGCTACGCGCAGCTTCGGGCAGCCCACCGCAGGCCTCTCCACGGCCAACAATCCTGTTCGACTCACGGACGGCAGCATGCTCCTGCTTACCGGCTCGGTGGCGGTGGACCGGAACTTCAAGGGTGATGGCGGGAAGCTGCAGCCTGACGTCTCCATAAGCGACTCCACTGATACCGAGGCAGCTGCGCGCAGGTGGTTGATGGAGCAGCCGGCGTGTCTGGGCGCGTCGAGAGCGCTCTAGCCTTCCTGTCGAGCCGCATTCTCGTCGCGGTCCCCACCGCCATGATTCCGGACCTATTGCGGGGGCCGTAACATGAAATTTCCGCCGTAACACAGCGAGTGTTACGGCGAAAAATCATGTTACGACCTGCGGCATCCAGGCCAATCAGCCTTACAGCGCAATCCGCGCCACAGACTCCTCACTACCCTTCTCGTCCTTGTCACCATTCTTGATGGTCACGTACAGGACGTTCTTCTTCGCATCCAGCGCAAGGCTGTTAGGGTGCGTCGGCACGTCATACGTGCCCACCTTCTTGTAGCTTTCGCTGTCATACGCCGTCACCGTGCCCGCCTCGCGGTTGGTCACGTACAGGCGCTTGCGCGGTGCATCCAGCAGCAGGCCCAGCGGGCCGGCGTCAGTGGCGATGCTGGCCAGTTCCTTGCCGGTGGTGGGGTCCAGCACCAGCACGCGCTGGCCCGGGTGCTTGGAGGTGAAACCCGGAATGCTGCTGCCCTGGTATTTGCGGATCATCTCCAGACCCTGGTCGGTCACGAACAGGCGCTTGCCGCTCGGGTCCAGTGCCAGGTTCATGGGCTGCTCGGCGCTCACCTTGAAGCGCTGCTCCACCTTGCCGCTCTCGGTGCCCACCGTGACCACTTCACCCAGCAGGTTCGAGGTGAGCACGCGCTTGTTGGCCGCATCCAGGGTGAGGCCCGGCGCCTTGGCGTTGCCCAGGCCGGGAATGGTGTTGATCAGCTTCAGCGACTGCGTGTCCACCACGAACAGCACGCTGCCTTCGCCGGAGTGGCCGGTAACGTACAGGCGGTTGTTCGGGGAATCGACCACCAGTTCGCGCAGGTCGTGGGTGTAGCCGGCCTTGCCGTCCTTGCCCACCTTCTTTTCCATCAGCTGCACAATGCCGACGGCCTTGTTGGTGGCGGTATCGACCACGGTCACCGAGGTGTCCACGGTGTTGCCCACGTACAGTCGGTTGTGGGCGTCGTCGAGCACCACGCCGAATGCCTTGCGCTCCAGCGGGATCTTGGCTTCAACGGCCAGCGAATCCGGGTTCAGGCGCAGCACCTGGGCCGGGCCGGCGGCATCGCCGAAGCCGCCGGAGGAGGCCACGAACAATGCATTCTGGGTGGGGCTGAAGGCCAGCTCATACAGGCCCTGCGCAACAGCGGTGCGCTGGACGGAGGTAGCGGCTGCGGTGGTGCCGGCCTTGTCGGCAGCGAAGGCGGACGGGGCGCCGAGGGTCAGGCTGACGGCCAGCGCCAGGGCGGCCGAACGGAACAGGGTACGAGGGTGCATGCGAGCGTCCTTGTGAGGGCATAGGAAGAATCCTGGCTCGCGTGGCCGCTGGAAGCGGCCAACCACACAGTCGAACGACGTGGGAAGGCTGGCTGGCCCGGACATCTTAACAGGAGCGGCTTGTGGAGGTCGGCAGCGCTGCGAGCCCTTGGCCTGCCTGCGTCCCAATCTGTGAGACGCCCCTGCGCGATCCTGCCTTCCGCTTCGGAGGATCCACATGAACAAGATCGACACTGACTGGCTGGAAGAATTCGACCAGGCCATGCTTGGCCTGTTTGCCATCAACCACAGCGACGCCGGCATGGATGAGCAGCTGCTGGTGAGCTACTACGACCTGGAGCCGCGTGAGGCGGCGTTGGCGTTTGGCAATGACTACGATCTGGATCGGGCCGATCCGTTGTGGCCGCCGGCGGGGCTGGCGTTGAACAGCTGAGCCAAGGCGTACAGCACAAGGCGATGCCCAGCCGCACTGCACTACCTGGTCAGTGCAGTGCGTCCATGAGGTTGAGGAACAGCTCCTGGATTCCATTCCTTTCGCTCCAGACAACCCACAGGGCGATGAATGGCGCTAGCAGGTGGACGTCCCGCTTCCTCACGCGGAAGGTGTAGTAATCGTCCGCTGCCGTTTCTGCCGAATCCTGTTCACTCATGACGTAGCTCACTCTGTGTACGAAGTTGACGTTGCGCTATCCGGCGCCACTTATTCGTCGCCAGACTGCTGCCCCTGCGGTTTTGCGTCAAGCTGCTCCAGCAACTCTTCAGGGCGGGGCTGCACGGCAAGTACGGTACACATGCCGGCGCGCAGGTGGCCAGGGTTGTCCAATTCACCCTGCACCACGAACACATTGTGCGCGCCGGGCTGGTCTGCGGTGGGGTCGCTGAGCACCACGTGGTCTACACGCTTCAGGCCGTGGTCCTTGGCCAAGGCAAGCAGGCTGCCGGTGAGGCGCTCGCTGGTCTTGTCGTAGGTGCGGCCGTGGGCGGTGTCGAGCGCGACCACTTCGCGGCGAATCTGCTGGTAGAGCGCCAGATCGGCGGTGTCAGCTCCGTTGTGTTCCTTCACGTTCCAAAGTCCTCCCGAGACTCGTATCGGTTTGCTGTGCCTGCCGAACCGCTTGGGGTCCAGATTATCACGGGCACTTCCGCGTACGGGCTGGATGCGTCACGCCTTGCCCCGTAGGCCGAGCCCGGGGCCTACGCTCGGAGCGGGCGGCCGTTGCCGCATTGACTGGCTTCCTGTCCCGCTGCCGAGACTTTTCATATAGTTGACCCCAACCAATGCAATGGAATGGCCCATGAGCGTGTTGTCAGCCGGCCGGTGCCTGACACTGACAGCTGCACTCGCCGTCGCCCTGAGCGCCAGCGCATGTGCAAGGACGTCCCCTGCGGAACAGGAAGGGAGATCAAGCACATCGGAAGCAACTGAAACCGGTCGTACCATCAATGGGCACACCTACACCAATACGCCGGTAGACGTGAAGCTGGGGCCGAACACCTTCCGGATTCCGGCGAACTACTTCGACAGCCAGATTGGCCCCTTCGACGAGGGTATGGACCTCAAGCTTGAATGGCCGGGCATGACGCCCACGGCGCCTGGAGCCCGAGCTGCACCGAGGTCCAATGACTTCTTCCGCGAGATCGCGATTTCTGTTGACTACATCGACCGGCTTCCGATCGAGGGGGCCATGGCCAGGCGCGTGACCAACGACGGTCACACCACCGAAGGTTCGCTTGAGCGTCAGGATCCCTCTGCCCGGCTGGATCTCAGGGTGGCGCAGCCCGAGCGCATGGGACTCACGCCTTATGCCATCAATGAGGAACTGCGCGTGGCATACGCGCATGCGCAGGAAGCGAAGACAGGGCGCCCGTTCCCGCGGAACCTTTCGTTCGAGCCTGACTGGTACATAGCGCGCTCTGAGAATAGCGACATAGCCACGTTCATCAGGTGCGACAACGCGACATATCGCGAAGATGGTGTTGTACTGGAAGGCGAACAGGTGACGCCGGTGGAGGGCGCTGTCTCAGCGCTGTGTACGCACTACTTTGTTGATGTAGACAACAGCCTTTCTATTACGCTGAGCTACAAGCGCGCGTTTCTCAAGAACTGGAAAGCCATGGAATTGGCCATACTCGATGTCTTGAACCGCACGAAGGTCCAGTAGTCTGCTGATACCGGTAGTCTGCTGATAGCCTGTTCCGGGGAGTCCCGCCCGCAACCGCGGATATGGCCGGCCGCATCAGTATGAAGTGCTGCAGCTCGAGCGGGAGAAACCCCTGCAGCGCTTCCGTCAACGGCCGTGAATCGCGTCTAGCCTTTCCGGAAGAAGCTCATATGCGCTGTGATGTACGGCCTTCGAGATGTATCTACCGTAACCCTCGTTTTCCAACCCCCCTGTAAAGCGGGCATGCAGGGAAATTTCGCTTTCCAATCGATGCGCCACTGTTACGCGCACTTCGACTGTGTAACCGCGCTCCTTCATGCGCCTGATGAGAACTGGAACGAGGAGTGAGCCATCCGTGCACGAGATATCGAAGATCACATGCCTGAGCAGGCTGGCGGTGTGCCCCAGAAGCCTGAGCGCCCATGTCGACGCATCGGTCGCTGTACGACTAGACCAGGTGTAGGGATCTTCGCGGCGGAACTCCCTCACTCTCGGGTGGTAGTCCGCGAGGTCTTCGGGTGCAATCACAATGGCGTCATTGGTCAGCTCGACGAACGCTGCCCGCACGAGCTCAGCTGTACAGGCCCCTGGCTGGCCGACCACGATGATCGCTTTGGGCCGGTTATACGCCATAACATCGTCCAACCGGTGGTCCGGGATGATCTGCTCGTACAGAATGCGGTCGCTTTCCTCCTGGGAAAGCTGATCACCAGTCTCAGTCACGATGCGCCTCCTTCCTGCTTTCCAAAGTGCGCCCACAACGCGGCATCGCCGATCCAAACGTGCTTGAGCCGAATTTCCGACATCAGCCGGACGTTCGCCTCCGCTCGCTTGATCTGCCTCCGTTCGCCCGCTGCACGCGCCGCATCGAGTTCGTCTCTTGCTTCCGTGAGAAAGCTTCCCAGGCGGCCTTCCAACGCCCATACCGCAAGCTCGAAACGTGGGGCCGCTTTGCTCCCGGAGGCAGTGACATCATTCAATACCTGCTGCAGGCGCTCGATGTGTGCCGGATGCTTGCGGAGCCGCTCACGGAGCTTGGCGGGAACCAATGAAGCGGCACCCGCTGCAGTGGCCTCGGATGCCGGCGCGGGCTCTGCAAGCGTAGGACCCTCAAATAGCTTTCGCAGAAATTGTTTCATGACCACTACCCCATTCTCATTGCAGACCGATGTGTCTCTTGCTGGTGGTCTGCCGTCTCACGCTGGTTGTTCAACTGCTGCGCCTGCGCCTGCGCTTGCTCTTGTACCACCGCGTCAAACTTCGCCATCGACTGTTCGAACGGCGCCGTCACTGCCTGCTGGGTGGACATGCCCGCACGGAGGTGGCCCGGGTCGTTTATCTCGCCCTGCACCACGAAGACGTTATGGCCGCCGGCCTGGCCTGCCGTGGGGCTACTGAGCACCACATGGTCTACGCGGTCCAAACCATTGCTCTTGGCCAGCACCAGCAGGCTGCCCGTGAGGCGTTCGCTGGTCTGGTCGTAGCTGCGGCCATGTGATGCATCGAGCGCGGCCACACCTGCACGTACCTGTTGGTAGAGCGCGTGCTCGGGATGACCGGCCTGCATCGGAGTGATCTCCGCCGGTGTATTAGATTGCTGATGGGATGGCGCTGAATTTTTGACTACCGGCGCGTCCATCGCGATCTCCATCGAAGGAGGAGTCAGTGCATGACCACGTCGCTGGACTTCCTCGACGGACTGGCGCCGCGTAATTTCGGGCTGCTGTTGAAGTGGCGAAGACGGTGAGATCGGAACGTACTGGTGGTCTTGCTGCGGGCTGACGCTGCCATCCTGAGTGTGATCAAAATGATGCAATGACGCAGGTGTATGACTACTGTCATAGTAGGGACGAGGTGCCTTGTTCCTACCTAGGTCGAGGCCTTCTTTCTCGATCAAATCCTCCTTCAACCCGATACTGGCCATGTCGATGGTGAGCCTCGGCCGGAT
Organism: Pseudomonas sp.; assembly: GCF_050739655.1. Taxonomy (GTDB): domain Bacteria; phylum Pseudomonadota; class Gammaproteobacteria; order Pseudomonadales; family Pseudomonadaceae; genus Aquipseudomonas. The sequence goes on along the minus strand of NZ_JBOIBY010000371.1, from coordinate 10,379 downwards.
GCCTCGATGGACGACGTTGGCCTGATCCTCGGCCACTAGGATTTGCTCCACCGCCCACGTACCGTAGTAGTTGGGATAGTCCGCGGTAGGTTGAAGGTTACCAGCGAGATTCTTGTGCTCGCCGAGCCCGACCGGACGCTGGCCCGATTGCGCGTAGTCTGGCGATGGGCGATCAAAATAGTGTTGACCCATCGCGGCAATGTTGGCAGAGGTCTGCGGCAGACTGCCGTTCTGGTCGAAGGTGAGGCCAGAGAGGGCACTTGCCTTTGGCATCGTTGTGCTTGGATCCTGTTGGACAAAATCACGCAGCCTGACATTAGATATTTTTAGCATGTGATCCAAATCTGCGCTTGGATTTCCTTGCCGCTCACGGCTCATCACCGCGTTCCATCCCGCAATCTCTGCCCTTGCCTCGTCCTCGCGTCCGGCCTGAATGTAGGTTCGTAATTCATCCGTATAGTCGTGCACCGGCTCAATGGCGCGCGCCTGGGCACCTACGTTTCGTAGAAACGTGTTGGTTGCCTGGACTTTAGCTGTATGGTTGAAGCCATGTTGAATTTCGTGCCCCAGCACAAACGTCATATCGATGTCGCTGAATCGTCCTTGCGGATTACTTGCTGAATTCGTTTGTAGGCCAAGCGGTGGCAGGTGCATAACTTTGTTTATGCCGTCATAGGTGCCACCTGCTGCTACACCTGGGCCAACGAACCCAAAGTGTTCAAGTTGAGCTCGACGGTTCCGATCAGTTGGATCGAGGGTCGTCACCGCCCTCTTGATCTCATCGGCGAGTACCGGTGAATTGTTGATGGTGGATTGCAGGTTATCCACCATGTCCTGAGTGACGCTGTGGCTGTTGCTCGCCGCGTCCTGGTAGGTGCTGTTGCCAAACTCTACCGACATTTGCTGAACTTTCAGCGTTGCCTTCAGGTCGGTGCTTGGGGCTGGTCCAGTTGTTTGAAAACTCGCCCGCGGCAACATGACGACACCACTCTGGATATCGTAGGCTCCGACCAAATTATGTATATTGCTGTTGGCGGCCTGCAATGCAAAGCCTTTCAAGTGCTCCGCCTGCGCCGCCTGGTCAAATTGTCGTAGAAGCCTTGCATCTGCCGTGAGTGCAGCACGCAGTTGCGCCACTTGATCCGGCGTCACGCCTTGCTGTCCGGAAAACTGTGCAAGCGCAGCTTCTAGTTGGGTGCTTGGGCTTGCCATTCACTTACCCTGCTTGGCTAGTTTAGTACGCCGATGGACATTGAGCATATGCGATCCATCTTTTTATCAGCGTCGGGAGACACTAAATTGACGGAAAAGTTGACTGATATACCGTTGTCAAAGTCATAGAACTCCCAGCCAATTCGCGCCCCCGCCCCCCCTTCGTGAGGGGGAGTGACATTCGAAGCAACGCTGTACTTTTTTGATTCCTCCAACTTTCTTCCGATGGCCCAATAATTCAAAGGGCAAGCGGGATAGTCGAAGAACAAGCCCACGCTGTGCGGCTGCAAATAATTCTCTTTGATCAACCCTGGAAGATATGTAATTGAGTATCGCGTATCGTCATCAAGCAACCCCTCGACTGCATAGGCGCCATCTGGATCTTGCACGGGAAATATCCGCATCTGAAGGACGCGCTGAATATGCTCAGGATTGATGTCACTCTTTGATTCTATGCTTTCGATCAGCTTCAAAAACCGCCGGCCGATTTCTTCGGCGCTGAGCTTGCGATTGTCCGCCGTAGCGGACGTTTCCGTGGTGGGCATGGCAGTGGGTTCCCTGACGAGTGTCGACGCGGATTGTGCAGAGGTATGCGCGCAAGCGGACAAAGCCATGCCGCCCAGCAGGACGAAACTCGCAACGAAAAGATGCTCTAGATTTCGCAAGGCCATACTCCAGTCGTGCTGCATTTCAAGCCGATGGTACAAGTCCTGATGCGTGCGCGGCAGCGTAGGCGTCCGCCAGGACGACTTTCCCATCAGTCAGCCGTTGATACGCATCTGAAATCTCAACTCCGACGCGAGCCAGTGCGTCAACACTTGAGATTGCCGTGTAGCGCATTGCATCCGTGTTGTTGGTTTGGCCGGCAAACGCATTCAACAATCCTTGCGCAAGTCCCTCTACAAACGTGATGTCGTCATCTGTGTTGCCCAAGGTCTTCTTGAATCGGAGCATGTCCTCCAGAACCCAGTCTGGCGTGAGATCCAAGGTGCACGCCGACTCTTGGCCCCCTGCTTGGTCAACAACCGCTTCATACCCGAAGACGCCCATGCCACCGATACGCTCTCCATCGCGCAGGAAGGCGTACTGAAACTCGATTGACCCCGCTCCATGTACCTCAGCGCTGGGTAGCACTCGCGGCCTCGGAATCGAGACGCCACTGGCCAGGTCAATCGCAGATCGTTCTCTTGGCATGAAGTGGAGCGGCATCAATCTTCCTTTTTGGGCAAGCCATTGTTCCTATACATCCAACCGTGTCCGTAGAAGTTCCCCAAGGACGCCGAACCCACTTGGGCATCGCCAGCGCACTACGGGCGGCGCCACTTCATACAGCTCTCCCAGAATGCCACGGCGATGGCTGAGACGGCCATCAGAAAAGTCCTATGCTGCTCACCGTGTAGCGAGGCGCACCACCTGGCCTCATCTTCCTCGCACGGGGCAGGATGCTAGAACAAACAGAGCTTTCGCCTCGAACATTCGCTTACCCGCGCTCAGGCCTATCTTGCCATAACGCGCGAGCAGTTCTCCGTTGGCCGCCACCTGAAGAATTCATTGCAAGGGCGGGCGCGGTTCGAACGAGGTCATAGAAGACGAACTTGGTCACGAGGGCTCGCCGTAGGCTGCACGCGCGGGCAAGAACGACTCGGCGAGCACGATCGTTCCATTGGGTAGCAAAGGGACGCCGTCAGGCACAGCAATGCTCGCGCCTACCAGCGCGTCGACATGAGTGATTGCGATGTAGCGCCGGCTGAAACTTGTCCGCCCATGCTTGACGAAGAAGTTTACCAAGCCTCCTGCAAGGCTTTGCAGGAACGCAAAGTCGTCATCGCTGTTGCCCAGCGTCCTCTTGAAGCCAAGCACACCCTCCAGTACCCATGCCAGAGTCATATCAAGTGGGTAAACCCTGGCACGCTGAGTCGAACCCGCAACAGCGTCTTCAGTACCGAAGAGCCCAAGACCTCCGATGCGAACGTCGCCCCGTAGAATCGCGTACTGATACTCAACTCCTCCACGCCCATCAGAGAACGTATGGGAAACCATCCTGGGAAGAGCAATGGTCACGCTATTGCGCACTTCAAAGAGAGATGGTGTTGATGGGACGATGTCGATCGTCATGTCTCTTCCTTTAGAAATCCCGCCTGTCGGCCCGCCGATCTCGTGCAGGCAAGCGCAATCTGCGAGGTCGTTGCCTATCGATAGCTACTTTGCCGCCCAATGGTCATTGATTCCAACGCGGTGGCCAAGGTATACAACAGGCGCCCTCACACCCGACACACTTGTGGGCCGCCTCACCCAGAGCTGGCTAAAGCCGACATGTCAGCAACTGCAGACCGGAACGCCAGTCTAGGCGTCCTTCTACCGACAACTTGCTAGCCAAACGTACGCCTGAGCAGTACGACGCCACACCGAAAGGATTGCCCACCACCCTTACCCCCGATGAGCAGGAACGCTAGCTTCCGCGAGGACGATGACTCCCTGCTCCAGGGCATCTGCACTGACGGGGACGGGAATGCCAAGGCTGGATAGCGCCTCCGCACCTGTGTATGCAACGCAGGAGAGGCGCTCCCCATCGCCGTGCTGGCTTGCGATTACGTCAACCAAGCCCCTAGCCAAGCCCCGAAGAAAGATGAGGTCGTCATCGGTGGCTGCAAAACTCTCTTTTGAGCGCAGCATGGATTTCAGGGCAGATGCCGAGCTGAGATCAATGGCATACACCCGCTCAAGCTGGCCAGACGTCTCAACGACCTGTTCGGTGCCGAAGACTCCCAATCCGTCGATTCGCTCATCACCTCTGCGAAAGGAAAACTGATACTCGACACCCTCGAGACCATCGGCGAAGGTATGCGGGAGCATTCGTGGCAGCGGGATGTGAACTCCACTTTGCTGATCGAAGGACGATGTTCCTCTTGGCTTGAAGTCGATAGTCATATTCCCATCCTCATTCGGCGATTCCTTGAACTTGGCATGGCGCCGCCGTCAGGCAACATGCGCAGGAACAAACAACTTAGCGAGGATGATACTTCCGTCAGCCAGCGCAAGGTGGCCGGCAAGTGCGGGCGCACCAACCTGTGCCAAGTCTTCGGCGCTGGCGACGACCAGATAGCGTCTGCTCTCGTGATTGGCGGATTTGCCTGCGAAAACATTCACCAAGCCTTGTGCCAGGCAGCGGACAAAGACGAACTCGTCGCTTGTGTCGCCAAATAACCTCTTGAACTTCAGCATATCCATGAGTACTTCAGCAGGGCGCAGATCGAGTGTGTAGATCAAGCCACGCTGCCCATCCAACTCGGCAGCGACTTCGGTTCCGAAGAACCCCATGGCACCCACCCGCTCACCGCCTCGGCGGAACGTGTACTGGTACTCGACGCTGGCAACTCCGTCCACTGGCGCATCCAGAAGAATTCGAGGATGCGAAATTGTGACGCCACTACCCTCATCAAACGAGGTGTTTGCGCTTGGCTTGAAGTTGATCGACATCACTCTTCCTTGGTTTGCTTCAGTTCTGGTGACACCGCCCCGGTGCTCGGCACCATACCCGCCACGCCAAGGATGATTGTCATAGCTTACCTGCGAGTCGTACTGGCAACCTGCGCATGTACATTTAACTGGACTAGCTGGTGTCTTCCCAAGCCTCAACCAGCATGCGCGGGAACCACCACCTGGGCCAAGACGATCACGCCATCGGCTGCAACATCTGTTCCGTCCGGCATCTCCACGCCGCCCTGAGCCAGTGCTGCAGACGTAGTGACGGCCACGTATCGCAGGTTGTCTTCATTTCTGACCTGCCCTGCGTATGCCATCACAAGTCCGTTTGCGAGGCTGCGCACAAAGGTGAAGTCGTCATCTGTATCACCCAGCGTCTGCTTGAACTCGACCATCGATGAAACAAGCCAGTCGTGGCCAAGATCGAAAGTGAAAACCCACTCTGTGAGTCCATCCGTCTCGACTTCAGCGTCTGTGCCGAAGAAGCCCAGTCCCCCTATCCTTCTTCCGTCGCGGATGAACGCGTACTGATACTCCGTAACCTGCTGGCCGTCTGGCAACACGGCAGGAAGGATTCGAGGCTCCGGAATTGACACTCGATGGATCGGATCAAAGGAAGAATCCAATCGGGGTTGAAAGATCATCAGTTGAGTACTCCGTGTAGCTCGTCGCTTCGTGGGGGCTGGATCCTGGTGGTTTTGGGTAACCGACGATTCCGCTTGGGCACCTCTTCCTTCCGTTTGCTCAGGGCGCAGTATGCTGCGGCAGGATCAGGCGCTTCGCTGGTCAATGCTGGCCAGAACCGTCACGGCAGCCAGGACAAGCTGTCCATCGGGCTGGATCAATGAATCGTCGGAGATGACAACGCCGGCGCCTTGCATCGCACCGACATTGGTCAAAGCAACGTAGCGGAGATTGTCGTCGTTGCCGTTGAAGCCTGCATAGGCAAGCACAAGACCTTGCGCAAGCCCGCGCAGGAAAGTGAAATCGTCGTCTGTCACTCCGAAGTCCTGCTTGTGTCGGAGCATGGACTTGATGATTGCCTCTCGGCCAAGATCAAACGTGAACACCCATTCCCGAAATGCCCCATCTACCACAACCTCATCGTGCCCCTCGAAGCCGAGTCCACCGATCCGGTGGTCACCGCGATAGAACGAGTACTGGTACTCGGCACCCCCCCTGCCACTGGCCAGAGTAGTTGGAAGAATTCTTGGCCGCGGGATCGAAACATCGCTGGCCGGATCGTAGGAGGAATGTGATCTGGACTGGAAACCAAGGGGCATCGTCCTTCCTTATTCAGCTTCAAGCATTCCGTGTGCTTCAATCCTGCGCACCCCAACCACGTCGCTCTCGGGCATCGGCCACTCCAATCAGCACCCCATAGCCCGACCGACCCGCCCGTGCGACGCAGAAGATTGTCACAGGTCACCCGCTCGAGCTATCGGGAAATTCTGACTCGCGCGAGCGGCTCGGCTACGCCAGGAGCGGTCCAACGCGTTCCTTTCCCGCCTCATGCCGTCCGGACGTTGGCTGCCTGGGCAAGCAGGATTCGCCCTTGGGTCATTGGCATATCCGTGCTCAGCCCCGTCATACCATGACGCGCAAGTAGCTCTTCGGTGGTCTCTGCGACGTAGCGAATGCCGTACTTGCTGCTGCTGTGATCCATGTTTGCCATGACAAGTCTCTCCGCCATGCCAATTACGAACGTGAGGTCGTCGTCGGTGCTGCCGATCTCCTGCTTGAAGCGCAACAGTGATTCCAGGACCCAGCTGCGCCCAAGATCAAGAGTGAATACCCTCTCCGGTCCAACGGCCCCCTCAACCATGGCCTCCCATCCGAACAAGCCCAAACCCCCGACTCGCTTGCCGGCGACGTAGAACATGTATTGGTACTCGGTATGATCCGGATCCTCCGGCAGGCTGGCGGCAATGATGCGCGGCGCTGGTACAAGAATCTCTTTCAACTCAGCCATGGCAGACCCTATCTTTCGCGACCCGGAACAAGGTTCTCGGCCAAGATGATCTGGCACTCGGAGAGCACGGAGGCTCCCTCAGGAAGGCCAACGCCATTCTGGGCCAGGGCGTCCACAGTCGTTGTCACCCTGTTGCACTGTGGGTCGACGTTGCTGCGACTCCTCGCGAAGACCTCAACCAAGCCCTGTGCGATGCTGCGGATGAACGAGAAATCGTCATCCTCATTGCCTATTGCCCGCTTGAAATGCAGCACTGACTCGATATCCGAGGCTCGCGTCAGGTGGACCGTATACAGCTTTTCACGACCCCCGGACGCGTCCAACGTGACTTCGTCTCCAAAGATGCCCAGTCCGCCGATCCGGCGATTGTCACGCAAGAATGCATACTGGTACTCGATGCCATCGCCCCCATCCGGCAGGATAGTTGGGAGCATGCGGGCCAGTGAGATCCGGAAATCCCTACCTTGATTCGGGTCGGCGTCACCGGTTGACTTGATATCCAAAGGCATCCCTCTTCCTTCTACTGATGTCAGCCTGCAATGCCCAACGGGCGAATGTGCCATCACGGTGCGGGAGGCACCGAGGCCAGCGAATGCATCCATGCGGCGCTGGCCTCATGCTCATCGATTGCGGCACGTTGAACAAGCCCTTCGGTACTCGACGGCAATCGAACCAGCGCTTACGTGAGGCAGGCATGGCACTGGAGGCTGTCGCCAACGGCCTCTACTTCCGATCCTTGCCAGCCTCTGTGCCAAGCCACGGGGCGTGTCAGTACGACACACCTGGCTCATTGCTCCACCCATGCTGCCGCCGCCCCATCTCATCCACATCCCGGTCATCGTCCGCGAACCGGGCCACCGCATCTGGCACGTGGTTGGACGCCATGAGCGCATCCAGGGCGACAATCGCCGAGACGCGCTTGGCCGATTCCAGGCGCTTCGCCTCGTTGTGCGCCTCCGTGCGACAGTGCATGTACACGTACTCCCGCATCAGCTGCCGGAGCACCTGCGCTCCGGTAAGGTTTTCGGTTGCCGTGGCGGCCTCGAACTTGATGAGCAGCGCTTCATCGATCTCCAGCTGGATCAAGACACTCTTCTTCATGACTTCCTCCTGGTGCTTCGGGTTGAGCGGGCATGCGCGTACGCACCGCACCTGCGGTGCAATGGCATGCTCGTTGGTGAGATTCAGAGCGCGGGGCTACGGAGGCTTGGCGTTCAATGTCGCCAAGCTTCGAACGCCCTGTAGGGTGTGCCGCGTGCCGTCAGGCTGGGCCCACCACTCAGGGACAATCAGCTCAGCAGGACTTCCGCTGAGGCTTCATCGGGTTCTACGCGTGGACTGTCATTGGCCTTCGGCTGATCGTCAGCGTGACGCCACCGGGCTTGGGCTCGGTGCTGAGATACGTCCGTGACCAGCCCCAACCGGTCAAGCCAGCGGCTTGGCAATCGAAGGTAAGGCACAATCTCGACGGCAATGTGCTGCGCATGGGTGGAATGCGCCGCCACGCCACCTTGGTGACTGCAAGGTGGGCGGGCGTATGGCTTGGGGATAGGTGGCACGAACCCTAACGAACTGTGCGACGTCGTAAGCAGCATGTTGGACCTCCGGCAGGAAGATCCCTCGCCGGGACGGCAAGGGAGTCGGGAGGTTAGAAACCGTCTAGTCGCAATCGGCGGGCGTATTTCCTCAGGGGGTGTTGTATTAAGCCACCCTCCCGACATAGGGACGTCCAACATTATGCGACTAGAAGAGTTTCTACGCTCCGATGTGCACCATGCGGGATGAGTGGGGAGATGGGAAATCGCTTGTTTCTGTTGATCTGGGCAGCTTGGTTGGCGCTGCCTAAACATTGGCGCAACTGGCTAGCGGCAGTCGCAAGATCTGGGATGGGACGCACGTAATCTACGTCCATCCACGGGAGTGAAGCGGATGGAACGAATTGATTCGGATTGGTTGCGAACCTTTGACGAGGCGATGCTCAGCTTCTTTGCCATCGACCACGCAGAAGCCGGGATGGACGAGAAGGAGCTTAGTTGGTACGTAGACCTTCCACCTGAGGAGGCTGCGCTGGCCTATGGGACGGATTTTGACCTCTGCCGCATTGACACGCTCTGGTCCTCTCACGGCCCTAAGCGCCCTGCCTAGTAGCTGGATTTCGCCACACCCTGACGTCTACGGCATACTCCTAGCCTATCGAATCGTGGATTCGCATAGGGCGAGGGGAAGGCTGCATGGACGATTGGACCCACCAACAACTTGCTGCCTCCGTTGAGGCGTACAGATGGATGCAGCAGCGTGCTGCAGACGGCATGAAGCTGAACAAGACGCAGCTCTACCGAGAGCTCGCCCTCGAACACGGTCGCACGCCCTAGGCTTGGGAATACCGCATGCAGAACATCTCTCATGTCTTGGAACAGCTTAAGGAAGACTGGATTGAGGGCCTGAAGCCGGCGAAAAACGTTGGTCCGGAGGTCACCGGTGTACTTATCAAGCTGCTGAAGGTTGGGCCTCCCACTCCCGTATCCCCCACCACCTTGACGCGGCTTGAGCAGCAGCGTCAGCTCGTCGACGAATCCGGGTACTTCCTTCCAGAGAGCGTCGAGGATCAGAGAGATCGGGTGTTCAAGTCCATCGTGCAACGCCAGGGTCAAAGAGAATTTCGGGCCGCCCTTCTGGAGGCTTATGGGAGCAAGTGCGCCATGACTGGTTGTGGGGTAGTCGACGTCCTTGAGGCGGCCCACATCCATCGCTACATGGGCAAGGGAACCGACATCGTTTCGAACGGCCTATTGCTCCGAGCAGACGTGCACACCCTCTTTGACCTTAACCTCGTTGGCGTCGAAACGACCACGATGCGGATTTGCGTCTCCCCCTCACTTGCTGGCTCCAACTACGAAGAACTGGCTGGGAGGCCGTTGGCAAGTCCAGCCGTCATGGGTCACGCAGTTGACAAGGGGCAACTTGAAAGGCACCGAGCCCTTTGTGAGTGGTAGAGCCCACCCTATAGCCCCGGCACATCGCGAGCCAGTATGCAGCTACAAGGCTACGCTTAGCCGAGGGCTCGAACAGCGAGAGGATGCTTTGCACCTCCGCCAGTCCGATCAATGCCACCAATGCCGTTAGCCCACTCAGCTTGCATTCGTCGGCGCCCCAGCTTTCTAACGCATCCCGCGTCGCTCCCATCGACATCAGAGTCGCTGACCGTCGCATCCGAGTCTGCACGTTGAGATGGATTCCCTACGGCGCATCGCTACAGCTCTTCGCGCAACTTGCTGGACCAACTGACGGCAGCGGACAGACAGCAGAAGACGCTTTCACCGCATTCCCAGGCTTAGTTGCATCGACTGAATTGGCAGCCCCCCCCCCCTCGCTCGGGGCCGGCCCGAAGCACCAGATGATACGATGTCAAACCGTGGCAGAGAGGAAGCCACGCATCGTAAGCCTGAGGTTCCGGTGACCCGACGTCCAGCAGACTCCTGACGCCGGGCCGAAGCAAATCTTCGGGTATCCTAACTCGGAAGCACCGCCACTGGCGGCTCTCTCACGCCTGCCGCTCTTTAACCAGAGCAATAATTGTTGACACGCCACCGGACTCATGCTTAGCACTGAATCGCCCAGGGTTCCGTAGACACCTCGCGGCCATAAACTATGGCTTAGGCGGAGGTGGTTATGAGTACGAAGCGGTACACCGATGAGTTCAAGATCGAGGCGG
>NZ_JBOIBY010000370.1:0-3293 GCF_050739655.1 Pseudomonas sp. | reverse complement strand
GATCTTGTTTTTAAAACCCAGGATCAAAAGATCGCAGCCTGCGGCAGCTCCTACACAGAGTAGTGGTGGCCGGGATATCAGCTGGACTGCGGCATTTCGCCCTTGGCCAAGCGCTTGTTGATATCGGCAATAACTTCCGGCAGATCGGTAATAGTGTCGATCATGTAGTGCGGACGCGAGCCTTCGAACATGGCATGGATACGCTTGCGTTCGCTGTCCAGCGTTGCGCTGTCGAGGGCGCGGAAGCCATCGTAGTCCAGACCCAACGCGTTGCCCGAACAGATCAGCGCCACGGTCCACATGCCGGCGCGGCGGCCTTCGAGAATGCCTGGGACGGTGTCGTCGATTTTCACGCAAGCGGCGACATCGTCGATGCCCAGGGCGATCACGTTGGCCAGGGCCTGGGCCGGCCAAGGGCGGCCGTTCGGTACCTCATCCGTGGCGACCACATGATCGGCAACGTAGCCATTGGTAGCCGCCAGTTCAACAACCTTGTCCATGACCTGTTTCGGGTAGCCGGAGCAGGAACCGATCTTGATGCCTTGCTGGCGCAGGTTGGCGATGGTGTCCAGTGCGCCGGGAATCAGTGCCGAGTGTTCGGCGATTTTCTCGATTTGCAGGGGCATGAAGCGTTGGTAAATGGCGGTGACGTCATCGTCGGTCGGCGTGCGTCCGAACACTTTGCGATAACGCTCGGCGACTTGTGGTTGATCGCACAGGGTGCGGATGTGGTCCCACTTGCCCATGCCCATCGGGCCACGGGCTTCTTCGATGGAAACCTGGACGTCGAACTCGGCGAACGCTTCGACAAAGATCTGCGTTGGGGCGAAGGAACCGAAGTCGACGACGGTGCCGGCCCAGTCGAGGATGGCGGCTTGAAGTTGGGTCGGGTTGGTGTAGTTCATGGTGAATAAATTCCTGTGAGATCGAGCTATTCGGGAGTTCGGCTTTCCTGTGGGAGCGAGCTTGCTCGCGATGGGGGCCGGTCAGTCGACATCTTTGGTGACTGTCAGGCCGTAATCGCGGGCAAGCCCGCTCCCACAGGGATTAGGGGTGTTTCAGATGTCGAGCACTTCCATCTCGCGCAACACTTCACCGATGGCCGCGACGGCTTCGCGCATCTCGGCTGGCTGGACATGGCCGATGCAGCCGACGCGGAAGGTTTCGACCTGGGTCAGTTTGCCGGGGTAGAGGATGTAGCCCTTTGCCTTGACCCGTTCGTAGAACTCCTTGAACTGGTAGCGCGGATCTTTCGGGGCGTGGAAGGTGGCGATGATCGGCGCCTGGATGGCGGCAGGCAGGAAGCTGCGCAGGCCCAGCTTGCTCATCTCTTCCATCAACGCCTGGCAGTTGGCGGCGTAGCGTTCGTGTCGCGCCGGCAGGCCGCCTTCTTCGTTGTATTGCAGCAGGGCTTCGTGCAGCGCAGCGACCACGTGGGTCGGCGGGGTGAAGCGCCATTGGCCGGTCTTGGCCATGTAGGTGTGCTGGTCATGAAGGTCCATCGCCAACGAATGCGAGTTACCGGCGGCGCTGGTCAGGGACTCTTTACGGGCGAAGACGAAGCCCATGCCTGGAACACCTTCCAGGCATTTGCCGGAAGCTGCGATCAGTGCGTCGAACGGAATCTGTTGCGCATCCACCGGCAGGGCGCCGAAGGAGCTCATGGCGTCGATGATCAGGCGTTTGCCATGTTGCGCGATGACCTGGGCAATGTCCGACAGCGGATTGAGGATGCCGGTGCTGGTTTCGCAGTGGATCAATGCCACATGGGTGATGCTGGTGTCGGCGCGCAGCAGACGGTCGACGTCGGCGGCGGTGGTCGGTTCGTCTTCGGCGGTTTCGAAGGTGCTGAACGAGCGACCGAGGACTTCGCAGATTTTCGCCAGTCGTTTGCCGTAGGCGCCGTTGATCAGCACCAATACTTTGCCATCGCGAGGCACCAGGGTGCCGATTGCCGCTTCGACAGCGAAGGTGCCACTGCCTTGCAAAGGCACGCAGTGGTGAGTGGCGGCGCCGTTGATGATCGCCAGCAGTTGCTCGCACAGGCTGGCGGTCAGTTGGTTGAAGCGGTCATCCCATGAACCCCAGTCAACCATCATCGCCTGACGGGTGCGGGCGGACGTGGTCAACGGGCCGGGGGTGAGCAGGATGGGTGCGGCAATACTCATTCTCGTGTCCTCGCAATCGATGGGATGAAGCTACGGGGCTTAAATTGCAATTTGCCGAGCTATCAATCAAATTGTTTGTTGTTATGCCAGCCATCAGTGAGGGTTATTCATGAATCTGTTCCAGCTCCGTGCCTTTGATGCGGTTGCCCGTGAAGGCAGCTTCACCCGCGCCGCCGCGCGGCTGTTCATCAGCCAGCCGGCGGTCACCGGTCACATCAAGGCGCTGGAGGAGCACTACCAGATCACCCTGTTGCGCCGTACCGCGCGCCGGGTGGAGTTGACGGAAGAGGGCACTAAATTAGCGGCGATCACCCGGGCGATGTTCAGCCTGGCCGAAGAGGCGCAGGTGATGCTTGAGGCCAACCGCCAATTGCTGACCGGGCGCCTGGAGGTGGCGGCGGACGGCCCGCACATGGTCATGCCGATGCTTGCCAGCCTGCGCGCGCGCTATCCGGGGATTACCGTGAACCTGCGTCTGGGCAACGCTCAGGAAACCCTCGCCGCGCTGTTGTCCGAGCATGCCGACGTGGCGGTACTCACTGAAGTTGAGCCGCGCAAGGGCCTGCATTTGCAGGCCCTGAACGAGTCACGGATTTGTGCGCTGGTACCCGACGGGCATCCGTGGGCGCGCAAGACCAAGGGCGTGCAGCTCAAGGAGCTGGATCAGGTGATCATGGTGTTGCGTGAGCCGAGTTCGATTACCCGGCGAACATTCGATGAGGCCTGCGGCCAGGCGAATGTGCACCCACGGGTTTTGCTGGAACTGGACAGTCGAGAAGCGGTGACCGAGGCCGTTGCCGCAGAGTTGGGAGTGGGCGTGGTGTCGTCGGTGGAAGTCAGCCATGACCCGCGAGTGGCGGCGGTGCCGATCATTGGTGAGGGGTTGGTGAACCGGCACATGATGGGGTGCCTGGAGCGGCGGCGGGATTTGCGGTTGATTCAGGCGTTTTTTGGGTTGGCGCCGGGCGGGTAGACCGTGGCGTCTGCATCGCTAGCAGGCTAGCTGTGATCTCTCTGTAGGTTGTTCACTCGGGGCTTTTCCGGGAAATTGGAGGTGCGAACCAAACCAAGCTCCGGGAGGCCCCGAGTGAACACTCACAAAAATGCCCGATTAACCGTTTGTGG
>NZ_JBOIBY010000369.1:0-2614 GCF_050739655.1 Pseudomonas sp. | reverse complement strand
CCACAAACGGTTAATCGGGCATTTTTGTGAGTGTTCACTCGGGGCCTCCCGGAGCTTGGTTTGGTTCGCACCTCCAATTTCCCGGAAAAGCCCCGAGTGAACAACCTACAGAGAGATCACAGCTAGCTCCCACAGTTTTCTGAATTCTCCTGTTATGTAAGTGACCTTGTGGGAGCTAGCCTGCTAGCGATGGGTCCATTACTGGCTTACAAGTCTCAAAATCGAGACAAACACTTCTAATACAATTTGACCAACACAGTTATTTCCTTATATTTCAATTGCTTACAATCATGGCACAAAACTCGCTATAGCCCCCTCCTACAAAGTTTCACCTATACAAAAATAACAATCCTCAGGAGACACACCATGAGTGTGATCATTGCCTTGGCAGCCCTCGCGCTGCTGATGCTGGCTGCTTACCGTGGCTACAGCGTTATCCTTTTTGCCCCGATTGCCGCCCTCGGCGCTGTCCTGCTCACCGACCCTTCCGCCGTCGCGCCTGCCTTTACCGGGGTGTTCATGGAGAAAATGGTCGGCTTCATCAAACTGTATTTCCCGGTGTTCCTGCTCGGAGCGGTATTCGGCAAGTTGATCGAACTGTCCGGCTTCTCGCGCTCAATCGTAGCGGCAGCCATCCGCTTGCTTGGCACCCGTCAGGCGATGCTGGTGATTGTGCTGGTCTGCGCCTTGCTCACTTACGGTGGCGTGTCGCTGTTTGTGGTGGTGTTCGCGGTGTATCCGTTTGCCGCTGAAATGTTCCGCCAGAGCAACATCCCCAAGCGTTTGATCCCAGCAACCATTGCCCTCGGCGCCTTCTCGTTCACCATGGACGCCCTGCCCGGCACCCCGCAGATCCAGAACATCATCCCCAGCACGTTCTTCAACACCACCGCCTGGGCGGCGCCGTGGCTGGGCGTGATCGGAACGATTTTCGTGTTCTGCGCCGGCATGCTGTTTCTCCAGCGCCAACGCAACAAGGCCCAGCGCTTGGGCGAAGGCTATGGAAGCGACTTGCGCAACGAGCCGGAGACCGCCGCGGACATCAAGCTGCCCAACCCATGGATCGCCCTGTCGCCGTTGTTGGCCGTGGGTATCATGAACCTGCTGTTCACCCAGTGGATTCCACAGTGGTACGGCAAGACCCACAGCCTGGCGCTACCGGGCATGGCCGCGCCGGTCACCACCGAAATTGCCAAGTTGACGGCGATCTGGGCCGTTCAGGCAGCGCTGCTGGTGGGCATCATCATGGTGCTGTTGTTTGGCTTCCAGGCGATTCGCAGCAAACTCGCCGAAGGCAGTAAAAGCGCAGTCAGCGGTGCATTGCTGGCTGCGATGAACACTGCCTCGGAATACGGCTTCGGTGCCGTGATCGCTTCGCTGCCGGGCTTCCTGGTGCTGGCCGACTGGCTCAAGAGCATTCCCAACCCACTGGTCAACGAAGCGATCACCGTGACGCTGCTGGCCGGTATCACCGGTTCCGCATCGGGTGGCATGAGCATCGCCTTGGCCGCGATGTCCGAGCAGTTCATCGCCGCCGCCCACGCCGCCAATATTCCGCTGGAAGTGCTGCACCGGGTGGCCGCGATGGCCAGTGGCGGCATGGACACCCTGCCGCACAACGGCGCGGTGATTACCTTGCTGGCCGTGACCGGCCTGACCCACCGCGAAGCTTACAAAGACATTTTCTGTATTACGCTGATCAAGACCCTGGCGGTTTTTGTGGTGATCGGCACTTTCTACGCCACTGGCATTGTGTGAGGCATTCATGACGACTCTTTCGGGCAAGACCGCACTGGTTACCGGCTCCACCAGCGGCATCGGCCTGGGCATCGCCCTGAGCCTGGCCAAGGCCGGCGCCAATCTGATCCTCAATGGTTTCGGCGATGCTTCTAAGGTGATTGCCGAAGTCGAGCAGTTCGGCGGCAAGGTTGGCCATCACCCCGCCGACGTCAGCGACCCGGCGCAAATCGCCGACATGATCAGCTATGCCGAGCGTGAGTTCGGCGGCGTCGACATTCTGGTCAACAATGCCGGCATCCAGCACGTCGCACCCGTGGACGAGTTCCCGGTGGAGCGCTGGGATTCGATCATTGCCATTAACCTGTCATCGGTTTTTCACAGCACACGCCTGAGCCTGCCGGGCATGCGCGCCAAGGGTTGGGGCCGGGTGATCAACATTGCCTCGGTGCATGGCCTGGTGGGCTCGACGGGCAAGGCCGCTTATGTGGCGGCCAAGCATGGCGTGATCGGCCTGACCAAGGTGGTCGCCCTGGAGACCGCCACCAGCAACGTCACCTGCAACGCCATTTGTCCGGGCTGGGTGCTGACGCCATTGGTGCAGAAGCAAATTGATGACCGCGCTGCGACCGGTATCGATCCGCAGCAGGCGCAACATGATCTGTTGGCCGAGAAACAGCCGTCGCTGGAGTTCGTCACGCCGCCACAGTTGGGTGAGTTGGTGCTGTTCCTGTGCAGTGAAGGCGGTAGTCAGGTACGGGGCGCGGCGTGGAATATTGATGGTGGGTGGTTGGCGCAGTGATCGGGCGTTAGACCGCGTTATCGTTCTTCGCGGTCAAGCCTCGCTCCCACAGGTTTTTCGGAGTCTGTAGGAGCG
>NZ_JBOIBY010000368.1:0-13117 GCF_050739655.1 Pseudomonas sp. | reverse complement strand
GAACGCGTTCCAATGTAGGAGCTGCCGAAGGCTGCGATCTTTTTCTATCAGGCGATGGACATCTCGCCTTCACCCGCCAACTTGCGGTTCAACTGATGCCGCCACCGCACATACATCAGCGCCGAGGTAAACACCGCCAAACTTGCTGCCATCTCCAGCAGACCGAAAATCTGCCGGTTCGGGTCATAAGCGGCCAATGCGCCCTTAATGAAGTACAAATTCACCACGAAGCACATCCACGAATGTCCACGCGGGCTGCCGGTGATCATGCCGGGCGCCAACAACAGCAACGGCACCAGCTCGATCAGCAAAATCACCCATGGCCGTGCACCGTGCAGATCGGCGACCATCAGGTAATAAACGCACAGCAGCCCCACCAAACCGAAGAAGCACAGCAGGCTGACGGCGCGCATCGCCTTGACGCGCGGTTCGAGCCATTCGAGGGCGGGAAGAACTTTCGGCTTCTTGGCCACCCTCAGCCCTCCAGCTTTTGTGCGGTCTTGGCCAAGCGCATACCAAGGGCGCGGCACAGCGCCACTTCATGGGCATCCAGGCCGCTTTTGCCATCGGCGCCGGCATGATGACTGGCGCCATAGGGTGTGCCACCACCCTGGGTTTCCAACAAGGCCGATTCGCTGTACGGCAAACCTGTAATCAACATGCCGTGGTGCAGCAACGGCAGCATCATCGACAGCAGGGTGGTTTCCTGGCCGCCGTGCAGGCTGGCCGTGGAGGTGAACACGCCGGCGGGTTTGCCCACCAACGCGCCAGTCAGCCACAGGTTGCTGGTGCCGTCGAGGAAGTACTTGAGCGGTGCCGCCATGTTGCCGAAGCGGGTCGGACTGCCCAGCGCCAGTCCTGCGCAGTTTTTCAGGTCATCAAGGCTGGCGTAGAGGGCGCCTTCAACCGGAATATCCGGCGAAACGGCTTCGCATTCGGTGGAAATCGCCGGTACCGTGCGCAACCGGGCTTCAAGGCCGGCTTGTTCGACTCCGCGGGCAATTTGCCGGGCCATTTCATTGGTCGAGCCGCTGCGGCTGTAATACAACACCAGAATGTAAGGTGCGCTCACGGCAGCAGCTCCAGGATCTGCTCCGGTGGACGGCCGATGACGGCTTTGTCACCCGCTTCCAGAATCGGTCGTTCCATGAGTTTCGGGTGGGCTGCGATGGCGGCGATCAATTGCGCTTCGCTGAGGCTGCTGTCCGCGAGGTTGAGGGTTTTGTACTCGTCTTCGCCGGTGCGCAGCAGTTCCCGGGCGGTGATGCCGAGTTTGCCCAGCAGACTCTGGATTTGCGCAGCGTCCAGCGGGGTTTCCAGGTAGCGGACCACGGTCGGTGTCAGGCCACGGGCCTCGAGGAGTTCGAGCGCACCGCGGGATTTCGAGCAGCGCGGGTTGTGATAAAGCGTCAGATCGGTCATGAGCGGGTCGCATCTTGCGTAAGGTGACGGCTATTCTAACTGTGCAGCGCGTAATCCTGAACCTTGGGAGGCGATGGGTCGCAGGCGCATTCAATTTTTCACAAGGAACACGACATGACAAGGCGACTGGCAGCGGCATTGACAATCATTGGAACGTTGATGCTGGGGGGCTGCGGTAACGACTACGGTGTTGACCAGAACGGGCAAAAGGTCGCCGCCGAGCGCCTGGACAATAAATGGCTGGTGCTCAACTACTGGGCCGAATGGTGCGGACCTTGCCGTACTGAAATCCCGGAATTGAACGCCTTGGCCGAGCAGCTCAAGGACAAGAAAGTCGGTGTGTTCGGGGTCAACTTCGACAATGTGCAGGGTGAAGAGCTGAAAAGTGCCAGCGAGAAACTCGGGATCAAATTCACCGTGCTGGCGCAGGATCCTTCCGAGGTGTTCGAACTTCCACGCAGTGAAGCCTTGCCGGTGACCTACATCATCGATAACACGGGCAAGGTGCGCGAACAGTTGGTGGGCGAGCAGACAGCGGCGGGGGTGATGGCGAAGCTTGAGGCGTTGCAGGCTAAGAATTGAGCCGTAGATAAGAGCAAAGATCGCAGCCTTCGGCAGCTCCTACATGAGAATGCAATCATTCTGTAGGAGCTGCCGAAGGCTGCGATCTTTTTCAGGAATCAACCTTCCTCAAGCCACCAGCGCAGCGGCTTGCCTTCAGCCGGCCAGAAGCGCATCTGCTCGACGGATGACACGTCCCAGCGCTGCACGTTTTCCAGTGCCTGGAGGAAGCGTTTTTCCTGTTCCATCAGTGCCGGGGCGCAGAGTTTGCGGGTGCTGCCGATCTTGCCGAAACTGAGCTTGTTGCCTTCCAGCGTGTACGGAGCGAACCAGTGGTTGCAGCCGCCGTTACCGTAGGCGCGACCATCCTCACCCAGCGTGATGGTCAGGTGGCTGTAGTCCATCAATGGACGTTCACCAATCCACTCCAGGATGTAGCTGCGGTTCTGTTGCAATTGCACCGGATCGGCGGCGCAGCCCATCAGGCTTGCACCGACCATCGTGGTCAGAGCGAGGCGTTTCATCACGCAGGCTCCTGGCATTTCGGGCACAGGTGTTTTTCACCAACGGTGGTCCAGCCCAGCTCGGCAATACGCGCGTTGGCGGCCGGCTTTTCGGCCTTGTTGCCCAGTTTGGCGTCGACCGCGAACTCGAAGCTCAACTCTTTGGCGCAGCTGTCGCAGTTCACTTGCCAGGTGTGGATCGCCAGTTCGCCGAACACCGGGCCACTGGCGACCGCGACCCATTGGCCGGGCGGATTGATCAGGTGGCGAACCGTTTCGACGGTCAGGCGCATGGACAAGTCCTTGGCACCTTTGAGGGTCACTACCAACACGTCATTATTGCGAATCGAGCCGCCGTTACCGGTGACTTGATAGCGCCCCGGCACCAGTGCGCGGCATTCAGTGAGGGTGTGTTGCGGGTTCATCAGGCTGTAGCGGAAATCGTGTTCGACCATGGGTCCTCCAAATATGCGCGATATGCTAGCACGGGCATACACGCAGCATGGCGCGGGCACATGACCTTCGATCAGGTTCAGTCACCCAGGACCTGGTTTTGCGGTGTGCCGGCCTCCCACGCCGCAATGTTGTGCAAGGTGGTCGCGGCAATGGCGCCCAGGGCTTCGCGGGTCAGGAACGCCTGATGTGCGGTGATGATGACGTTAGGGAACGTCAGCAATCGCGCCAGGACATCGTCCTGCAACGGAAGGTCGGAACGATCTTCAAAGAACAGCTGCGCTTCCTCTTCATAGACGTCCAGCCCCAGATAACCCAGCTGCCCGCTCTTCAAGGCATCAATCAGCGCCGGGGTGTCCACCAGGCCGCCGCGACCGGTATTGATCAACATTGCGCCTGGCTGCATGTGTGCCAATGATTGGCGGTTGATCAAATGCCTGCTGTGTTCGTTGAGCGGGCAATGCAGGCTGATGATCTGCGATTCGTCCAGCAGTTGCGGCAGGCTCAAATAGCGGGCGCCCAGCGCCTCCACCTGTGGATTGGGATAAGGGTCATAGGCCAGCAACTGGCAGCCGAAACCGTTCATGATTTTTGCGAACGCCGCGCCAATCTGCCCGGTGCCGACCACGCCGACGGTCTTGCCCACCAGATCGAAACCGGTCAAGCCGTGCAAGGTGAAGTCGCCTTCACGGGTGCGATTGTAGGCCCGGTGCAAGCGACGGTTGAGCGCCAGGATCAGCGCCACCGCATGTTCAGCCACCGCGTGGGGGGAGTAGGCCGGGACGCGCACGACTGCCAGCCCCAGACGTTTGGCCGCCGTCAGGTCGACATGGTTATAACCGGCCGAGCGCAGGGCAATCAGGCGTGTGCCACCCGCTGCCAGGCGTTCGAGGACCGGGGCACTCAGGTCATCGTTGATGAAGGCGCAGACCACTTCGTGGTGTTCTGCCAGCGCTGCTGTATCGAGGCTCAATCGTGCTGGTTGAAAGTGCAACTCGATGCCGGCCGGCAGGTCGGCAGCGAGAAAACTGTCGCGGTCGTAGGTCTGGCTGCTGAAAAGAATCGTGTGCATGCTGTCCTCTTGAACACTGATGTTCTCGCGCTTTGTTGGAGCTGGCGGAGGCTGTGATCGTTTGAAAAGATCGCAGCCTTCGGCAGCGCCAACATTATTAGCCCTTCAATCACCCGGCGCCTTGTGCTGAATCAAGCATTGATACGCGCCTGGGCGGCCAGACGATTGATTGCCCGGTCGAGCTCTTCGAGTGCGCCGAAGGCTTTTGGGTCCTGTTGCTTAAGCAGGGTTTCGCTACGCTGGCAGGCGGCGCGCAATTGCGGTACGCCGCAGTAACGGGTCGCGCCGTGCAGGCGGTGGACGCGTTCGATCAGGGCGTTGTGGTCACGGCTTTCCTGTGCCTGGCGAATCGCTTCGCGGTCGGCCTCCAGCGACGCCAGCAACATGGCCAGCATGTCCGCTGCCAGATCGGCCTTGCCGGCTGCCAGGCGCAGGCCTTCTTCGTGATCGAGCACTTGCAAGTCGTAAGTGCTCGCGTGACTGTCGCCGGGGCGCTCCGGGCTTTGGTTGCGCAGTGCCAGGCCACTCCACTTCAGCACCACTTGCGCCAGTTGCCGCTCGCTGATCGGTTTGGTCAGGTAATCGTCCATGCCGCTTTGTAACAAGGCGCGCTTTTCGTTGGCCATGGCGTGGGCCGTGAGCGCCACGATTGGCAGCGGTGTGCAATGCCGCTCACTTTCCCATTGGCGAATGGCTTCGGTGCTTTGGCGTCCGTCCATCCCCGGCATCTGCACGTCCATCAGCACCAGATCGAAGGTCTCGTGTTGCACCGCTTTGACCGCGGCGTAACCACTTTCCACCGCGAGCACTTTGGCGCCCATGTCTTCGAGCAGGGTTTGCACCAGTAGCAGGTTGGCAGGGTTGTCATCGACGCACAGGACTTTGGGCGCGCGACTGGAAACCGGCTCACCAGGCTCGGTGCGAATCTGGCGCGGGTTGACCAGATCGGACAGCGCCCGCCGCAATTTGCGGGTGCAAGCCGGTTTGGCCTGAAGTTGACTGTGAGGGTTGGGAACCGAGAGGTGGAACAGTGTCTGTTCCGTGGTCGGGCAAAGTACCAGCACTTTGCAGCCCAAGTGTTCGAGGTCCCAGATGTATTGATTGAGGCGTTCGGGTGGCATGTCGTTACTGGTGACACCCAGCACCGCCAGGTCGATGGCTCGCTCTGTTTGATGGGCGCCTGTAACACCATTGGTCAGGCTTTCCAGCGTATTGAAAGGGGTAACGGCGAGGCCGCAATCTTCCAGTTGATGCTGCAACGCCTGGCGGGCCAGTTCGTGGTTTTCCAACACGGCGACGTGGCGCCCGGACAGTGGCGGGCCGGGCAGGTCGTCGGTATCGTCGCGGGTTTTTGGCAGACTCAGGCTGATCCAGAACTCCGATCCTTCGCCCGGTGTGCTGTCGACGCCGATCTCGCCGCCCATCTGTTCGATCAACCGCTTGGAAATCACCAGCCCCAAACCTGTACCGCCCGGTTGCCGGGACAGCGAGTTGTCCGCCTGACTGAAGGCCTGGAACAACGCGCGTACGTCTTGGCTGGACAAGCCGATCCCGGTGTCCTGAATGCTGATGCGCAGTTGCACGCTGTCATCATATTCTTCTTCGAGCATGGCCCGAGCGACGATGGTGCCCTCGCGGGTGAACTTGATGGCGTTGCTGACCAGGTTGGTGAGGATCTGCTTGAGTCGCAACGGGTCGCCTACCAGCGACAGCGGCGTGTCGCGATAAACCAGGCTCACCAGTTCCAGTTGTTTGGCGTGGGCGGCGGGGGCGAGGATGGTCAGTGTGTCCTGCAACAGGTCTCGCAGGTTGAACGGGATATGGTCGAGCACCAGCTTGCCGGCCTCGATTTTCGAGAAGTCGAGAATTTCGTTGATGATGCCCAGCAGGCTGTCGGCGGATTTTTCGATAGTGCCCAGATAGTCGAGCTGACGCGGGGTCAGCTCGCTTTTTTGCAGTAGATGAGTGAAACCGAGAATACCGTTGAGTGGCGTGCGGATTTCATGGCTCATGTTGGCCAGGAACTCGGATTTGATCCGGCTCGCCTCTAGCGCCTCCTTGCGCGCCAGATCGAGTTCGATGTTCTGGATCTCGATGGTTTCCAGGTTCTGGCGTACGTCTTCGGTGGCCTGGTCGATGCTGTGCTGCAGTTCTTCCTGGGCGTTCTGCAGGGTGCCGGCCATGCGGTTGATGCCGGACGCCAATTCGTCCAGTTCCTGGCTGCCGAGGGGGGGCAGACGGGTCTCCAGATGGCCGTCCTTGAGTTGGGCCACGGCTTGCTTGATTTGAGTCAGCGGCCGGTTGATGGTGTGGCCCATGCGCAAGGCCAGCAACGCCGCGCCGCCAAGGCCGGCGGCAATCATCATCAGGCTGGCGAACAGACTGCGGTAACCGCGCAGCAGCATGCCGTTGTGCGACAGCTCCAGTTCGACCCAGCCCAGCAGGCGATCGGCTTCATCGGGAATTACGTCACCGGCCAGGTTGCGATGCTTGCCGAAAACCGGCTGCAGATAACGTGTTGCGTCGCTGCCACTGCGCCGCAACATCTGAGAGCCATCACCCAGTGGCGCCGGATTGAGCATGGTCGGCCCGGCGTGGGCGAGTGGCGTGCGATCCGGCGCGAGGAAGGTCACGGCGCGCACGTCCGGTTGCTCGAGGGACTGAGTGGCAATGCGTTCGAGCAGGTCGTTGTTCTTGTGGCCCATGGCCGGTGCCACCAGCGGTGCCAGTTGCTCGGCGATCATTTCACCGCGCTGCATGAGTTGGGTTTGCAAGTCCGATTGCTGCATCCAGGTAAAGTAGCCACCCAGGACCAACGCCATCAGGCTGGTGGGTAACAGCGTCAGCAACAGCACGCGGCCTTTGATTCCCAGTTTCTTGAGCACGCATCTCTCCTGCATCCAGCTATCGATAGGCCTGCACCAGTGTGCGGCACGCACCACTTGCGCAGTGTAGCGATTTGCAGGCGGGCAATCTTCGTAAATTGATGTCGTCGTTCGTCGGCCAATTCAGCCCTTTTGCAGGCTCGGGAATGCCTTGGGTTGCCTCTCACGGCGCAATCTTGAATAATTATCAACTGAGAATTATTTGCAGATACTCATGACTCCTATCGCCTCCGGCTATCCCCGCATCCTCGCCATCGAAGACGATCTCGTGCTCGGTGCCTATGTTCACGAGCATCTGGGCCGCAGCGGCTTTCAGGTGACCTGGTGCCAGAACGGCCAGGAAGGCCTCGATGCTGCCCGTGGGCAAACCTTCGATGTGGTGCTGATGGATATTCTGCTGCCAGGCCTGGACGGGTTGTCGGTGCTGACGCAACTGCGCCAGAGTCATTCCACGCCGGTACTGCTGATGTCGGCGCTCGGTGCCGAGGCTGATCGCATCAGCGGGTTTCGGCTGGGGGCTGATGATTATCTGCCCAAGCCCTTCAGCATGGTCGAGTTACGGGTACGCATCGAAGCGATCCTGCGCCGCGTCGCCCTTGATCGTCGGCCGACGCCGGTAGCGGTTATCCCTGCAACGGACAGTTTGCGTTTTGACGATGAACGCTTCGAGGTTTTTTATGGCGAGCAGGCGGCCGGGCTGACCCGCAGCGAGTATCGGCTGCTGGAAACCCTCAATCGCAACGATGATGAAGTGTTGAGCAAAGCCTTCCTTTATCAACATGTGCTGCAACGCGGTTACGCTGCCCATGACCGCAGCCTGGACATGCACATCAGTCAGATTCGTCGCAAGCTCAAGACCATCGGCTACACCGAGCGCGAAGTGCGCACGGTCTGGGGCAAGGGTTACATCCTGAGTGCCAGTGATGAAATGTAAATTGCCAGGGCGGCACTCGCTGTTCTGGAAACTCGCCTGCCTGCTGGTGGCATTCTGTCTGTTGATGATCTGGTTGAGCTGGTCCTGGGGGCGCTATATGGAGCAGCGCAACCAGTTCCTGTCAGATGAAGCTCGCGGCACCCTGACGCGCTATGCCGCCGAAGCCGAGCAGGCCTGGCAGCAGCGCCAGCATGAGGGTGTCGATAGCTGGTTGCAGAGCATGCAACTTCGGGAAAAGAGCTGGGTGGGTGTCATCGGTGGGGATTTGCAGTCCTTGAGCAACCACCCGCTGACGGACCAGGAAATCGAACGCCTGACCTTTCTGCGCGGCCTCGATTGGCCCATACACAAAAAAGGCCGGCCATGGATGCGCGTCCCATTCCCGGGTGATCCGTCCGCCGGCAGCCTTGTCATCGAACTGCCGTCACGTTTTGTGCCCGGACGCTATCGAGTGTTCTGGCGTGTGATCACCAACGGCGTGATCCCGGGCCTGTTTACCCTGCTGCTTTGTATCGGGCTGTACCGCTTGCTGGTCGTGCCGCTCAATCACCTGCGTGCACAAGCCAATGCCTGGCGCGCCGATCAGCTTAATGTGCGGTTGTCGTACCGAACCACCAACCGTTCCGATGAGTTGGGTGAGCTGGGCAGGGCGTTCGATCACATGTCCGAGCGCCTGCAAACGACAGTGGCGCTGCAACAACAGTTGTTACGCGACCTTTCCCATGAACTGCGCACACCACTGAGTCGCCTGCGCGTTGCGAGTGAAAGCGAGCAGGGGTTGGAAGCCTTGCGCGAGCGCATCGGCCGCGAGGTCGACGGCATGCAACGGCTGGTGGAGGACACGTTGCAGCTGGCCTGGCTCGACACTGAGCGCACCCGCTTGCCCTACGAAGCAATCCAGGTCCAGGCGTTGTGGGAAATGCTCACGGAAAACGCCTGTTTTGAAAGTGGCTGGCCTGCCGCTCAATTGCGTTGTGAGATAGATGCTGCTTGCTGGGTGCGCGGAAATCTCAACACCTTGGCCCAGGCACTGGAAAACATATTACGCAACGCTATTCGGCACTCTCCGGCTGGCGGTGTGGTAGTCCTTGGAGGAGGACGTGAGGGCGAGTTTTGGAACTTGTGGTTAGAAGATCAGGGTGGTGGCGTGCTGGAAGCTGATCTGGAACGGATTTTCCTGCCTTTTATCCGTCTGGATGGGTCGCGGCCGGGCAATGGCGGGTTTGGCCTGGGGCTGAGCATCGCCAGGAACGCGATACTTCGTCAGGGCGGAAAGCTTTGGGCGCAGAACACCGCAAGCGGGTTGCGGATGAACATGAGTTTGTTGGTTCATGCATCGCCGGGTTAACCGGTGATGTTAGAAATGTTTCTTTTGAGATAATTCGCAACATCTTCTCCGGGCGTTTGGTGAGTAAAGTTCTCAAGCTTTAAAGTTGGATGGCGATATCTAACTTGAGGATCAAAAAGCCATGGAGATGATTGATGAATGTTATTTTGCCCGCTATGTCGATGAAGGCAGATGCCTATGTCATCAAAAACCCTTTAGAGATAACCAATCAGTACACAAAAAAGAATGCTGAGGATGCTGTTGGAACGATAGGGCCGATTGCTGAGTCTTTGTTCGATGATTTGAAAAGCTCATTGCGGGGGTATGACTTTACATCGGTCAGTACGAAAGAGCTCACGAAGATCGGGGCAGAGCTTTACCACAATGATCTGATAGATTTATATATGTACGATTTTCTCTCCTTAGGTAACATGGCGTTTGATGAGCGTGGTCACAAAGCCGAAGTGGACGTTAAATTCAATGCTGTTGCGATGTTCAATCAACTACTTGAAGAAAGACAGGAAATCGGTGGGTCGGAATCTGCGTCTAGGTTTCATGAGATAACGAATTCTTTAGTGCGCGTGAATCACCTTCTTGGTGCGCTGTCTTTTTTTGCAAACACGAATCAAAATGGCCTGGAAATCGACATTGAGGCTTGAGTCGACCGGTGCACGCTGATGGAATGGCGTGCACCGGCTAACGCTTTATTTAGCGGCCATACCGTGTGGTGCCAGAATATCCTTTGATTACGTCGTGGTCGTTTTTAAGACGTATCCTGTAGCTACCAAACTCACCAAGTGTCGACACATTATTTTTATTGCCTCCGTCGATTTGAGTCCAATTAGAGCCGGTCAGTTTGTCAAGGTGGAGACTTGGGGGCGATCCAGCTCCTAAGGCCCTAATGCTAGAGGTGATATTCGCTTTTGAACAACCATTTGCTCCAGTAATGGTAAATGGACCCTGAACGATGATTTCCGAGTTTGCAGATATGACACCGCTGTAAGTATTTTGGATGTAAATGCATGCAGCAGATGCTTGGTCGGTCGAAAGTATCAGAGCGGCGAGGGGTAGTGCGAGTAACGTCTTCATTTGTTTTCTTCCCTGAGATTAAAGTATTTTCAAAGCACTTAATATGCGGGCTTCGCAAGCTAACTGGTGCGCTGCCCACATCCAATGTTCATTCAAGCGTCTTGTTTGACTGAACATTGCAAAAGATTATCTACTGTTTCTGTCGGGTGCCAGTTCATGCATGTCGTTGCAAGTTGCGGGAAATTTCCGATGAAGACGTTCTTTTTTCTTACAGAAAAATACTTTTACGGGCAGCGATTTGTTACCCCGACGTTTTCTGGAAGAGATCGAAAGCTCAGGGGTTTCTGAGCGGTGTGTGTCGCGACCTTCTCATTCAGCAGAAAATCCGATCCTTATTCCCATTAGCCATAAGCACCACACTTTGCGTGATATGGCCCGTGAACGTTTGCCGGTATGATAGTCGCCCCCGCAGTCTGGATTGCGAATACGCCATGACCTTGCAGTACCCAACCATCGCCGATTGCGTCGGCAACACTCCGCTGGTTCGTTTGCAGCGCCTGCCCGGCGCCACCAGCAACACCCTTTTGCTCAAGCTTGAAGGGAACAACCCGGCGGGTTCGGTCAAGGACCGCCCGGCACTGTCGATGATCACCCGCGCCGAGTTGCGTGGGCAGATCCACGTCGGCGATACGCTGATCGAGGCAACATCGGGTAACACCGGCATTGCGTTGGCCATGGCCGCTGCGATCAAGGGTTACAAGATGATCCTGATCATGCCGGACAATTCCAGCGCCGAACGCAAGGCCGCCATGACCGCTTATGGCGCCGAACTGATTCTGGTCAGCCAGGAAGAAGGCATGGAAGGCGCCCGCGACCTCGCCCAGCGTATGGAAGCAGAAGGCCGCGGCAAGGTGCTGGACCAGTTCGCCAATGGTGATAACCCAGAGGCGCACTACACCACCACCGGCCCGGAAATCTGGCGCCAGACCCAAGGCACCATCACCCATTTCGTCAGTTCCATGGGCACCACCGGCACGATCATGGGCGTTTCGCGCTACTTGAAAGAGCAGAGCGAAAGCGTCCAGATCATCGGTCTGCAACCGATGGAAGGCTCGGCGATTCCAGGCATCCGTCGCTGGCCACAGGAATACCTGCCAAAGATTTACCAGGCCGATCGCGTGGACCGGATCGTCGACATGGCGCAAAGCGAAGCTGAAGACGTGACCCGTCGGCTTGCTCGCGAAGAAGGCATTTTCTGTGGTGTCTCTTCCGGCGGTGCGGTGGCAGCAATGCTGCGTCTGTCCAGGGAAGTTGAAAACGCGGTAATTGTCGCGATCATTTGCGACCGTGGCGACCGTTACTTGTCGACCGGCATTTTCGACGCGCCCAACTGATGGCCAAACATGAAAGAGCCCTGCGCTTCCAGCCCACTGGTGGCAGTAAGGCACCGCAAGTCCCGACCGGCAAAAAGCAGCGCCTGACCATCGAGCGTCTGGCGAACGACGGTCGTGGCATCGCGTTCTTCGAAGGCCGTACCTGGTTCGTCATCGGCGCTTTGGCCGGTGAGGAAATTGAGGCGCGGGTACTCGGCGCCCATGGCAAGGTAGTCGAAGCACGCACCGAACGAGTATTCAAAGCCAGTGAACTGCGGCGCCCGGCACCGTGCGCCCATGCCGGCCGATGCGGCGGTTGCAGCGTGCAGCATCTGCCTCACAGCGAACAGCTTGCCCTGAAACAGCGCATGCTTGCCGAGCAATTGTTGAAGGTTGCCGGTGTCGAGCCTGAGCAATGGGCTGCGCCTTTGAGTGGCCCTGAGTTCGGCTACCGCCGTCGTGCGCGAGTTGCCGTGCGTTGGGACATGAAGGCAAAGAAACTGGAAGTCGGATTCCGCGCCGCCGGCAGTCAGGACATCGTGGGTATCAATGAATGTCCGGTGCTGGTACAGCCCTTGCAACCCATCATGACCCGTTTGCCGGAGATGCTCCGGCGCTTGAGCAAACCTCAGGCACTGGGCCATGTGGAGCTGTTCAGCGGCTCATCGCTGGCGCTTTTGCTGCGGCACATGGCGCCGTTGTCCGAGGCAGACCTGACAATCCTCAAGGATTTTTGCGCGTTCCACGAAGCGCAGTTGTGGCTGCATGGTGATGGTGAGCCACAACCGGTCGATGCAGACCAGTCACTGGGCTATCGTCTTGAACAGTGGGATTTGGATTTGGCCTATCGGCCGGGAGATTTCATCCAGGTCAACGCCGGGGTCAACGAAGCGATGGTTGCCCAGGCGCTGGACTGGTTGAAACCCAAGGCGGATGAGCGTGTGCTGGACTTGTTCTGTGGTCTGGGCAACTTTGCCTTGCCGCTTGCCAAGGCCACTCGAGAAGTGGTCGCGGTGGAAGGTGTGCAAGTCATGGTGGATCGCGCGGCGGCGAACGCTGCCAGCAATAATCTGCATAACGCGAAGTTTTTTCAGGCCGATTTATCCCAGCCTCTGACTGATGCCGAATGGGCGCGCGAAGGCTTTTGTGCGGTACTCTTGGACCCACCGCGAGACGGTGCTTTCGAGGTCGTGCGCAAGCTCAAGTCGCTGGGCGCCGAACGGTTGGTGTATGTGTCGTGCAACCCTGCGACTCTGGCACGCGACACAGTTGAATTGATCAAGCAGGGCTACCGGTTAAAACGTGCCGGGATTCTCGATATGTTTCCTCAAACGGCACATGTCGAGGCCATGGCGTTATTTGAAGCGAGCTAGGATGCTCGTCTGGTCCGACTGACCCGCCCGTGCAGCCGCGCACCAGCCCGACGTAGGTGCACGGGCAACGAAGGTCAGCGATTTGACGCATTGAATCTGCGTCGTAGGGAAGGTAAGCAAGATGGTACAGGTGAGAGCACACCAGCCGATCAACACCGACGGCAGTATCAATCTCGAGGCTTGGC
>NZ_JBOIBY010000367.1:0-9431 GCF_050739655.1 Pseudomonas sp. | reverse complement strand
GGCGTGAGCATCCCCACCAACGGCCGCGACTGCCGAACGCGAATAACCGATAAGCATGTCAATTACATAGGGGCCAGCAGATTTTGATTGCTTTACAGGTTCGGCTTTTCCTACGACCGTATCCGGTAGCGAGTAATCCCGAACAGGAAAAGGCGTAAAGCGACTCTCACCTTTGTTATTGATCGCTAATAATCCACTCTTCCCTGCTTCTTCTATAACCGCAGTTAAACTGCCATCCCCACTTCTCACCGTAACCAAAGAGCCCACAGACCTGTCCGGCATGATCAAATTCCCGCTCTCAACGGTATAACCATCAATCACCTTCGAACTCGACCGCTCAAACACCCCCGGTTTAATCAGATCGGCATAAAGCTCTGCCGTCGATTTACTCGCCACACTCTCCACAACCCAACTTTTCGGCCCACCCGGTTCCGGCGGCGATGTATTCGCACAGGCCCCCAGCAACACCGCCAACGAAACCGCGGAAAAAAAACTCCGTATAAAACGCACACCTGCAGTCTCGAACATGGTTCGTCTCCCGAAATAACACGATCAATGCTGTTCGACTGACCTCATCCAGGTCACTGCAGTCGTTGAACATTGAACGTGCTTTTTTCGGGACGCGATACTGTCAAAGTTGACAGGTAGAAAGCCGCACCCTCCTACATTTGACCGTGTGCGTCGCGGAAATTAGCCGCGATCCTTACCCCGCAACATGCTCTCCAACACGCCATCACGCCGTACCCAACCGTGAAACAACGCCGCCGCCAGATGCAGCAACACGGTCAGAAACAGCAGATACGCCAGATAACCATGGGCCTTGCGCAGGAAGGCAAACACCTGGGCATTGGCCGATACGATCGAGGGAAGCTGCAACGAACTGCCGAGCATCACCGGTTCGCCCGATGCCGAAATCATCGCCCAACCCAGCAACGGCAAGATCAACATCAAGGCGTAAAGCAAGATGTGCGATGCCTTGGCCGCCAGTGCCTGCCAGCCCGGCAGGTCAGCTGGCAGTGGAGGCTGTTGCGTGGAGAAACGTACGACCAGACGCACAATCACCAGCAGCAAAATGGCGACGCCCAGGGGCTTGTGCAGGTTAATCAGCCATTCATGGCGTTCCGACACCGAGGCAACCATGCCCGCGCCGATAAACAGCATGGCGATGATCATCAGCGCCATCAGCCAGTGCAGCAGGCGCGCCAGGGGAGCGAAATGATTAGGTTGAGTGCTCATTGCTGGGCCTCCTTTTTGGCGGCGGGCAATTGGCTGACTTCGCTGGTGCGACGCAGGTAGGAAGTGGCGTAAGCGGCAGAACGTGCGGCAAGCAACGGATCGTCGGAACCTTCGATGCCAGCGGGCAACACCAGCGGGTCATAGTTGATATCGCGGCACTCTCCGCTCAGTTGTGGCTGCACGCTTTCCAGCACCAGGGTGCCAGCGTTCAACACCTTGCGTCCCTCGGGCCAGACCTTGCTGGCGTCGTTGACCGGGTCGCCGGGGTTGGCCAGGGTGATCATGAGCTGCCAACGCAGCGGGCCAGCGGCGATGCGCTGCACCAGGTCTTTTTCAAGAAAATCGCTGCCTTCTGGCGCTGTCGCGCCCGGCGCATCCAACACCTGCGGCACCATATTCCAGCGCACCGCCTGCTTTTGCCCGGCGGCGTTGACCAGGTAAAACGCGTTGACGCTGTTATAAGTCTCGGTCACGTAGCTGGCCGAAGGCTTGGCGGTCTTTACCCAGGCCAGGAACGGCGCGGCTTCCGGGTGCGAACCGAAGAACGCCGGCACGGCGGCGGGGTCCGGTTTACCCGTCGCGGACAGCGGCGACTGGGCCTGCTGCAATTGATAGAACGCCTCGGGCGTGCCCACCGGGAACACCGGCATGCTGTTCATCCCCGTGCGCCATTGCTGGCCGTTGGCCTGGGTGAAGCGCAGCGCCATGCTACGGATGGGTACAGCACTGTCAGGCGCGTACGGATTGCCTGGCGGCAAGGCCAATCGGCCAACCACCGGCGTGCGCACCTCATTGAAAACCTGCGCGGTGGAGTAACTGCGCGCCTCGCCGCTGCTCTCGAAATGACCGATCACGCAGACGCCCTTGGCGTGATTGCGACGGAAACCCGGGTGCACGCCATTGTTGGTTTCCAGCACGTTGACCAGTTTTTTCGGCGTCAGACGCTGTGGGTCAAGGGTGCCATTGACGTAGGCAAAAGCCCCGGCCACAGCGGCGACCACCACGGCAATGCCGGCCAGGCGCAACGTCAGGCTCGCGGCACTCAACGGGGGCCGGGTTGGCGGTGATGAGCGATCTACCATGAAAGACTCCAGGGCCATCGGCCACAAGTGAGAAGAATCAGGCAGACGAACCCCGCACAGGTTTATTCCATCGCGCAGTATTTATTTTTCAGGCGTGGAATAATTTCGAGCGCCGGACGTCTTCCTGGTCAAGCGTAGTGACTAGCCAGAACTTCATGAACGATATCGACGAACAACTGAGAGAAATCATCCCCAGATTGCGGCGATTTGCCGGGTCGCTGACGCGCAACGCCAGCAGCGCCGACGACCTGGTGCAATCGTGCCTGGAACGCGCGCTGTCGAGTTGGGGTGACAAACGCCCCGAAGGTGATTTGCGCGCCTGGTTGTTCGCGATCCTGTATCGACAGTTTCTCGATGCGCACCGCCGCTCCCGGCGTTATGCACGGATGCTCGAATTTTTCACCGGGCGCGATGATGTGCAGCCTTCGGTGGAGCGCACCGTGATCGCGCAATCGACCCTCAACGCCTTCGATCAACTGCCCACCGAACAGCGCGCGCTGCTGTTGTGGGTGTCGGTGGAAGGCCTGAGTTACAAAGAGGTCGCCGAGATTCTCGACGTACCCACCGGCACCGTGATGTCCCGCCTGTCCCGGGCCCGCCAGGCCCTGCGCCAACTCAGCGATGGCGAAATCACCCGCCCTGCCCTGCGGAGACTCAAATGATCAGCATGCCCCCCAGCGAGCGCGACCTGCACGCCTATATCGACCACCAACTCAGCGATGCCGACCGGCTTCTGGTGGAGACGTTTCTCGCCAGCAATCCAGATAGCGCTTCACAGGTACGAGCCTGGCAACAGGATGCCCAACAACTGCGTGCAGCCCTGAGCGGCGCCTTGCAGCAACCGGCCAACCCGGACCTCGACCCGGTGCAGATTCGCCAACGCCTCAAGCGCCAGTCACGCCGCCATCTGGCAAGCGCCGCCGTATTGCTGATCGCCGTCAGCATCGGCGGGGTCAGCGGCTGGCAGGCGCGGGAAATGACCCTCCTCAGTGCAGCGCAACCCATGGCCGACGCCATGCAGGCTTACCGTCTGATTGCCGAGCAGGGGATATTGCCCGCGGATTACAGGGCCGGGGATGACGGCGACATGCAAGGCTGGCTCGACCGATATTTCACCCAGGCCAATCGCTTGCCCGACTTGGCCGGCGCTGGATTCAAGCCAGTGAGCGGACGCCTGCTCAGCACCGAACAGGGGCCGGCGGCGATGGTGGTGTACGAGAATCAGGACGGCAACAAGATCAGCTTCTACGTGCGCCCACCGGGACCGAGGAACTTCATGCTGCCCAGGGGCAGTCGCAGCGATGGCAACTTGCAGGCCGAATACTGGTCGGGAGGCGGCTACAACTATGCGATGGTCAGCCCGGCGGATACACCGACGGCGCAGATGCTCAAACGAACCGTGAACTTCTGAACAGAACATGTCGCGGGCAAGACGGCAATGCTCGACTAACCTCCCCGAACGAGGTTTGATAAGCCGAGTTTTCCAGATCAACCGTTAGCGAGGTTCCAGACACTGTGAGTACTGAGCAAGAAACGACATTCGAAGAACCAAGCCTCAACAGCACGGAAATCCGCATTCTGGGGTCGTTGATCGAGAAGCAGGCCACCAGCCCGGAAACCTATCCGCTGACCCTCAATGCCCTGGTGATTGCCTGCAACCAGAAAACCAGCCGCGAACCGGTGATGAACCTCACCCCTGGCCAGGTCGGCCAGAGCCTGCGTGCGCTTGAGGGTCGTGGCTTTGCCAAACTGGTGATGGGCAGTCGTGCCGATCGCTGGGAGCATAAGGTCGACAAGGCGCTGGAACTGGTACCGGCGCAGGTGATTCTGACGGGGCTGATGTTTTTGCGCGGCCCGCAGACGGTCAACGAACTGATGACCCGCAGCGGGCGCATGCATGAGTTTGAAGATGCCGAACAGGTGGTGCATCAGCTGGAACGATTGATTGCCCGAGGTTTGGCGGTATTAATTGCGCGTCAGGCTGGCCAGCGTGAAGACCGTTATACCCATGCCTTGGGCGATCCGGCGGATATCGAAGCGATCATGGCTGCGCGGCAGAATCCATCGGAACGTAGCAGCGGCGGCGGTGTTTCACTTGAGCGGATCGAAGAGCTTGAAGCGCGGATTGCTGCGCTGGAAGAGCGGTTGGCGCGGCTGGAATAACCCGCCATCACAGTACCAAATGTGGGAGCCAGCCTGCTGGCGAAGCGATTTATCAGTCAAGTCAATTTTGGATGTGCCAACAATGGCGTCGGCACATCCAACTCCAGGTCAATCAACCCCGCGCAAACGCCACCGCTTTCTGAAACTGCTCATCGGTCGGGCGCACGCCGGTGTAAAGCACAAACTGCTCCACCGCCTGGATCGCAATCACTTCCAACCCGGTGATCACTTTTTTTCCTTCGGCGCGTGCGCTCACGATCAACGGCGTTTCCGAGGGAATCGCCACCACATCGAATACGATGTCCGCAGCCTTGATGATGTCAGCTTCAAACGCCAATTGACCGGCTTGCGGCCCGCCATCCATGCCCACCGGGGTCACGTTCACCAGCATCTGTGGACGCCGGGCGCTCAAATCCGCTTGCCATTCATAGCCCAGGGATTCGGCTAAAGCCCGCCCGGCGCGCTCGTTGCGTGCGACGATCAGGCCGTTTTTATAACCACCGTCACGCAGGGCGCTGGCCACGGCCTTGGCCATGCCGCCACTGCCACGCAGGGCAAACGAGGTGTCCTTGGGCACTTCATGGGTTTCCAGAAGCTGGGCCACGGCGATGTAATCGGTGTTGTAGGCCTTGAGATGGCCGTCGGTGTTGACGATGGTATTGATCGATTGGATGGCGGCGGCGGAGGCATCCAGCTCATCGACCAAAGCGATGCAGGCTTCCTTGAACGGCATCGACACGCCACAACCGCGAATACCCAAGGCACGGATACCGCCCACGGCGCCGGGCAGGTCCTGGCTGCTGAACGCTTTGTAGTAGAAATTCAGCCCCAGTTGTTCATACAGATGGTTGTGAAATCGCAGGCCAAAATTACCGGGGCGACCGGAGAGGGACATGCACAGCTGGGTGTCTCGATTGGGGTTCATCTGCATGTAAATCTCCTTTTAGCGCACTTTCAGATAGGCGGGATTAGCCAGCCCATGTGTTCTGATCGATGATATTCGTGTACCTGCCCACGGCACCGAAACCCCGTCAGCAAACCGGTACAGACCTTACACAAAATTTACCCAGTGGCTGTGCTGATTTTCAAAAAAACGCTGTCTTAGGAGTATCCCCGCGACAATCCTTGCGCCTATTGCAGACGCAAAGTGCCGAGGCGAAGAACCGGAGAACTATCATGATCCGTAACATTCCCACAGTTGCCTTGCTGATCGGCGCTCTGGCTATCGCAGGGCAGGCACAAGCGCATGGCGGTGGCGGTGACGGTTGGGAAGGTCCCGCGGTGTTTGGCGCGATCGTCGGCACGGCCATCGTCGGTTCGGCCATCATCAACAGCAACCGACCGGTCTACGTCGCCCCGCAACCCGTCTACGCCGCGCCTCCACCGGTTTATTACGCACCACCGCCACCGGTTTACTACCAGCCGGCGCCGGTCTACGTGCAACAACCGGTCTACTACGGCCCGGCACCTGTCTACTACGGGCCACCGCGTGGCTATTACGGTCCGCCACGGGGTTACTATGGGCCTCCACATGGTTATGGCCGCTGGTAATTCGAAGGCGACCTCACTACTGAACGTTTCTCCTTGTAGGAGCTGCCGCAGGCTGCAATCTTTTGATCTTGATTTTTAGAAACAAGATCAAGAGATCGCAGCCTCGTTGCACTCGACAGCTCCTACACAGCTCCTACACAGCGCCTGCAGAGCTCCCGTTTGTCGCCTGAAGTCTGGATAAATCTCGTCAAGGTCGCTCTTGGAACAGTACCAACGGTGCAACTTGGCAAGATTGACGCTCTCCCGTGGGGAAATTGGTCAAATTCATACTGATAAAAAGCAAGGACGACCGCATGCCAACGCAGAATCCGCACCACATTGTCGGCCTGTGCACCTCGAGCAAGGTGTACAACACGCTGACCGAGCTCAAACAACTGGAGGGCCACCGCAGCGCCAAGTTCCTTTCGCTGCTGACCCAGAACCTGGTGCGCAAGGGCCTGCTCAATGAGCGGGAAGTGGTGCACATGCTCGATCAGGTGGTCGACTGAGCGACAGCCGGCCAGTTGCCCTCACTGACATCAATGACCACTATCGAAAACGGTGATTGTCCGAAAAATCCCCCAGCCCGTAAGGTAGCTCCATAGATTGATGGAGGTACTTATGATGTCTCAGGTTCAAATCATGTCCGTTATTGGCAGCGCCGTTCCCGCATCGCTCAGGGAATCGGGACTGCTCGCCTGCTGGTATCTGGTTCAGGACGGAGAGCCGATCAGCGGCCCGCTTACTTCTCTTCCAGCGGCCCAGGCACTGTCGCAGCGCATCGGCGCAGAGCAGCCAGGCAAGTTCAACGCCTAAGGCAGCTGAACCCGCGGTTTGGTTTCGAGGAAAATGTCCCAGCTCGCCATGAACAGCGCGGCAATCAAGGGACCGATCACAAAGCCGTTCAGGCCAAAAATCGCCAGGCCGCCCAGCGTCGAGATCAGGATCATGTAGTCGGGCATCTTCGTATCCTTGCCCACCAGAATCGGTCGCAGCACGTTATCCACCAGGCCGATGACGAACACCCCGAACAACACCAGCGTCACCCCTTGCCAGATCGCCCCGGTGAACACAAAGAACGCCGCTACAGGCGCCCAGATAATCCCCGCCCCCACCGCGGGCAGCAGCGACAGAAACGCCATCAATACCGCCCAGATCAACGCACTGGGAATGTCCAGAAACCAGAAAATCAAACCGCCCAAAGCGCCCTGCGTAATCGCCACCACCAGATTGCCCTTCACGGTGGCTCGTACCACACGATTGAACTTGAGCTGCAATCGTCGCTTCTGGTGCTCCTCCAATGGCACGGCCGTGCGTACCTTGCGGGCCAGTTCCGCGCCGTCGCGCAGGAAGAAAAACAGCAGGTACAGCATGATGAAAAAACTGACGATGAACTCGAACGTGCCCTGACCGAAGCTGAAGGCCTTGCTGGCCACGAACTCATTGCCGGTCATCGCACTCTTGATGATTTTCTCCCGCAGCCCGTTCAGTTCACCCATGCCGAAACGATCGAGCAAATGCTGGAAATACACCGGCAGGCTGTGTTTGAACTGCGCCACGTACCCGGCGATGTCCAACTCGCCGCTTTCGATGTTCTTGTAAACCGCTGTCCCCTCCTGAACCAGGAAGATGCTCAGGACGATCACGGGCAGGATCGCGATCAACAGACAGATACTCAGTGTGAGCAGCGACGTGAGGTTGCGCTGCCAGCCGAGCTTCAGTTGCAAATTGCGCTGCATGGGTGCAAACAGGATCCCGAGGATCACCGCCCAGAACACCGCGCCGTAGAACGGCAGCAATATCCAGACAAAAGCAATGCTCACCACGGCCAGCAGGATCGTCAGCGATCTGTCTTTGAGGGTTTCGTCGTTCATGTCGGATCCATGCCTGTCTGCCTGGACGCGAAAGTACGTCCTGATGCTTAGGCCACCACGGCGCGCACGAGTGCCCTCCATTGGTGAATAAAACATAGATCCAGATCAATAAAGCCTCGGGCCAAGACGACTACCCTGCGCGGCTTTTGCGATCGACTCACCATGATCCTCATTGCACCGGAACTGCTTGCACCTGCTGGCACCCTGAAAAACATGCGTTATGCCTTCGCCTACGGCGCCGATGCGGTGTACGCCGGCCAGCCGCGTTACAGCTTGCGTGTGCGTAACAATGAGTTCGATCACGCCAACCTGGCCCTGGGTATCCGCGAGGCCCAGGCGCAGGGCAAGCGTTTTTATGTCGTGGTCAACATCGCGCCACACAACGCCAAGCTCAAGACCTTCCTCAAGGATCTGGCGCCCATCATCGCCATGGCGCCGGACGCGCTGATCATGTCCGACCCCGGCCTGATCATGCTGGTGCGCCGGCACTACCCGCAGATGCCGATCCATCTCTCGGTCCAGGCCAATACGGTGAACTGGGCGAGCGTCGAGTTCTGGCAGCAACTGGGTTTGAGCCGGGTGATCCTGTCGCGGGAATTGTCCCTGGAGGAGATCGCCGAAATCCGTCAACAGGTCCCGGCCATGGAGCTGGAGGTGTTTGTCCACGGGGCGCTGTGCATGGCCTACTCCGGGCGCTGCCTGCTGTCGGGCTACATGAACAAGCGCGACGCCAACCAGGGCAGTTGCACCAACGCTTGCCGCTGGAAATATTCGGCGCAACCCGCCAAGGAAAACACGCTCGGCGAAATCGTCCAGCAGTTCCAGCCGGAACCGACCTTGGGCATCGGCGCTCCCACCGAGCAACTGTTCCTGTTGCAGGAAGCCAATCGCCCCGATGAACAGATGCCTGCCTTCGAGGACGAACACGGTACCTACATCATGAACGCCAAGGACCTGCGCGCGGTGCAACATGTCGAACGCCTGACGCAGATGGGCGTGCACTCACTGAAAATCGAGGGCCGGACCAAATCGCATTTCTATTGCGCGCGGACCACCCAGGTTTACCGTCGCGCCATCGACGATGCGGTCGCCGGTCGCGAGTTCGATCGCAGCCTGATGACCGACCTGGAATCCCTCGCCCAACGCGGCTACACCGAAGGTTTCCTGCGCCGGCATGTGCATGATGAATATCAGAACTACCAGAACGGCAGCTCGGTGTCGGAACGGCAACAGTTTGTCGGCGAACTCACCGGTGAACGGCGGGACAGGTTGGCGCAGGTAAAGGTCAAGAATCGATTCGG
The DNA here is from genome assembly GCF_050739655.1 of Pseudomonas sp. GTDB lineage: Bacteria > Pseudomonadota > Gammaproteobacteria > Pseudomonadales > Pseudomonadaceae > Aquipseudomonas. The sequence goes on along the minus strand of NZ_JBOIBY010000367.1, from coordinate 245 downwards.
CCTGGGCGATCACATGGAACTGATGACGCCCAAGGGCAACTTTCACTTTGATCTGCATCAGCTGCAGAACGCCAAGGGCGAACCCATCGAAGTGGCGCCCGGTGACGGGCACACGGTTTACCTGCCGATACCGGATGCGGTGGATTTGAATTTCGGTTTGTTGATGCGCGATATCAGCGCCACCTGAATCACATACCTCCCTGTGGGAGCGGGCTTGCTCGCGAAAGCGGTACATCAGTCAACGC
>NZ_JBOIBY010000366.1:0-10252 GCF_050739655.1 Pseudomonas sp. | reverse complement strand
GCCGAGGGTGCCAGATCCAGAAGATCGGGCTCGATGGCTGACATTGCACTCTGCAATCCATATGAATTTGATAGGGAAGGAACACTAAATGGCTCTTACTAAAGACCAACTGATCGCCGACATCGCTGAAGCTATCGACGCGCCGAAAACCACCGCGCGTAACGCTCTGGACCAACTGGGCCAAATCGTTGCTGATCAGCTGGAAAACGGCGGCGAAATCACTCTGCCAGGTATCGGCAAACTGAAAGTGACTGAGCGTCCTGCCCGTACTGGCCGCAACCCTTCGACTGGCGCTGCCATCGAAATCGCTGCCAAGAAAGTGATCAAGCTGGTTGTGGCCAAAGGCCTGACCGACGCTGTTAACAAGTAAGACTTGTTAAAAAAAAACCGTGCACCGGAGCAATCCGGGCACGGTTTTTTTGTGTCTGTAAATGTAGGAGCTGTCGAGTAAAACGAGGCTGCGATCTTTTTACAATCAACATCAAAAGATCGCAGCGTGCCGCAGCGCCTACACAGACGCCGCGAAGTGACTCAGCGTTAGCGTGCCCAACGCTCGCGACGCCAGATCTGCTGCTCGGATTTGGTTTGAAAGGTCCAGGCGACGAAGCGGCTTTGCTTTTGTCCCTGAGACATCTCCACTACCTGACTCTCCAGTGCGCCGGCTTTATGCAGTGCCGTCTCGATGGCTGGCAGATTCGAGGCTTTCGAGACCAGAGTGCTGAACCACAGCACTTTGTGTTGGAAATTCGCGCTCTCAGCGATCAATTGCGTCACGAAACGCGCTTCGCCACCTTCACACCATAATTCGGCCGACTGCCCGCCGAAGTTCAGCACCGGCAGTTTGCGTTTTGGATCGGCGCGGCCCAGTGCACGCCATTTGCGCTCGCTGCCCTTGGTCGCTTCGGCCATCGAGGAGTGGAACGGCGGGTTGCACATGGTCAGGTCAAAGCGTTCGCCAGGTTCCAGCAAGCCGAGCAGGATGTGCTTGGGATTGGTTTGTTGGCGCAACTGGATGGCCTTGTTCAGGCCGTTGGACTGAACGATGGCTTTGGCGGAGGCAACGGCCGTCGGATCGATTTCCGAGCCGAGGAAGTGCCAGCGGTAGTCGCTGTGACCGATCAGCGGATAGACGCAGTTGGCACCCATACCGATGTCCAGGACATTGACCGATGCACCACGCGGGATTTTGCCATCGTTGACGCTGGCCAGCAGGTCAGCCAGGAAATGCACATAATCGACACGGCCCGGAACCGGTGGGCAGAGGTAATCCGCCGGAATGTCCCAATGAGCAATGCCATAGAACGCCTTGAGCAGCGCCCGATTGAACACGCGTACCGCGTCCGGGCTGGCGAAGTCGATGCTTTCCTTGCCGTACGGATTGATGATCACGAACTTCGCCAGTTCCGGCGTGCTCTTGATCAGCGCCGGGAAGTCGTAACGACCTTGGTGGCGGTTGCGCGGATGCAGGCTGGCCTTTTCACGAGGTTCCACGGCTTTGGCCGGGGCCTTCGGGTCAGGCTTTTTGCGCGCAGGTTTGGGTGTGCGAGGGGTGGTCATGGCTATGGTCGATTCGGGTATGGCAAAAGTGGTGGGCATTGTCCCACATTGATGGCCAATACACCGAACCTGTAGGTGAGGGGCACAAAAAAGGGAGGCCATCGCTGGCCTCCCTTTTTCATCGCGATCTACCGTTACAGGCTGGCAATCCGCGCATGTTGCTCCGCCAACTTGCCCAGAGCCTGTTCGGCTTCGGCCAGTTTGGCGCGTTCCTTCTCGATGACTTCGGCCGGGGCCTTGTCAACGAAACCGGCGTTGGACAGCTTGCCGCCCACACGCTGCACTTCGCCTTGCAGGCGCTGGATTTCCTTGTCCAGACGCGCCAGCTCAGCCCCTTTGTCGATCAGGCCGGCCATCGGCACCAGCACTTCCATCTCGCCGACCAATGCGGTCGCCGACAGAGGTGCTTCTTCGCCTGCAGCCAATACGGTGATCGATTCGAGGCGTGCCAGCTTCTTCAGCAGCGCTTCGTTTTCGGTGAGGCGACGCTGATCTTCGGCACTGACGTTCTTCAGGAACAACGGCAGAGGTTTGCCCGGGCCAATGTTCATTTCGCCACGGATGTTCCGAGTGCCGAGCATCAGGCCCTTGAGCCATTCGATGTCGTCTTCGGCGGCCTGATCGATGCGTGTTTCATTGGCCACCGGCCAAGGTTGCAGCATGATCGTCTTGCCTTCGATACCGGCCAGCGGCGCGATGCGCTGCCAGATTTCTTCGGTGATGAACGGCATGAACGGATGCGCTAGACGCAGGGCCACTTCCAGTACGCGCACCAGGGTGCGACGGGTACCGCGCTGACGCTCGACCGGCGCGTTTTCGTCCCACAGCACAGGCTTGGACAGTTCCAGGTACCAGTCGCAATACTGATTCCAGATGAACTCGTACAAGGCTTGTGCAGCCAGGTCGAAACGGAACTGATCCAGTTGACGGGTCACTTCGGCTTCGGTGCGTTGCAACTGCGAAATGATCCAGCGGTCCGCCAGCGACAGCTCGTAGGCTTCGCCGTTCTGGCCGCAGTCTTCGCCCTTGTCCAGTACGTAGCGAGCGGCGTTCCAGATCTTGTTGCAGAAGTTGCGATAGCCTTCGACGCGGCCCATGTCGAACTTGATGTCGCGACCGGTGGACGCCAGCGAGCAGAAGGTGAAGCGCAAGGCATCGGTGCCGTAGCTGGCGATACCTTCAGCGAACTCGTCGCGGGTCGCCTTCTCGATCTTCTTCGCCAGTTTCGGCTGCATCAGGCCCGAGGTACGTTTCTGCACCAGGGTTTCCAGCTCGATGCCGTCGATGATGTCCAGCGGGTCCAGGACGTTACCCTTGGACTTGGACATCTTCTGACCCTGGCCATCTCGCACCAGACCATGCACGTACACGGTCTTGAACGGAACCTGCGGGGTGCCGTCTTCATTCTTGATCAAGTGCATGGTCAGCATGATCATCCGGGCGACCCAGAAGAAAATGATGTCGAAGCCAGTGACCAATACGTCGGTGGAGTGGAATTTCTTCAGGAACTCGGTCTTTTCCGGCCAGCCCAAGGTGGAGAATGTCCACAGGCCCGAGCTGAACCAGGTGTCGAGTACGTCGTTGTCCTGTTGCAGCACGATGTCTGCGCCGAGGTTGTGCTTGGCACGCACTTCGGCTTCGTCGCGGCCGACGTAGACCTTGCCCGACTCGTCGTACCAGGCCGGAATCCGGTGGCCCCACCACAGCTGACGGCTGATGCACCAGTCCTGGATGTCACGCATCCACGAGAAGTACATGTTTTCGTACTGTTTAGGCACGAACTGGATGCGGCCGTCTTCAACGGCGGCAATCGCAGGTTCAGCCAAAGGTTTGGTGGAAACGTACCACTGGTCGGTCAGCCAAGGCTCGATGACGGTGCCCGAACGGTCGCCTTTCGGCACTTTCAGGTTGTGATCGTCGACGCTGACCAGCAGGCCAGCGGCGTCGAAGGCGGCAACGATCTGCTTGCGCGCTTCGAAACGGTCCAGGCCTGCGTATTCGGCCGGGATCTTGCCGTCGATGCTCTCGTTCAGCGTGCCGTCGAGGTTGAACGCCTGCACTGCCGGCAGAACGGCGGCGTTCTTGTCGAAGATGTTCAGCAGCGGCAGGTTATGACGCTTGCCGACTTCGTAGTCGTTGAAGTCGTGGGCCGGAGTGATTTTCACGCAACCGGTGCCAAATTCAGGATCGCAGTAATCGTCAGCGATGATCGGGATGCGGCGGCCGACCAGCGGCAGCTCGACAAATTTGCCGATCAGGGCTTTGTAGCGTTCATCGTTCGGGTTAACCGCGACGGCGGAGTCGCCGAGCATGGTTTCCGGGCGCGTGGTCGCGACGATCAGGTAATCGTTGCCTTCAGCGGTCTTGGCGCCGTCGGCCAGCGGGTATTTCAGGTTCCACAGGAAACCTTTCTCGTCGTGGTTTTCCACTTCGAGGTCGGAAATGGCGGTGTGCAGCTTGGTGTCCCAGTTGACCAGGCGTTTGCCGCGATAGATCAGGCCGTCTTCGTGCAGGCGTACGAAGGCCTCTTTCACGGCTTCCGAGAGGCCGTCATCCATGGTGAAGCGCTCGCGGCTCCAATCCACGGACGAGCCGAGGCGGCGGATCTGACGGCTGATGTTGCCACCGGATTGATCCTTCCACTCCCAGACTTTCTCGAGGAATTTGTCGCGGCCCAGATCGTGGCGATTCTGGCCCTGGGCTTCCAGTTGACGCTCCACCAGCATCTGCGTGGCGATACCAGCGTGGTCGGTGCCTGGCTGCCACAGGGTGTTGCGACCCTGCATGCGGCGGAAACGGATCAGGGCGTCCATGATCGCGTTGTTGAAGCCATGACCCATGTGCAGGCTGCCGGTGACGTTCGGCGGCGGGATCATGATGGTGTAGGACTCGCCCGCGCCTTGCGGGGCGAAGTAATTCTCTGTCTCCCAGGTGTTGTACCAGGAGGTTTCAATGGCGTGCGGCTGGTAGGTCTTATCCATGCGCGGCGGGACCCTATTGGCATTTATTCAGGAAAAGCCGGCAAGTATAGCGGGGATGTTCCGATGCGCGTAGAGCGAGGTGACAATGGGCGGGGGAAAACCGTGTTTTTGGGGGCGTGTATTAGTCAGTAAAGACGCCATCGGGGGCAAGCCCGCTCCCACAGCGTCCGTGTCGATCACAAAATCGTGGAACGACTCAAAACCTGTGGGAGCGAGCCTGCTCGCGATAGCTATTTATCAGTCGATGCGATTCAGATCGTTATGCCGCGTCTCTTTCAGGCACAGCACCGCAATCAAACTCAGCACCGCCGCGCCGGACACGTATCCGCCGACATAACTCAAGCCACCCATCGCCACCAGTTTCTGCGCGAAGAACGGTGCCGCCGAAGCACCGACGATCCCGCCCAGGTTGTAGGCCGCCGACGCGCCGGTGTATCGCACATGGGTCGGAAACAGCTCCGGCAACAGCGCACCCATCGGTGCGAAGGTCACGCCCATCAGAAACAGTTCGATGCACAGGAACAGCGCCACGCCCCAGGTCGAGCCTTGGGTCAGCAACGGTTCCATCAGAAAACCGGACAGAATTGCCAGTACACCACCGATGATCAGCACCGGCTTGCGCCCGTAACGGTCACTGGCCCATGCCGACAACGGCGTGGCGGCCGCCATGAAGAGCACGGCGAAGCACAGCAGGCCGAGGAAGGTTTCACGGCTGTATCCGAGCGTGGTCACGCCATAACTCAGGGAGAATACGGTCGAGATGTAAAACAGTGCGTAACACACCACCATCGCGCCAGCACCCAGCAAAACGGGAACCCAGTATTGGCTGAACAGCTCGACCAAGGGGATCTTTACCCGTTCCTGTCGGGCTACGGCATTGGCGAATACGGGTGTCTCATGCAGCTTGAGGCGAACATACAGACCGACCATCACCAGTGCAGCGCTGAGCAGGAAGGGAATCCGCCAGCCCCAGGAACGGAACTGCTCATCGTTCAGCGCCATGGCCAAGGTCAGGAAAAGACCGTTCGCCGCGAGGAAGCCGATGGAGGGGCCGAGCTGCGGAAACATGCCGAACCAGGCGCGTTTGCCTTTGGGGGCGTTCTCCGTGGCGAGCAAGGCTGCACCGCCCCATTCGCCACCCAATCCCAGGCCTTGGCCGAAGCGCAGCACGCAGAGCAGGATCGGCGCCCAGGCCCCGATGCTGTCGTACCCGGGCAATACGCCGATCAACGTGGTGCATACGCCCATCAGCAGCAGCGAGGCCACCAGCGTCGATTTGCGTCCGATGCGGTCGCCGAAGTGGCCGAACAGCGCCGAGCCCAGTGGTCGAGCGAGGAATGCAATACCGAACGTGAGGAAGGCCGAGAGCATCTGCGCCGTGCCGGACGTCTGCGGAAAGAATACCGGGCCGATGACCAGTGCTGCGGCGGTGGCGTAAACGTAGAAGTCGTAGAACTCGATGGCAGTGCCGATGAAGCTCGCGGTGGCCACGCGGGTGGCGGAGTTCGTCGGTTGCGCAGGTGTGGAGTCGCTATAAGTCGTGCTGGTTGTCATGCGTTTATCCCTGACAGTCATGTGCCCCAGTGGAGCGAATTATTATGGTCGATACCCAGGGATGTGGGTGAAGGCGCGCTCGCTGTTCCAGGTAGGAACAGTCGTCGGTGTGATGCGGATACGGCAGATGGACAGGCCGGAACTTGCGCAGTGCGGGATAAGCACGGGTCGGCGAGGCTTGGGTAAGCGCCTCGATTATAGGAAGGTGGCTAACGATTCAACAAGGGGCAGGAAAACGTTAGCCAGCAGTGGCTGCAACCGGCGCAGGACCGGTGTGCCAGATCAAGACGCGGGTAACACGATTGTCTTCGGTCTGCAGGATTTCCAGTCGATAGCGGCCGATTTTCAGGCATACAGCGCTGTCGGGAATGGTTTCCAACGCTTCAGTCACAAGGCCATTCAGGGTTTTCGGGCCATCGCTTGGCAGGTGCCAGCCAAGACTCTTGTTCAGGTCGCGAATTGACGCAGCGCCATCGACCACCAGGCGGCCGTCGGCCTGCGGATGAATGTGCGGGTTGTCCAGGCTTTGCTGGCTTTCGAATTCGCCGACGATTTCTTCGAGAATGTCTTCCAGTGTCACGATACCGAGCACTTCGCCGTATTCGTCGACCACCATGCCCAGGCGTCGCTGCTGCTTGTGGAAGTTCAGCAGTTGCAATTGCAGCGGGGTGCTTTCCGGCACGAAGTAGGGTTCGCGACTGGCGGCCAGCAAGGCTTCCAGGGTCAGCTTTCCATCCGGCAGCAAATGAGCGATCTGCCGGGTGTTGAGCACCGCTTCGACCTGATTGATGTCGCTGTGAAACACAGGCAGCCGTGTACGCGTGTTTTTGCGCAATTGTTCGAGGATTTCTTCGATCGGGTCGTCGAGATTGATCCCGTCGACCTCACTGCGCGGAACCAGAATGTCATTGACCGTGATGTTGTCCAGCGCATGGATACCCGGTAGCGGATGCGGGCGGTGGACTGCTGGTTCGTGATCGTCGTTGCGTTCGTTCGGAGCGTCGTCTTCGCTCTGTTGTACAACTTTGACTTTGCGCGCGAATGGGCGCATCAGCAGTTGGCTGATGGTATTGAGCAGCCAGGCTGCCGGGTAAAGGATTCTCAGCGGTACACGAAGCAGGCTATTGCCCAGGGCCAGGATTGCGTCCGGGTGGCGGACGGCGAGGGCACGAGGCATAAAGTCGGCGAATACCAGCAGAATGGCCCCTGCACCCAGGCAAGCCGCCCACGGACCGTTTTCGGCCCAGGTGAATATCGCCAGCAAGGTGCAGATGACCACCACCAGTGCGCGACACAGGGTGTTGCAGAAGATCAGGCTTTCAATCGGAAAGCTCAGTTTGGCCAGCGGTTTATCGCTTGAGCGCGAGGCAATGCGCTTGGCCAGCAGATGGTGATGCGCGGCTTCAATGGCGGAAAAAAGCCCCGACCATAAGATCAGCAGGACCACTACAGCGAGCATCGGCCCTAAGGGCAAGTCGTCCATTAATGCCGCCCGTCAGATGTGCAGGATGTATTCACGGACCAGCTTGCTGCCGAAATAGGCCAGCATCAGCAGGCAAAAACCGGCGAGGGTCCAGCGAATGGCCTTGTGTCCGCGCCAGCCGAGACGGTTGCGACCCCAGAGCAGCACGCTGAAGACCACCCAGGCCAGGCAAGCAAGCAGGGTCTTGTGCACCAAATGCTGGGCGAACAGGTTTTCGACGAACAACCAGCCTGAAATCAGCGACATCGACAATAGCGACCAGCCGGCCCAGAGGAAACCGAACAACAGGCTTTCCATGGTTTGCAGCGGCGGGAAGTTCTTGATCAACCCGGACGGGTGCTTGTGCTTGAGCTGATGGTCCTGCAGCAACAGCAGCAGCGACTGGAATACCGCAATGGTGAACATGCCGTAGGCAAGGATCGACAACAGGATGTGGGCGAGAATGCCCGGCTCTTCGTCGATGATCTGCACCGTGCCCGCGGGAGCGAATTGCGCCAGCAGCACCGTCAAGGCCCCGAGCGGGAACAGCAGGACCAGCAGGTTCTCCACCGGGATCCGTGAGCAGGCGATGAGGGTCAGGGCGATGACCGCAGCGGCAATCAAGCTGGCGGCACTGAAGAAGTCCAGCCCCAGGCCGATCGGCGTTAGCAGGTGGGCGACAAGGCTTGCGCTGTGGGCCAGCACGGCGAGCACGCCGAGAGTGACCAGCAGGCGCTTGTTCGCCTTGGCGCAAGTGGCCAAACGAGTGCCTTGATAGAAAGTCGCAGCGGCATATAGGCAGGCGGCGACGAGGGTGCTAAGCAAACTGGGTGACAAGGGGAGCATAAGTCCTGTTAGGCAAGCCCGAAAGGCGCTGAGTTTGGCATAGAACCCACGCGGCACGAAAGACCAGGCAAGCTGATGGCGGGTGTGCGTCAGACGCAGTCTTCGCTATAATCCGCGACCTGCCCACGCCGCAGGCTCGCCGAGCACAGTTTTTCGTCCGGTCCGGGCCGCCATTATCCCGGTCTACACAGGGCCTGAAAGGATCGCGCAATGTTTGAAAACTTAACCGACCGTCTCTCGCAGACGCTGCGCCATGTTACCGGCAAGGCCAAGCTGACCGAGGACAACATCAAAGAAACCCTGCGCGAAGTGCGCATGGCGTTGCTCGAAGCCGACGTTGCCCTGCCGGTGGTGAAGGACTTCGTCAATTCGGTCAAGGAACGCGCTGTCGGCACCGAAGTGTCGCGCAGCCTGACGCCGGGCCAGGCCTTCGTGAAGATCGTCCAGGCCGAGCTTGAAAGCCTGATGGGCGCCGCCAACGAAGATTTGAACCTGAGCGCAGTGCCGCCAGCGGTCATCCTGATGGCCGGCTTGCAGGGTGCTGGTAAAACCACCACCGCCGGCAAGCTCGCGCGCTTCCTTAAAGAGCGCAAGAAAAAGTCGATCATGGTCGTGTCCGCTGACGTATACCGTCCGGCGGCGATCAAGCAACTGGAAATGCTCGCCGGTGAAGTCGGCGTAACCTTCTTCCCATCCGACCTGAGCCAGAAGCCGGTCGAGATCGCGCAAGCGGCTATTAAGGAAGCAAAACTCAAATTCATCGACGTGGTCATCGTCGATACCGCCGGTCGCCTGCACATCGATGAAGAGATGATGGGCGAGATCAAGGCGCTGCATGCCGCGATCAATCCGGTAGAAACCCTGTTCGTGGTTGACGCCATGACCGGTCAGGACGCCGCCAACACGGCCAAGGCCTTCGGCGACGCATTGCCGCTGACCGGTGTGATCCTGACCAAGGTCGACGGCGACGCCCGTGGGGGGGCCGCGTTGTCGGTACGCGCCATCACCGGCAAGCCGATCAAGTTCATCGGTATGGGCGAGAAGAGCGAAGCGCTCGACCCGTTCCACCCCGAGCGTATCGCGTCGCGCATCCTCGGCATGGGTGACGTGCTCAGCCTGATCGAGCAGGCTGAAGCGACCCTCGACAAGGACAAGGCCGACAAACTGGCCAAGAAGCTGAAGAAGGGCAAGGGCTTCGACCTCGAAGACTTCCGTGATCAGCTGCAACAGATGAAGAACATGGGCGGCCTCGGCGGCCTCATGGACAAGCTGCCGAACATGGGCGGCGTAAACCTGGCGCAGATGGGCAATGCCCAAACCGCGGCGGAGAAGCAATTCAAGCAGATGGAAGCCATCATCAATTCCATGACCCCGGCCGAGCGCCGTGACCCTGAGCTGATCAGCGGTTCGCGCAAGCGTCGTATCGCCATGGGTTCCGGCACTCAGGTGCAGGACATCGGACGCTTGATCAAGCAGCACAAGCAGATGCAGAAGATGATGAAGAAATTCTCCGCGAAAGGCGGAATGGCCAAGATGATGCGCGGCATGGGTGGCATGCTACCCGGCGGCGGCATGCCAAAAATGTAAAAAATCCGCGCCGGTCGTCGCACCGGCGCAGACCCGCAAGGAGGCGGGATCTCCAGCAAACCCGCGCTTGGCGGGAGCTGATCGGCCGTTTTTAACGACGGCTCTATAGCAAATCTGGATGGCACTGTGACAGGTGCTGGAAAAAGGCATTTGCAAAAGTCCGGATATTCCTTAGAATATGCGGCCTTTCGGGCACCCATGCCCGCTGTGCATTTAGATTTGCAGCACCGACTACAGGAACGATGTTCACATGCTAACAATCCGT
>NZ_JBOIBY010000365.1:0-1899 GCF_050739655.1 Pseudomonas sp. | reverse complement strand
TTAAAAATGCTGATATGACCGCTACTTTCCGGCTCGCACCCAGCCCTTTTCCAACTACGCTCATCCCCGCACATGAACTCTCTTTGGCCGATCACGTCTGATAGGAGGAAATGCGCCCCGACTCGCGCTAAACTGCGCGGGTTTTTAGCCCCCCCATTCCACCGGAGCCGTCCATGTCCCGCGTTACCTTGAGTCGCTATTTGATTGAGCAGACCCGCAGCAACAACACTCCTGCCGATCTGCGCTTCCTGATCGAAGTGGTGGCGCGTGCTTGCAAGGAGATCAGCCACGCCGTTTCCAAAGGCGCCCTGGGCGGCGTTTTGGGCAGCATGGGCACTGAAAACGTTCAGGGCGAAGTGCAGAAGAAGCTCGACGTGATCTCCAACGAAATCCTGCTCGAAGCCAACGAGTGGGGTGGTCACCTGGCCGGCATGGCGTCCGAAGAAATGGACAACGCCTACCAGATCCCGGGCAAATACCCGAAAGGCGCCTACCTGCTGGTATTCGACCCACTGGACGGTTCGTCGAACATCGACATCAACGCCCCGGTTGGCACCATCTTCTCGGTACTGCGTTGCCCGAACGAATACCTGAGCCAGAACGAAGCCCTGAACGAAAAGGCTTTCCTGCAGCCAGGCACCCAGCAGGTTGCCGCCGGCTACGCGATCTATGGCCCACAGACCATGCTGGTACTGACCCTGGGCGACGGCGTGAAAGGCTTCACCCTCGACCGCGAAATGGGCAGCTTCGTCCTGACCCACGAGAACATCACCATTCCTGAATCCACCCAGGAATTCGCCATCAACATGTCCAACCAGCGTCACTGGGAAGCTCCGGTACAGCGCTACGTTGAGGAATTGCTGGCTGGCGAAGAAGGTCCGCTGAAAAAGAACTACAACATGCGTTGGGTTGCCGCGATGGTGGCCGACGTACACCGCATCCTGACCCGTGGTGGCCTGTTCATGTACCCACGTGACAGCCGTGAGCCATCCAAGCCGGGCAAGCTGCGCCTGATGTACGAAGCCAACCCGATGTCGTTCCTCGTGGAACAAGCGGGCGGCGCTTCGACCAACGGCCATCAGCGCATCCTCGACATTCAGCCTGAAGGCCTGCACCAGCGTTGCGCGGTGTTCCTCGGCTCGAAAGAAGAAGTGGCCCGCGCCACGGCGTACCACAAGGAGTAAAACCATGAACGAGCCCTGGCAGCCGTTGCTCGAATGGTGGTTCGGAACATCCGGATCAGCAAACGAAGTGGCGGCGCAGAAGGGCAAGTTATGGTTCGGCAAGCGTGACAGTCAGGACCTCGAAGCGCGCACGCGTTTCGGGGACTGGGTTGAGCAGGCACTGGCCGGCGGATTGACCGAGTGGGCGCAACGCCCCGAAGGTTGGCTGGCCCTGGTGCTGTTGCTCGATCAACTGCCACGCATGCTCTTTCGCGATTCCCCCAAAGCCTTTTCCGGAGACATCAGAGCCCAGGCCCTGGTGGCACAAGGCATCGCCGCGGATTTCGATCGGCAATTGCAGCCGATCCAGCGGGTGTTCATCTATCTGGTGCTGGAGCACTGCGAACACCTGCCGGTGCAAAACGAATGCATCTCGCGTTACATCGAATTGATCGCGCAACAGCCGGAGAGCGATCGGGCGCTGTTTGCTGATTACCTGGATTACGCCGAGAAACACCAGAAGGTGATTGCCCAGTTTGGGCGGTTTCCCCATCGCAATGAGGTGTTGGGGCGGGAGTCTACGGTTGAAGAGCTGGAGTTTCTTTCTAAGCCCGGTTCAAGGTTCTAAATATCCTTCGCCAGTGATGGCCTCTTCGCGGGCAAGCCCGCTCCCACAGGTATCGCGGTGAACACAATATTTGTGTACGACGCAAAACCCTGTGGGAGCGGGCTTGCC
>NZ_JBOIBY010000364.1:0-7830 GCF_050739655.1 Pseudomonas sp. | reverse complement strand
CCTGGGGTGACCTGGGTGTGACCGGCGACCTGGCCAACAAGCCGGTTCAACTGTTCGGTCGTAACTCGGTATCCGGCACCTACGGCTACTTCAAGGAAGAAGCCCTGTGCAAAGGCGACTACAAGCCTAACGTGAACGAGCAGCCAGGTTCGGCTTCGGTCGTTCAGTCGATCAGCTCCTCGCTGAACGGCATCGGTTACTCGGGCATCGGCTACAAAACCGCTAGCGTGAAGACTGTGGCCCTGGCCAAGAAAGGCAGTCAGGACTTCATCGAAGACACCGAAGAAAACGCCCTGAACGGCAAGTACCCGCTGTCGCGCTTCCTGTACGTATACGTCAACAAAGCCCCGAACAAGCCTCTGGCCCCGCTGGAAGCCGAGTTCGTGAAACTGGTTCTGTCTAAACAAGGCCAGGAAGTTGTGGTGAAAGACGGCTACATCCCACTGCCAGCCAAGGTTGCTGCAAAAGCACTGGCTGACCTGGGTCTGCAAGAAGGCGGCGAAAACGTCGCAAAAAAGTAACACCCTAGGTTCGGGGCTCACCCCGGACCTGTAGGAGCGAAGCTTGCTCGCGAATGCGGTGATTCAGTCAGCATCAATGTTGAATGTAACGACCCCTTCGCGAGCAAGCTTCGCTCCTACAAATGCCGGTACGCCGGCCCTCAAATTTTCTATCCACTGCCAGTTGCCACTGGCGGCGGATTTGTCGCGTCACTGCACTGTCATCTTTCTGTCATACAGGATCGCTAGGGTGTGCGAATGAATGATCTGGCCAATTCCAACATGACTACTAATCCCCCCAAGCGAATTGATTTCAATACGCCTGAGCTGCAACGCAAGCGTCGCATTCGCGCGCTCAAAGATCGCCTGACCCGCTGGTACGTCCTCGTGGGCGGCCTTGCAGTGCTGGGTGCGATTACCCTGATTTTCTTCTTCCTTGCCTACGTCGTAGCGCCCCTGTTCCAGGGTGCCAGCCTGACATCGAAGGACGCCATCACGCCTGCCTGGATGCAAGACGCCGGCAAGCCGTTGATGATCTCCCTGGAAGAGCAAAATCAGGTGGCCATGCGGGTTTCCGACAAAGGCCAGGCCATTTTCTTCGATATCGACAGTGGCGCCGAACTCAAGCGCGTCGATCTGCCTGTTCCGGCCGGAAGCAACGTGACTTCCATCGGTGAAGACCAGCCAGGTCACCCGCTGGTGGCAGTAGGCTTGTCCAATGGCCAGGCACTGGTTTTCCGTCACACTTATAAAGTTAGCTATCCAGACGGCAAGAAAACCATCTCGCCAGCCATCGAATACCCGTACGGCGAAACCCCGATCACACTGAACGAAACCGGCGGTGCGCTTGAGCACGTCAGCCTCAACGCTACCGATTCGACCCTGATGCTGGTCGGTGCCACCGGTTCACAACTTAATGTTTTGTCGCTGACCAGCGAAGAAAACATGATGACCGGCGAAGTTACCAACGAGCAGAAGCGTATCGACCTGCCGCAGATGACCGAACCGGTGAAGAATATCTTCGTCGACCCGCGTCAGCAGTGGCTGTATGTGGTCAACGGTCGTGCCCAGGCCGACGTGTTCAGCCTGCGCGACAAGAGCCTCAACGGTCGCTACAAATTGCTGGAAGACGGTGAAGCTCAAGTCACCGCCAGCACCCAGCTGGTTGGCGGTATTTCGCTGATCGTTGGTGACTCCAAAGGTGGGCTGGCCCAGTGGTTCATGGCCCGCGACCCGGATGGCGAACAGCGCCTGAAGCAGATCCGTACCTTCCAGATGGGCACTACGCCAATCGTTGAGATCACTGCCGAAGAGCGCCGCAAGGGCTTCGTCGCCCTCGATGCGTCGGGCAAGCTCGGCGTGTTCCACAGCACCGCACACCGTACCCTGCTGGTTGACCAAGTGGTGGAAGGACAAGGCCTGTTCGGTCTGTCGCCACGGGCCAACCGTGTAATTGTGGAAGCCGGCGGCAAGCTGCAACCGTTGCTGCTGGACAACCCGCACCCGGAAGTTTCGTGGAGCGCTTTGTGGAGCAAGGTCTGGTACGAGAACTACGACGAGCCTAAATACGTCTGGCAATCGACCGCCGCCAACACCGACTTCGAACCGAAACTGAGCCTGTCGCCACTGACCTTCGGCACCCTGAAAGCGGCGTTCTACGCCATGCTGCTGGCCGCGCCTCTGGCTGTTGCCGCTGCGATCTACACTGCGTACTTCATGGCCCCGGGCATGCGCCGCAAGGTCAAGCCGGTGATCGAGCTGATGGAAGCGATGCCGACGGTGATCCTCGGTTTCTTCGCCGGTCTGTTCCTCGCTCCGTATGTTGAAGGGCATTTGCCGGGTATTTTCAGCCTGCTGATGCTGCTGCCGATCGGCATTCTGGTCGCCGGTTTCACCTTCAGTCGCCTGCCTGAGTCGATCCGTCTGAAGGTGCCGGATGGCTGGGAAAGTGCCTTGCTGATCCCAGTGATCCTGTTCGTGGGCTGGCTCTCGCTGTACATGAGCCCGTTCATGGAAAACTGGTTCTTTGGCGGTGACATGCGCATGTGGATCTCCCACGACCTGGGCATCACCTACGACCAGCGCAACGCTCTGGTAGTCGGCTTGGCCATGGGCTTCGCGGTGATCCCGAACATCTACTCGATCGCCGAAGACGCCGTGTTCAGTGTGCCACGCGGCCTGACCCTGGGCTCCCTGGCCCTGGGTGCCACGCCTTGGCAGACCATGACTCGCGTAGTGATCCTGACCGCTAGCCCGGGCATTTTCTCGGCGCTGATGATCGGCATGGGCCGTGCGGTCGGTGAAACCATGATCGTGTTGATGGCCACCGGTAACACCCCGGTCATGGAAATGAACCTGTTCGAAGGCCTGCGCACACTGGCTGCCAACGTCGCGGTGGAAATGCCGGAGTCGGAAGTCGGCGGCAGCCACTACCGCGTGCTGTTCCTCTCGGCGCTGGTGCTGCTGTTGTTCACCTTCATCATGAACACCCTCGCGGAACTGATTCGTCAGCGTCTGCGCAAGAAATACTCGTCGCTTTAAGAAAGGTAGAAGTCTGTGAAACAGAACTCCCTGAAAGGATGGTTCAAGAGCGGCGCCCCGGGCGTCTGGATCAGCGGTGGCGCGGTGTCCATCGCGGTCATCATGACCATTGGCCTGCTGGCGGTAATCGCCGTGCGCGGTCTGGGTCACTTCTGGCCGGCGGACCTGGTGCACGCCAACTACAACGTGCCGGGCCAGGCCAATCACCTGGTCGTCGGTGAAGTGGTACAGAAGGAAGAAGTGCCGCGCGCACGTCTGAAAAGTGCTGGCTTGCCTGTGCCGGACGAAGGTCCGGAGTTCATGACCCGTGAGCTGATCAAGGTCGGCAACCGTGACCTGAACGGCACCGATTTCACCTGGATCGTGGGCGAGTGGCTGACTAACCAGAGCACGCCGGTCGAGCTGATGGCCATCGAGCGCCGCGAGTGGGGCAACTTCTACGGTTACCTGGTCAACGTCAAACAGGACGGCAAGGTAATCGCCGAAGGCGAAGCTGCATGGCCTGAACTGCAAGCGCGGATCGATCGCGTGAACAAGCTCGCCACGCAGCTCAAGACCCTGGAAAAGACCGACATCGGTGCGATCAACGCCGGGCTCGAACGCATCCGTTTGCACAGTCGCAAGCTGGAGCTGGAAGGCAAGCTCGACCCGACTGCGCAAGCAGACATGGAATCCGAGCGCGCCGAGCTGAACGCCCGTTATCAGGACGTTGAAGCTCGCCTGAACGATCTGCACGCGCAGTTCAACCGCGATGCGCTGACGGCTCGCGATGCCAACGGCAAGGAAATTGAAATCAGTCTGGGCAAAGTCGTTCACGCCTATCAGCCGAACGCCATGGGCACCTTTACCAAGATCGGTTTCTACTTCAGCAAGGTCTGGGAATTCCTGAGCGACGATCCGCGTGAAGCGAACACCGAAGGCGGTATTTTTCCGGCGATCTTCGGCACCGTGATGATGACCCTGATCATGGCGATGATCGTGACCCCGTTCGGTGTGCTGGCGGCGGTGTACCTGCGTGAATACGCCAAGCAGAACGCATTGACCCGAGTGATCCGCATTGCGGTGAACAACCTGGCGGGCGTTCCGGCCATCGTTTACGGCGTGTTCGGTCTGGGCTTCTTCGTCTACGTGCTGGGTGGCTCGCTTGACCGACTGTTCTTCCCTGAAGCGTTGCCGGCACCAACCTTCGGTACGCCGGGCCTGCTGTGGGCTTCGTTGACCCTGGCGCTGCTGGCGGTGCCGGTGGTGATCGTGGCGACGGAAGAAGGTCTGGCGCGTATTCCTCGCACCGTGCGTGAAGGCTCGTTGGCACTTGGCGCCACCAAGGCAGAAACCTTGTGGAAGATCGTGCTGCCAATGGCCAGCCCGGCCATGATGACCGGCATGATCCTCGCCGTGGCCCGCGCCGCTGGTGAAGTGGCGCCGCTGATGCTGGTGGGTGTGGTGAAACTGGCGCCGTCGTTGCCGGTGGACGGCAACTACCCGTACCTGCACCTTGACCAGAAGATCATGCACCTGGGCTTCCACATTTATGACGTCGGCTTCCAAAGCCCGAACGTTGAAGCTGCGCGACCGCTGGTGTACGCCACGGCGCTGCTGCTGGTGCTGGTGATCGCCACGTTGAACCTGTCGGCAGTGTGGATCCGTAACCACCTGCGCGAAAAATACAAAGCGTTGGATAGCTAAGATCTGCGCGAAACCTGTGGGAGCTGGCTTGCCAGCGATGGCATCACTGCGGTGTCACTGTCAGACCGAGTCGTCTGCATCGCTGGCAAGCCAGCTCCCACAAGGGTCGGCGTCGGATATTGATTTTGAGTCACCCATTGGCCAGGCCAGTGGCACAAAGAACCGAATTTGTTAGCACAGGGAGCCTCCCATGCAGCACGAAACACATACCCACGGTATCAACATGTCGGCCCTGGGTCGCGACAAACAGAGCCTGAACCTTGAGCAGGAAACCGTGGCCATCCAAGTGCCTGGCCTGAGCCTGTTCTACGGCGAGAAACAAGCGCTTTACGACGTCAGCATGAACATCCCGAAACAGCGCGTGACTGCCTTCATCGGCCCGTCCGGTTGCGGTAAGTCCACGCTGCTGCGTACGTTCAACCGCATGAACGACCTGGTTGATGGTTGCCGCGTCGAAGGTGAGATCAATCTGTACGGCAACAACATCTATCGCAAGGGCGAGGACGTGGCCGAGCTGCGCCGTCGCGTGGGCATGGTGTTCCAGAAGCCGAACCCGTTCCCGAAAACCATCTACGAGAACGTCGTCTACGGTTTGCGCATCCAGGGCATCAACAAGAAGCGCGTGCTCGACGAAGCCGTTGAGTGGGCACTGAAAGGCGCGGCCTTGTGGGACGAAGTCAAAGACCGTCTGCACGAGTCGGCACTGGGCCTGTCCGGTGGTCAGCAGCAACGTCTGGTGATCGCACGCACCATCGCCGTGGAACCGGAAGTGCTGTTGCTCGATGAACCGTGCTCGGCACTCGACCCGATCTCCACGCTGAAAGTCGAAGAGCTGATCTACGAACTGAAATCCAAGTTCACCATCGTTATCGTGACCCACAACATGCAACAGGCCGCGCGGGTTTCCGACTACACGGCGTTCATGTACATGGGCAAACTGGTGGAATTCGGCGATACCGACACCCTGTTCACCAATCCGGCGAAGAAGCAGACCGAAGACTATATTACGGGGCGTTACGGCTAGCGCTGGGCCGCAAGCCGCAAGTTTCAAGCGGCAAGTAGAAGCAGTTAACGGGACGACACACATCAGCTTGCAGCTTGTAGCTTGCGGCTTCCAGCTTTTGCGGAGCAAAACCATGATTTCGAAGGAAGGCTTGACCCACCACATCTCCCAGCAGTTCAACGCCGAGCTTGAGGAAGTGCGCAGCCACCTCCTGGCCATGGGCGGGCTGGTTGAGAAGCAGGTTAACGACGCGGTCACCGCGCTGATCGAGGCCGACTCCGGCCTGGCCCAGCAAGTGCGTGAGATCGACGACCAGATCAACCAGATGGAACGCAACATCGACGAAGAATGCCTGCGCATTCTGGCCCGCCGTCAGCCGGCTGCATCCGACTTGCGCCTGATCATCAGCATCTCCAAGTCGGTGATCGACCTGGAGCGTATCGGTGACGAAGCGACCAAGATCGCCCGTCGCGCCATCCAGCTGTGCGAAGAAGGCGAAGCGCCGCGCGGTTACGTTGAAGTGCGCCACATCGGTGACCAGGTCCGCAACATGGTCCGTGATGCATTGGACGCGTTTGCCCGTTTCGACGCCGACCTGGCGTTGTCGGTGGCGCAGTACGACAAGATCATCGACCGTGAATACAAGACGGCCCTGCGTGAGCTGGCGACCTACATGATGGAAGATCCGCGCTCTATCTCGCGAGTCTTGAGCATCATCTGGGTACTGCGTTCGCTGGAGCGCATCGGCGACCACGCACGCAATATTTCGGAGCTGGTGATCTATCTGGTGCGCGGCACCGACGTGCGTCACATGGGCCTCAAGCGCATGAAAGAAGAAGTTGAAGGAACAAGCGGTGAAACCGCTAATGTTCTGGGCAAAGCTGACGATAAGTAAGGTTGCCCAAGTAAAGCGCCCGGCCTTTTGGTCGGGCGTTTTTGTTTGCGCCTCACGAATTCGAAAAGCAGCACCCGCGAACGAAAAATGTCGGCGTGACTGAAGGTTTCTGGCGATGTGCCATCACCAAAGCGGTATGCTTGCCGGGATTTTTAAAGGGGTTATGGATGAGTAAGGTCAGTGTGTTGGTCGTGGACGATGCCTCGTTCATTCGTGACCTGGTAAAGAAATGCCTGCGTAACTATTTCCCGGGCATGCGTATCGAAGACGCGGTCAATGGCAAAAAGGCGCAGGCCATGCTGGCGAAGGAAGCGTTCGACCTGGTCCTGTGCGACTGGGAAATGCCGGAAATGTCCGGTCTGGAACTGCTGACCTGGTGCCGTGAGCAAGAGAGCCTCAAAGGCATGCCGTTCGTCATGGTGACCAGTCGCGGCGACAAGGAGAACGTTGTCCAGGCGATCCAGGCCGGTGTTTCCGGCTATGTCAGCAAGCCCTTCACCAACGAGCAACTGCTCACCAAGGTCAAGCAGGCACTGCACAAGGTCGGCAAGCTCGACGTCCTCATGAATACGGCCAGCACCAAAACGGTCACGGCTTACGGCAACGACTCGCTGAGCGCCCTGACCGGCGGCAAGGCTGCCGTGGTGGCACCTGCCGCTGCACTTGCTCCGGCAGCTGCACCTGCACCTTCCCGTGGTTTGCTCAACAGCCCACCGGTCAAGGCGCCGGTCGCGGCTGCCGCAGCCGGAGGCGGGCGTGGCCAGGGTCAACTGCGTTTGCCCAACGGCATTCAGCAATGTGTGATCAAGGCCCTGAGCCTCAAGGAGGCGCTGCTGGTTATCAAGCGTGCCGAAAACCTGCCGCAAGTGCTCGACAGCGCCGTACTCGATCTGGAGCAAGGTGAAAGCGCCGAGACCGCGCGTCTGAATGGCTACCTGCATGCCATCGTCGCCCATGAGCAGAAACCTGACAGCGAATGGCTGCAACTGACCTTCCGCTTCGTCGACCAGGACGCGCAAAAGCTCGACTACATTTCCCGCCTGATTGCCCGTGGTACGGCGCAGAAGCACTTCGTTCCGGGTGCTTGAGACCGCGTCGATCCGGTTCGCGGGCAAGCCTCGCTCCTACAGGACAATGAGATCCGTAGGAGCGAGGCTTGCCCTAATGCCGGTCAGTTAAGGCATTTGTAGGAGCGAGCTTGCTCG
>NZ_JBOIBY010000363.1:0-2996 GCF_050739655.1 Pseudomonas sp. | reverse complement strand
CCCTGGCACTGCTGACGCTTGACCGTTACATGGATTTCCACATTTTCACCAATGAACTTGGTGGCAATCCGATGATGTACGTCAACCTGTTCTGGGCTTGGGGTCACCCTGAGGTTTACATCCTGATCCTGCCGGCATTCGGCATCTTCTCGGAAGTGATCTCGACGTTCACCGGCAAGAAACTGTTCGGCCACCACTCCATGGTCTACGCATCGGGCGCAATCTCGATCCTGGGCTTCATGGTTTGGCTGCACCACTTCTTCACCATGGGTTCGGGTGCCAGCGTCAACGCCTTCTTCGGTCTGGCGACAATGCTGATTTCCATCCCGACGGGTGTGAAGCTATTTAACTGGCTGTTCACCATCTACCAGGGCCGTCTGCGCTTCACCAGCCAGGTTCTGTGGACCCTGGGCTTCATGGTGACCTTCGCCATCGGCGGCATGACCGGCGTACTGCTGGCCATCCCGGGTGCTGACTTCGTTCTGCACAACAGCCTGTTCGTGATCGCGCACTTCCACAACGTGATCATCGGTGGTGCGGTATTCGGTTACATCGCAGGTTTCGCGTTCTACTTCCCTAAAGCGTTCGGCTTCAAGCTGCACGAAGGTTGGGGCAAGGCAGCATTCTGGTTCTGGATCACCGGCTTCTTCGTCGCGTTCATGCCGCTCTATGTACTGGGCTTCATGGGCATGACCCGTCGTCTGAACGCCACCACCAACCCTGAGTGGGTACCGTACCTGTACGTTGCCTTGTTCGGTGCGGTGATGATCGCCGTGGGTATCGCTTGCCAACTGATCCAGCTCTACGTAAGTGTGCGTGACCGTAACAAGCCAGAGAACATGTGCGAACACGGCGACCCGTGGAATGCACACACCCTGGAATGGTCGACCTCCTCGCCACCACCGTTCTACAACTTCGCTGTGCTGCCAAAAGCCGACGTTGTCGACCCGTTCACCGAAGCGAAGGAAAACGGTACCGCTTACAAGGCTCCGGCCAAGTACGAACCGATCCACATGCCTAACAACACCGCTACCGGTGTGGTCATGGGCGCTCTGCTGACCGTGTTCGGTTTCGCGATGATCTGGCACATCTGGTGGCTGGCAATCGCGAGCCTGGCTGGCACTGTCATCTACTTCGCGATCCACGCGGCCCGTGATGATCAAGGCTATATGGTGCCGGTCGACGTGATCGAGCGCATCGAAGCCGAGCAGCACAAGCGTCTGGTAGCGGCCGGGAAAGTCCGGGCCACCACCACCCGTGTTGAAACCTCGTTGGAACAGGCTTAAACCATGTCGAATTTAGTGACCAATGCTGGACACGCCCATGGTCATGACCATGGGCACGATGACCATCACCACGACTCGGGCGAGATGACCGTATTCGGTTTCTGGCTCTACCTGATGACCGACTGCATTCTGTTTGCGTCGATCTTCGCAGCGTACGCGGTACTGGTTAACAACGTAGCGGGTGGCCCGTCGGGCCACGACATCTTCGAACTGCCTTACGTGCTGGGCGAAACCGCTCTGCTGTTGTTCAGTTCGATCACCTACGGCTTCGCCATGCTGGCGTTCTTCCGTGGTAACAAGAAGCAGGTCCTGGGCTGGCTGGCCCTGACCTTCATGTTCGGTGCCGGCTTCATCGGCATGGAAATCAACGAGTTCCACATGTTGATCTCCGAGGGCTACGGTCCTAACCGTTCGGGCTTCCTGTCTGCGTTCTTCACCCTGGTGGGTACCCACGGTCTGCACGTGACCAGCGGTCTTATCTGGATGGCGATCATGATGTACCAGGTGCAGAAAAACGGCCTGACGGCGACCAACAAGACCCGTCTGAGCTGCCTGAGCCTGTTCTGGCACTTCCTGGACGTGGTGTGGATCTGCGTATTCACCGTTGTTTATCTGATGGGGACTATGTAAATGGCTAACGCTCATTCCCACAATGGCCACGACGACGGCAGCCACGGCAGCGTCAAGTCCTACGGCATTGGCTTCATCCTGTCGGTCATCCTGACCCTGATCCCATTTGGTCTGGTGATGTACCCGACACTGCCGAAGTCGATCACGCTGTTGATCGTCCTGGCTTTCGCCGTGATCCAGGTGCTGGTGCACCTGGTGTACTTCCTGCACCTGGACCGCTCGGCTGCACAGCGTAACAACGTGATTGCGTTTGTTTTCGCCGCGATCGTGATTGTCCTGCTGGTTGGTCTGTCGATCTGGATCATGTTCAGCATCCACACGTTCATGATGGCGAAGTGAGGTAAATCCGCATGTCCTTCAAGCACTTTATCCAAATCACCAAACCGGGGATCATTTTCGGTAACGTGCTTTCTGTGGCAGGCGGATTCTTCCTGGCCTCCAAAGGGCATGTCGATCTGGCCATTTTCCTGGCCGCCATGATCGGCACGTCCCTGGTGGTTGCTTCCGGTTGCGTGTTCAACAACTGCATCGACCGCGACATCGACCTGAAGATGGAACGCACCAAGAACCGTGTGCTGGTCCAGGGCCTCATCTCCCTGAAACTGGCCCTGGCCTATGCGACCGTCCTGGGTGTTGCCGGCGTTGCGTTGCTGTACAAGGTGGCTAACCCGTTGGCTGCGTTGTTCGCCGTAATCGGCTTCGTGATCTACGTCGGCCTCTACAGCCTGTACCTCAAGCGCAAGTCGGTTCACGGCACGCTGGTGGGCAGCCTGTCGGGCGCCATGCCGCCGGTCATCGGCTACGTCGCGGTGAGCAACACCTTCGACGTGGCAGCACTGACGTTGCTGGTGATGTTCAGCCTGTGGCAGATGCCGCATTCCTACGCCATCGCGATCTTCCGCTTCAACGATTACCTGGCCGCATCGATCCCGGTGCTGCCAGTGAAGCGCGGAATCCAGGTGGCCAAGAAGCACATCCTGATCTACATCCTGGCCTTCCTCGTGGCGACCTTGATGCTGACCTTCAGCGGCTACGCCGGCATGAGCTACCTCGCCGTCGCCGCGGCCATGGGCATGTACT
>NZ_JBOIBY010000362.1:0-10302 GCF_050739655.1 Pseudomonas sp. | reverse complement strand
AACACGTTGTTGGCGTCGTAGACCGATACGTTCAATGAGTTAATCACCAACCGCCCCTGCCCAGGAACGATGCCGTTAATTTCTAACGTGCCGTCCTTGTTCAGAATCCATCCTTGCTGTCCGGCGATATAGTTTGTCGAGCTGATGTAGTTGCCAATTTTGGCGTTGGTGATGGCGCCGTCCATGATGAATGCCGAGTTCATGAACACTTGGCCGCCTTGCACTGCAAACGGAACGGAAACGGCACCGCCAGCAATTGTGTTGACGATGGCGAATCGATCAGCGCTGACCAGGAACTGGCTTTGCAAACCGGCACCTGTGTTCTCGATGCCGAGACCGATGCCTGCCGCGATGTACTTGCCATCTGCGGCCACCTGCATTTTTACGGACCACATCGTGGACAGCTTGCCGGAAGTGTCGGCGTAAGCCGTCGCTGTCTCCTGAATCGCGGCTGTGTTGTCATCGACCGTCGCCGTCAACTGGGTGATCTTCGTCGCCGTCGCTGACTCGTTCGTGGCCACCACCTGCTCCAGCTCGGTGATGTTGGCCGTGTTCTCGCCAATCTTGGCGTCGAAGGTGGTGATCCGTTGGGCCATGGCTTCATTTTCAGAGGTGCGAACCTTTGATTCGGAAGCGATGGCTGCGGTACTCGTCCAGCCCTTCAGCGCGTCAGCTAAATCACCCTCGCCATTGTCGTCTCTCGACGATGCTCGCAGCGCTTCAAAGGCTGTCGCCTGGGCGGTGACCACGCCGTCGATCTCAGTGATATCGGCGGTATTGGTTGCCACCTGCTGTGCCAGGCCGTTGGCGGTTTCAACCGTCTGCCCAACGTCGAGCCAGTAATCCGGATTAGGCGGCGGTGTATCGAGTGGAACGTTGCCGGTCGCTTGATAGATCCGCTTTCCAACTACGACCAGGTCGTACTCAACGTAAGTCGCCTCCGGGTCATACGCCTTGAGGCCATCCAATGCATCGATCTGCGCTTGAAGCCCCGGGATCTTGTCGATCTCGTCGAGGATGTCCTGGCCCAGTTCAGTACGGCCGATCTCACCGGCGATCATTTCCAGAATCGCCGCCGCATCTGCGCTCGACTGACCCTGAACACCGAGCCCGATCGGGTACCATGGACCGATGTTGCCAATCCGGTCCACCAGCCGTGCCCAGAAATAAAAGGTCACGCCCGCACGCAGGCCTAGCATTGAGAAGTCGCTTTGCGGATACGACAGATCTGTCAGCTTGGTTGCAGCTTCCAGGTCGGTCGTTGGCCCGTACCATATCTCGGTCCGCTGGGTGTCTTCAGCGCCAGCTGGGAAACCCCATTTCAGATAGATGCCGAACAACAGCGGCGTAGCCGTCAGGTATGACACAGCCGGCGGCAGTCCCTGCTTGCCGCTGAGGTTAGTCAGCACCGAGTTGCGCCAGATCGACGAGATGTCGAAGGCGCTGACAGCGCGGACCCGGGCCACATAGGCGCCAGCGTAAATGCCGACGACGTCCACGCTGGTGGTGCCGGTGCGCGGCAGCTTGATCCAGTTGCCACTGTCCTTACGCCATTCCACGTCATAACTGACTGCGCCATTTACGGCGGGCCAGCTGATTGTCATGGTGGCCACGGCCAGCCCCTGCACGACCGACGAAGTCGACGTCAGCGACACGCTCGCCGGCGCGGGAACCACGGTGATCGGAATTACGCTGATTGGGCGCTCTTCTAGGCGCGCGCCAGTGTCGATGAAAGCAAACTTGCTCGGCTCGAACTGCAACGCGCTGATTTCATAGTCGCCTTCGGTGGTGCGCTTGGTGCGCAACACGCGATAGAGCGGGATAGCCAGATCATCGGCATCGAGCGCCCACTGCAACTGCGCCACCGGCGGTTCGCCGTAGGCCACGGTTACGGTAACGGCTCGGCCGTTGACGCTCTGCACGGTGCGCCCCTCAGCGCGGCCGCCGGGCAGGTTAATGATCAGGCGATCACCTGCCTTTGCTTGCGTGTCGCGGTCGAGCGTAATCACCCGCCCTGCCGCCGCCGAGATCCGGCCGCCAACCTCACGACCCGCCAGCAGCGAATCCGCCACCGGAATGATGTGCCCCGGCAGTGGAATCACGCCTTCCATACCAGTCTTGAACGAAACGGTGCGGTCCTGGTTGTTGCTGAGGATCGCCCACTTTCCGCGGCGCTGGGCCTCGGATGCACGAGTGCAGCCGATGGCACTCAGCTCGGTAGGCTTGTCGCCGTAGCGCCGCTGTAGATTCAAATCGGCAAACGGGATGACGTCGGTGTCGTAGTTGTTGGCCGGGTTGTCGTAACTAACCAGCGCTCGCGTGTACCGGGTTTTCGCCGAGGCGCTCCCATAGGAGAACTTGCCGTCGATGACGTTGGCCCGGGTGAAGACGTAGTCGAAGTCCTGCGCCCGCGGCATATCCGCCTGCATCACCAGTTGGCCCTGAGCCCAATACGTCATGCCCCGATAAATGCCGGCGATGTCTCGCAGCAGTGACCAGGCATCGGCCTTGCCTTGCAAGTTCATGTCGCAGAGGAAGCGCGGCTCGGTGCCGCCCAGGCCGTTTGGTACCAGCTGGTCGCAGTACTGCGCGATTCGGTACAGCTCCCATTTATCGACCATGAACGGCTTGATGCGCTTGCCTAGGCCGAAGCGGTCCTCGGTGCACAGCCCGTAGGTAATCCAAGCCGGATTGTTGGTCCATGCAGACTTCATGCTGCCGTCCCAAGTGCCGGTGTAGGTGCGGGAAACTGGGTCGTAATTGCTGGGGACCATCCAGCGCCGGGCCTTGCACTTCACCGTCACCGCCGGGATGTTGGTGAACTGCTCGGCATCGAACTCGATGTAAAGCAGCGCGGTATTCGGGTAGCGAAGCTTGGCGTCAATGACTTCTGTGTACCCGGCAACCAGCATAGTGTCGGCGATTCGGTTGCTGTTCTGGTTGGGCGTGAGGCGGCGCACGCGGATCTGCCAGCCGGTGGTAGCGTCTGGCAAGTCGATCCGGCGGGACCGCTCGTAGCGGGTCGTGGTCTTGCCGTCGACCGCGTCCACCAGCACCTGTTGGTAAGCGCCGCCATCGGTGGCCACGTCCACGGCGTAATCGATTCGGTAACCGACGACATTGCCCTCGTTGTCCTGCTGCTGAAGCGCTGGCCAAGCGAACCGAAGGCGAACCGCCGACAACTGGGTATTGGTGATCGAACGTACCCAGGGCGCATCGCTGCGCAGTTCGATGTTCAGGGACGTCTCGTTTTCCACGGACGGAATGCCCGGGATGTAGGTCTGATCCACAGACCCTGGGCGCCAGTCCCACTTCACGTTCGGGAAGTTGTAGTTGCCGCTGGCATCGCGAATCGGCGTATTGTCCAGAAAGATGTCGTAGTCGGTCGGGATGCCGTCGAACTCACCCTCACCCACGGCAATGAGCAACTTCGCCAAGTTGGTCGAGCGCAGGCTATCGCTGGCTTCGGTCGGCGATTTCGGCTTGCTGCTGCCGCCCTTCTCGCCGTGGATGTCAATCTTCCGTGCTGCGCCCATGCTTTCCTCCAGGCGAAAAAAAACCGCCTCTCGGACGGCCCGCTTGCTGCGTGCTGCTTACACTTTGTCTTCGGCGTAGATCGAGGCAGAGATGATCATTCCGCCCCACCGGCGCTCGCCGATGCAGATCGGCACTGGATTGCCGCTGGCCGTGGTGTTCTTCGCGCTGCCGAAGGCATAAGACGGTGCGTTTTCGGGGGATGAGCTTTGCTTCAGACCAGAAGCCTGAGGACTCAGCATTTGAATGACGCCTCCTATCACCATCGCCGCTCCCACCTGGTACAGATAGGGCGAGGCCGCTGCGAACGGGGTGAATGAAAGGACGAAGGCTGCTGCGATCAGGACTGACCCTATGATTGTTTGAAGCCCACCTGCGCGCTTGCTCCCAGAAACCACAGGAACGATACGCACCTCCCTCGTACCACCAAGGTCCAGGCAATTGGCTCCAATGTTTTTTCGATTTCGAAAAATCGCGAAGGTCATGCCCAGTCGCTCAAGTCGTTTGATTTCATCGGCGAAGCCTTCAACCGTCGCATTTAGCGCGCGAAGGACTTCGGCGCCAGATCCACCATCGAGAAGAAATGGTTTGCTCCTGAAAAACTTCTTGGCAAGAGACCCGGACAACATCACTTTCGTGGCGGGTGTGTAATGAGCAGCTGAGGCCATGCGTTCCTCCGGACAATAAAAAACCGCCCGGAGGCGGTCGCGCTTATAGCGTTGTGGGGAGGATGTCTATCTGGCCATCGCCCCCGGTAAATACCCGATACTTCTTAACTGCCCCGTCCTTCACAACTGCCTCGCGCTCGATGCGGTTAGCTCCCATCGAGCAGATTCCTGAGCCGGTATAAGCGGCTCCGACGGAGACGGAATCAGGCGGTAAATAAAAGGACGCCTTCTGGCCTGGATCGAGTTTGGCGACCTGTTTGCCCTCGATGAAAATAGCCATCGAACACATGCTGCCGGTGTGGCCAGAGTCACGAATAATCTGAAGCGTGCCGTATGCGCCTGATGGCTTGCTCTGATATGCCAGCACCTGACTCGGCGGCGCCTGGCGCGCCTGCCCGGATGGCGTTGGAGATGTTCCGCACCCCGCCAGCATCGCCACTGCCATCAAACCTATCAAAGTCCGCATGCTTCTTCCTCATCCTGAAAATTTCTGACTATAACAGTCACTCCGTTTAATCAGCTGCAGAGGCACATTTTATCAGCGCGGGTTGAAATCGTGTGGTTGTCCGCTGACCTACGAGGATCCAGTTCAGTTGACTCGATGCTCAAGCACAAGCACAAGCACAAGCACAAGCACAAGCACAAGAGCATGACTATGCTTTCTGAGAAACGCAATTGGTACTAGAAACCCGCATTACGTCTAGCCTAAACCGTCAACATCTCGATGACCGTAAACCCAAGGAGATTCTTCATGAGTTCCCCTATGTACAAGAGCGAAGAGGAGCTGCATTACCAGTTCCAGCTTGAAGCATTACGCTCACATGAAAAACATATGCGACACATTTATGGCCTACGCTGGGCAGCTTTGGCCTTGGCAGCTCTAACTATAGTGATTGGAGCAGTAATGGTTTTTATGGGCTTACAAGGATCCTTTAATTGGGCCGTCGAAGCTCCTAACTCCATTGGGGCGAAGCTAACAAATGCTTCCCCAGGGATTATTTTTGCATCCGTGGGAATGGTGATTGGATTTGTTGTTATTTTACAAAAGCCGGTTTCATACGATACAGGCGGTGCATCTGGGTTCGGGGACTCAGATAACGGTACTTTGTTGGGCGGCCCGCGCAGATGGGGTAGACGCTGACAACATGACACACCATCTCATCACAGCTTTTCGCGCAGGTACGAATTCCCAGTAACGCCCCGCCACCCGACGTTGTAGCCTTCTGCGTCCACGAAACGCCACCCCAATCCTATGCCAGCAAGCCCAAGGACTGGGATTGCGCCAATTTCGGCGCGGATAACGAAAGGAAAAGTTATATGAGCAACAACGTACAAGATATCCTGGACCACACCGGGTCATCACTTATTACCCTGAACTGCATAGTTGCAGGACTCGCCAATCAGCTAAAAACTACACAGGGTACGGCAGCAGTAGAAGCCGCTCAGGCTCACGCGCTGGAGGTTGCCAAGGCGTATTCAACAGCTGATGGCGTAGCTCCGGACATGAAATTGATAACCGACTTCTTCAATGCTCACAAATAGCGTTTAATCCCAAGGCTTCTTCAAGCCTTGAAAGCCGACGCTTGATGAGGTCGGCTTTCTCCCCTTCCGCTACCTGCGCGCTGTCCTTGATCGCGAATCTGTCAGCAGTAACCAGATTCTGACCAACGCCAACACCTATACCGGCCACATAGGGCTTTCCAGATTCCGTCATCCCCATATTCAACTTGTACATACCGATCTCCCGCGGCATTACCGCATCATGTGGTTGGTTGTGCATCTTTGTGCCTGAGGATCAGGCGAGTCCTATCGAGCCAGGGCCCGCCGAACACAATGACTTCCGATGGCCTGCCGTATAGGTGGTGCAGCAGGAATGGGCCAGGGCCGAAGGTCGCCGCATCTTCGCCTGGCAGCGCCGGATCGGCGCCGAGATAGATCCCGGCGTGGTTCGGGTGAACAGTCCGCCCCACATCCATCACGACCATGTCGCCGCGCTGCGGCTGGTCGACCCGGTAAAAGCCGGCCGCCTCGTAGTTCGCTTCGTACAGACTGGTGTTGTCCTTGCTCTCCCACCAACCATCCGTACGCTTGAAGGCTTCAAACTCCAGCCTCCACTCACGCTTGTACCAATCTGCGCAGACCTGCCAGCAGTCCCAGGCACCGTGCACGAATGGACGTTTCAGCAGCGGAACATCACCAGTCGGCACGACGGTGCGCAGATCGCCCTCCGGCCAGCTCAAGATGTGCCACGGCAGCGCGGTCGCTTCACACATGGCCAGGTCGCGCGGTGACGGCCGGCTGATTGCATCAGGGTGCGAGTGCACGATGCCAATGACTTCGCCCAGGTCTTCCGCTGCGGCGTACTGCTCCGGGTCGATTCGAAACTCTTCATTCGGCTCGGTGGAAATGTTCTGGCACGGGAAGTACTGCTGTTTGCGACCGATGCTCAGTAGCAGGCCGCAACACTCCTTGGGGTACTCGGCTGCCGCGTGCGCTTGGATCGCGGTCAGGATGTGCTTGCGCATGGTCAACTCCGGGCGATCAGTGAAACGGCAGGGAAGCCACCGAACGGCAGCGGGTTGCCCTCGCCGAAGCGAGGTATGCAGCCACGGCCCAGCGTGGCATCACACTCGTCGAGTTCTGGGTTGTCGGTGGGCACGCCGTCCTTCGTGACGTATCCGCCGGTGTATCCGCAATTCGGCCCGCGGTATCCGCCGGTGAGGCACCAGTGACACAAGGTCGTCGCCTGCCTGCCTATCGATTGCCCGCCGACATCGCCAGGGCTGGCCAACTCCCAACTGACCGTCTCCCCGTCTTCGTTCGTTTTCTGGTCGATGTACCAGACCTCGATCGTCTCTTGGGTAGGGTCGGCTGTCGGGTTGCCGGCTGGGAAGTTCGCCGCGTCCAGGTACGTGCCCAGCGTATGGCGCATGGTCAGCTTGAACTCGAGCAAGTCGTCGAATGCCAGACAAAGCGCTGTGATGCGCCCGTCGACGTTGCCGACCGAAAGCGTCGGGCGCACCGCGGTACCGTCGCCGTTCGCTTCGATACCATCGATTTGCATCGGCCAGGCGCCGTATTCGTTACCCTGCCAGTAGATTGGCTTGGCCGGGAGCTGATCGGCATCGGCACCGGCAGCGATGATCTCGGCTGCTGTGTGCGGAATGGCGTGACCGTGAAAGCGTAGGACATTAGCACCATAATCAGTGCCGTCCAGTTCGAAGAGTAGCACTTCGCTGCCAGGCTCCAGCACCTGGATATCGCTAATCAGCGGCATGGATAACCCTTATGGGAGAAATGACTGTGTGAAGGTGGTTGTGAGCGTGAAGACGCCAGCGCCGTTCGGCGTGACCGTCGGCGCTGTTGCTCGGAAGAAGCTCAGTTCACCGAGCGGCGGTGTCCAGAGGAAAGACCGGAATCCACCGTGCCGGTCGAGGAACGCCTTGATTTCAACGGCAACTGACTCGCCGACGACAAATGTCAAAGGCCAACTGTCCTGCTTATTGTTGATCCCGTCTCCAACGACCTGCTCGTAACCATCACCAAACTTAGAGGAGCGCACCCGATACTCCGGCGCGCTGGTGGGCTCGACTTTTGGGCACCAGGTGAAAGTTTCAACGGCCATTTACGACCCTCCAGATTTGCCCGCCTGGTTGCAGCTCTTGAGCAATCGCCTGCTGCGCTCCACGCTTGGCGACATCGGCATAGGCTTGTCCAACAACCTGCATGTCCTTCTGAGAGGATGTCCCACCTCCAGAAGCCATCGGAAGAGTTTCGAGGGTGGCACCTGCAGTTGTTTGGCAGCATCGCTGATGCAGATCGCGCCGCCGGCGGAGGCCAATCGCTTGATGGCCGCGACCTTAGGCTCCTGATCCAGAATCACCAAGCGGAGTGACTGGTTTTCCTTGGCCTGATCAGCAGCTGCTTGGAGTGCCTCGGCGTAGGTCGCCGGGATCTGGAATTGATCAGCCCTCGCCTCCAATTCCTGCCAGCGATCGATGATCCGGGCACGCAGTTCGACGCTGTAGCCGGAGACGACCACCAGGGTGTCACGCTGGGAAAGCAGGAATTCGCGATAGACCTGACCGTTTTGCGGGTGGACGTAGGGGGTGTCGTTTGAAGAAACGACACCCTTGGCAACCAAGACCCGGATGGTTTTCAGAACATTGTCATGCGTGCTGCCGGTGAGTTCGGCTATCTCGCGTGACGACATAGTGTGTCGAGACACGTTTTGTTCTTGCCGGAAAAGTGTCGCGACATGGCGGGTATTCCCAAACGCCAAAAGGCATTAAAGCGGCCGCAGATCTACGCGCTACAGTAATCAGCCTCATCAAGCACGGCGTGATGGACGATCAGCGTTACGCCGAGCTGTTCCCGAACTCTACCTACTCCACCTACTCTGCCACTCCCCTGTTCGGGGGTTACGCACAGACCTGGCTCGACAGCCGGGAAGTGGTCGGCGGCACGCGGAAGAACTACCGAATATCGCTCAACCTTTATTGGATGCCGCACCTGGCGCTTATACCGATTGATCAGATCAATTCTGCGATGATCCGAAAAATCGCCGGCGAGACGAAGTGGAAATCGTCGACAGTAAAGCGGTCGGCGATCCAGCGCCTGCACACGATGTTTGAATGCGCGGTGAATGATGAGCTGATCACCAGAAACCCGGTCGGCTCGATTGAGTTGCCCGCCAAGGCGAAGAAACCGGTGGACCCGTTTACGGTGGGGGAGGCGGATTTGATCATCGGGCACCTATATAAAGTGCTGACCGGTTCGATGCGGGTTTACGCGGCCTACTTCGAGTTCGCGTTTTACACCGGCATGCGACCAAGTGAGATAGCGGCGCTGCGCTGGGATGAGGTGAATACAGAGGGGCGCGTCGCCAACGTGTGCAGAATCGTGGCTGACTACAAGATCGAAGAGCGCACGAAAACCCGAGAGGCGCGTCGAGTCATGCTGAATAGCAGGGCATTAAATGCTGTTGAGGTGGCCAGGGAAGTGGCCGAATTGAGGGCGAAACAGAGCCGACGCCAACACAAGCAGTCACCGTATGTGTTCCCGCCAACCAAGAACTTTGAGTTCATCCAGCAGGCAAGCGTGACCGACAAACACTTCAAGGCAGCTCTGGTCGCACTGAAGATCAGAGCCAGACGGCAATACAACTGCCGGCACACTTACGCTACCATGTGCCTAATGGCAGGCATGAACCTCGGGTTCATTGCGAATCAGCTCGGCCACAGCGTGCAAATGCTGCTGACGACATACGCCCGGTGGATCAACTCCAGTGAAGACTGGAGTGAAGTCGGGAAGCTGGAGCAAAGCCTGATTGGTACAAAATTGGTACAGACAGAAACCGTACCCCTCTAGAACCCATACGGAATAAAGCTCTGTGACATTGGAACAGAATTACACCGCGATTCTCGGCCAATTGGGCGAGGACGTCTCCCGCGAGGGCCTGCTCGACACGCCAAAACGTGCCGCCAAAGCCATGCAGTACCTCTGCCGTGGTTATGAACAGACGCTCGAAGAAGTCACCAACGGTGCCTTGTTCAGCTCCGACAACAGCGAAATGGTGCTGGTCAAGGACATCGAGCTCTACTCGTTGTGCGAACACCACCTGTTGCCGTTCATCGGCAAGGCGCATGTTGCCTACATTCCGAGCGGCAAGGTTCTGGGTCTGTCAAAAGTCGCGCGGATCGTCGATATGTACGCCCGCCGCCTGCAGATCCAGGAAAACCTCAGCCGCCAGATCGCCGAGGCGGTCCAGCAAGTCACCGGCGCCGTGGGCGTCGCGGTGGTGATCGAGGCCAAGCACATGTGCATGATGATGCGCGGTGTGGAAAAGCAGAATTCGACGATGATCACCTCGGTGATGCTCGGCGAGTTCCGGGAAAACGCCGCGACCCGCAGCGAGTTCCTCAGCCTCATCAAGTAATTCGCTGCACGAAGAAAACCGGCATTCATCGCCGGTTTTTTTTGGTTCTTCACGGAATCCCGGGAAACACAGAAACAAGAACGCCGATTTGATTGATGATGTTCGTGCGAGCAAACACATCTAACAAACCGGCGTTCTTATGCGCGATATTAATACTTTCCT
>NZ_JBOIBY010000361.1:0-5196 GCF_050739655.1 Pseudomonas sp. | reverse complement strand
TCCGAGAGGTTGGCTTTGCCGAGGAGAATCGCCTGCCCGTCGATCAGCTTCTTGACGGTGAAGGCATCCTGGCTCGGCACAGACGAACGCAGAACGTAGGACCCACCGGAGGTGACCATGCCGGCGGTGTCAAAGTTGTCCTTCACCACGAACGGAATGCCGGCCAGCGGTGCGTATTTGGCATTGGGATTTTTCGCCCGTTCAGCATCCCACTTGCGGGCCTGATCGATCGCCTGTTCATTGACGGTCACCAGCGCATTGATGTTTTCGCCCTGGTGATTGTTCGCCTGAATGTTATCCAGATAGTGCTGCACCAAATGCTCGGAACTGATGGTCCCGTTATTCAACGCATGACGCATATCGGCGAGGGTCATGCGGTCGATACCGTCATCCGCCTGAGCACTTGCCGTCAGTACGAGAAACGAACAGACCACCAAATTTTTATTCAACTGCATGGGTAACGCCCCTAATAAGTACAGACGAACGGAATGAGCTCACGCCCCAAGCGATTGGGTTGAGCGTCACAACTAAGCAGGATAAAAGAGGCCAGCTATATGCAGCTGGCCTGGACAGTCATGATCAAACCGGGTGACTTCAACGCCACCGCGGATTAACTAAAGCAGCTGGTTCTTTTGCAGAAACTCCTTGGACACGCTCTCGATGGATTCACGGCCGACATCGACCCGGGAATTGAGGCCCGCGATGGTGTCGTCATCCAGCTTGGACGACAGGGCGTTGAGCAACTCGCCGATCTTCGGATTCTCTTTAAACACTTCAGTGCGAATCACTGGGGTCAGCGCGTAGCTGGGGAAGAAGCCTTTATCGTCTTTCAGTACCACAAAGCCGAAGGCCGGAATCCGCCCATCCGTCGACAGGACCAAGGCCAGATCGACCTGCCCGTCTCTAAGCGCCTGATAGGTCAGCCCGCCGTCCATGCGGACGATGTTCTTGCGCTCAAATTCAAACTTGTATGTCTCTTGCAAAGGACGCAGGCCATCAGGCCGGGAAAAGAACTCAGCATTGGAGGCAAACTTATAGGACTTGCCTGTTTCGATCTTCTTCGCAAGATCGCTGATCGAGGCGATTCCGTCCTTCTCCGCCTCTTCCTTGCGCATAGCAAAGGCATAGGTGTTGTTGGCCTTGGAAGGGTTCAACCAGGTGATGCCTTTCTGCGCATCAAGCTCGCTGATTTTCTTGTACGTTTCGTCAGCGTTGAGCTTGTCCGTGACTTTATTGTAAGTAATCAGTGAAGTGCCGGTGTATTCCCAGTACACATCGACCTGACCATTCTCTTGCGCCGCGCGCAATACGGAAGAACCCAGGTCCGAGCGTTTATCGACACTGTAGCCATTTGCGCGCAGGAGTTGTGCGGTCATCTCGGCAACCAATTGCTGCTCGGTAAACTTCTTGCCGCCGACTACAATCGTGCTGTTGGCAGAAGCACTGCCCACAACACCGGAAACAAGGCTCAGGGTAAAGATCAGACTGGCTAGCATTCTATAAATCATCGTGCACCTCATATTATTGGTTTTGTCTATGGTCTTCAGATTCATTCGCGCCCGGCCAACCTCAAGCCCCGTGACACTGCAATGTTTTGAATCAAGCCGCAGCCCAGATCGACCGCAATCGCCAACAGCGCGGTCGCTGCCGCACCGGCTAGCATCATGCCGAAGTCGTTCAAATCGATCCCGGTAAAGATCAACTCGCCAAGCCCGCCGCCACCGACCAGGAAGGCAAGCGGCGCGGTACCGACGTTGATCGCCAGCGCCGTGCGGATGCCCGCGAAAATCACGTTCATCGCGTTCGGAATTTCGACTTTCCACAGCGTTTCCCGTGGTGTCATGCCCATAGCCTCGGCCGCTTCGACCAGGTGCTGCGGCACTGCGCGCAAGCCTTCATAGGTGTTGACTGCCACGGGCAACAACGTCGCGACAAACAACCCGATGATGGCCGCGCCGCTTCCGACACCCATGAAACTCATGGCCAGCGCCAGCAATGCGAGTTTGGGGATCGCCTGCCCTACGTTAAGGACTTGCATGCTAGCCATGGCGTAACGTTGGTTCGCCGGACGGCTCATCCAGACGCCCAACGGAAGCGCGATGACCAAGGCGAGGACCCCACTGACCGCCACGATCTGCAGATGCTGGACCGTCAGGTAGCTGATGTCGCCCCAGTAAAACTGCAGCCCTTCCCACAATCTGATCAGTAAGTCAGACATCTTCAATGCACCACCGGAGTAATGTTTTCAACAAGTCGCGCCAGGATGTCGGCTTGGTGGACATAGCCGATAAAGCGTCCGTCGCTGTCGTTGCAAAGTGCCCAGTCCTGGCCGCGACCCAGCAATTGCGAAAGCACCTGGCGCAGGTCATCCCCAGGCTTGACGATCAGGTGCGAGTGCGATACTCCACTGTTGCCGCCAACGATCTGCATGTGTTCCCGTGGTGGGACCTTGCTGGCCACGTCAGCCGCGCGCAGCAGACGCAGGCGCTTCATGATCCGGTCGCCACCCATGAAGTTGGCCACGAACTCGCTGTTGGGTCGGGCCAGCAGATCATCCGAGCTACCGAATTGCTGGATTTTTCCGTTGTGGAACAGGGCGACGCAGTCCGCCATCTTCACCGCTTCATCGATGTCGTGACTGACAAACAGGACAGTCTTGTTGACAAGGCGCTGGATGCGCATGAACTCGTCCTGGATCACTTCCCGGTTGATGGGGTCGATCGCGCCAAAGGGCTCGTCCATCAGCATCACGGGCGGATCCGCTGCCAGGGCCCGGGCCACCCCTACTCGCTGCTGCTGGCCACCCGATAGTTCGCACGGGTAGCGTTTGAGGAATTTGGACGGATCCAGTGCCACCACTTCAAGCAATTCCGCGGCGCGCTTGCGGCTCTTGGTTTTGTCCCAGCCCAACAGATTAGGGACGACGCAGATGTTTTCCTCGACGGTCATGTTCGGGAACAAGCCTACTTGCTGGATCACATAGCCGATGGAACGTTTGAGGGTGACGCTGTCCAATTCGGACGTGTCGCGACCACCAATTCTGATCGTGCCGGAGGTAGGCGTGATCAGTCGGTTGATCATTTTCAGCGTCGTGGTTTTACCGCAGCCCGACGGCCCAAGCAGTACGCAGATCTGCCCCTCTTCAACATTGAATGAGACATCTTCTACTGCAGTGATTGAGCCGAATTGCTTGTTCAGGTTTTCGATCTGGATCACGTCGTGGCTTCCTTCATTCGGCCGGTGGCCATTTTGTTCTTGTTCAAGCCTTTTGGAGTCAGGAGGCGCTGCAAGCCGTACAACGCGTAATCGGCCGCAATAGCGATGACACTGATGACGATCGCGCCAGCTAACAGCTGTCGGGTATCCGATTGTGCGATGCCGCGAATGATGAGGCTGCCCAAGCCGCCGGCGCCGATGTAGGCCGCGATGGCTGCGATGCCGATGTTGATGACGGTCGCCATTCTCACGCCCGCCATGATCAACGGGACCGCAATCGGCAGCTCAACCTTGCACAATCGTTGCCAGGTCGACATGCCCATGCCGATCGCCGCTTCGCGCAAGGCAGGATCGATGTTGGAGATCGCCGTGGTGGTGTTGCGGATGATGGGCAATTGGGAGTAGAGAAACAGCGCAATGACCGCCGGCACGACGCCGATCCCGTAACCAATCAGCGATAGGGCCGGAATCATCAGCCCGAACAGCGCGGCGGAGGGAATGGTCATCAGGACCGCGGCGAAGGCTAGGACCCAACGGCGGGTTCTGGGGTGCTGGGAGATCGCGATCCCGACAGGCACGCCGGTCAGAATCGCCAAACCCACCGCTACCGCCACGATGAGAAGGTGCTGCATGAGTAGCAGACTGATCAGCCCACCGTTTTCCAGAATGAAACTCAAGGTTTCCATGGTTGTTATGCCTTCTGTACGTCATTGTTGTTTTTGTCGGTCGCGCATCTGGAATTGAACGCCGGATCTGTTGGAAACATTACCGCGCGACTGTAGGCACTCTGAGCTTCGAGTTCGACGATTTCTATCAAAAAAACGACGTCACGCAGCAAACCAATGCGCAATGCAAGGCGCAGCGTCGATTGAAGACGGAAGTACGCGGGATCGCCAAATGACCAAGGCTTGCCAGAGCGCACCGCCTGTCGGGCCGAGTCATTAGCTTGCTATGGGATTTTGTAGAGCAGATTGGCTCAGAGGTTTTTCAGGGGATTAGCTTTGTTGACCCATGCACTCAGTGACTGAAATTCAGGAGTGAGCATCATCAAATTTCCGCCGCTCTTCACCGGGCGTACATCCCCAGACACGACGGTAAGCAGCACCCAGATGTGACGCTGAGACGAACCCACAGCTGTAGGCAATGGACGCAATGGGCTGGGTGCTTTCACGCAGCAATCGGCGTGCTTCGCTCAATCTGAGTTCCAGGTAGAATTTCTTCGGCGTCATGCCGAAATGCTGATGCCACAGCCGTTCGAGTTGACGGTGGGACAGATTGCACCGGTCGGCGATCATTTCGATGCCGACGATGTTCTCCAGATTGTTCTCCATGAAGGCGATGGCGGCCGTCAGCCTGCGATCATGAATGCCGAACCGCCATTGAATCGACATCCGCTGATGTTCTTCCGGCGCCCTTATCCTGGCGTGCAGAAATTGCTCGGCGATGCTCGCCGCGAGCTGGTTACCGAAATCGAGCGCGATCTGTGCCAGCATAAGGTCGATGGCCGCCGTCCCCCCAGCACACGTCCAGCGGTTACCATGATTGACGTATAGTTCCTTGGTGACTTCGATCGTGGGGAATTCCTCCGAAAATTGACCGATGGACTCCCAGTGCAAGGTGCAGCGCTTTCCTTCCAGTAACCCGGCGCGTGCGAGGATGAAGGTACCAGTGCTCAGTGCACCTACGGTGATCCCGCGGGACGCTGCGAGCCGCAGGAAGCGCAGCATTTTCGGTGGTTTCTGACGTTCGATATCCAGGCTCGCCAGGACAAAAACGCGATCCAGTTCCGGGGCCTGATCAACCGGTACGGTCTGGATCTCGATACCACTGCTGGAGCTGACCGGCCCACCCGATTCAGTGAGGAGGGTCCACTCATAAAGCGTCTTGCCGGACAGCCGATTGGCCGCGCGCAAAGGCTCGCTGGCACCCGCCAGGGCCATCATGGAGAACTGAGGGAGAATGAGCAGCCCGATTCGCTTG
>NZ_JBOIBY010000360.1:0-1411 GCF_050739655.1 Pseudomonas sp. | reverse complement strand
CTGTAGTACAGCTCGTATTCCAGTGGGTGTACGACGGTACGTACCTTGATTTCTTCTTCGCTTTTCAGGGCGATGTAAGCGTCGATGAAGTCGTCGCTGAAAACGCCACCTTTGGTCAGGAACGCACGACCTTTGTCCAGCTCTTCCAGGGCTTCTTTCAGGCTGCCGCAAACTTGTGGGATCTCTTTGGCCTCTTCAGGCGGCAGGTCGTACAGGTTTTTGTCAGCAGCGTCGCCAGGGTGGATCTTGTTCTGGATACCGTCCAGGCCAGCCATCAACAGTGCGGCGAAGCACAGGTACGGGTTGGCTGCTGGATCCGGGAAGCGTGCTTCGATACGGCGGGCTTTAGGGCTCGACACGTAAGGAATACGGATCGAAGCGGAGCGGTTACGGGCCGAGTAGGCCAGCATTACTGGAGCTTCGAAGCCTGGAACCAGACGCTTGTAGGAGTTGGTCGCCGGGTTGGTGAAGCCGTTCAGGGCCTTACCGTGCTTGATGATGCCGCCGATGAAGTACAGAGCGGTATCGGACAGGCCGGCATAGCCTTCGCCTGCGAAGGTGTTCTTGCCATCTTTCCAGATGGACATGTGAACGTGCATACCCGAACCGTTGTCGCCGTACAGAGGCTTAGGCATGAAGGTAGCGGTACGGCCGTAGGCGTCGGCAACGTTGTGCACAACGTACTTCAGGGTTTGGGTCTCGTCGGCTTTCTTCACCAGGGTGTTGAACTTGACGCCGATTTCGTTCTGGCCGGCAGTCGCCACTTCGTGGTGGTGAACTTCAACGGTCAGACCCATTTCTTCCAGTGCGTTGCACATGGAGGTACGGATTTCGTGGTCGTGGTCGAACGGCGGAACCGGGAAGTAGCCGCCTTTGACGCCTGGACGGTGACCCTTGTTACCACCTTCGATGTCCTGGTCGGACATCCACGAACCTTGTTCGGAGTAGATCTTGAACATGGAACCGGAAATGTCGGACTTGAACTTCACTTGGTCGAAGATGAAGAACTCTGGCTCTGGACCCGCGAACACGGTGTCGCCGATACCGGTGGATTTCAGATGCTCTTCGGCGCGCTTGGCGATCGCACGTGGGTCGCGGTCGTAGCCCTGCATGCTCGAAGGTTCGATGATGTCGCAGACCAGAATCAGGGTCGGCTCTTCGGTGAACGGGTCCAGGACGGCGGTTTCGTCATCCGGCAGCAGAATCATGTCGGAGGCTTCGATGCCTTTCCAGCCAGCGATGGAGGAACCGTCGAACATTTTGCCGACTTCGAAGAAGTCGTCTTCCAGCGCATCGCGAGCCGGCATGGTCACGTGGTGCTGAGTGCCTTTGGTGTCCGTGAAGCGCAGATCAATCCACTTGACGTCATGATCTTTGATGAGTTGAACCGACTTCGACATAGTGTCCTCCG
>NZ_JBOIBY010000359.1:0-3999 GCF_050739655.1 Pseudomonas sp. | reverse complement strand
ACCGGGCCAAAAAACCAGGAGCTGGAAGAAAAGTTCGCCCACTACGTGGGATGTCAGCATGCCGTTGCGCTGTCCTCAGCCACCGGTGGAATGCACATCACCTTACTTGCGTTGGGCATCGGTCCTGGCGATGAAGTCATTACACCGTCGCAGACTTGGGTGTCCACCGCGAACATGATCTGTTTGCTGGGCGCAACCCCGGTATTCGTCGACGTTGACCGCGACACGCTGATGAGCGATCTGGCGAGCATAGAAGCGGCAATCACCCCACGTACCAAAGCGATCATCCCGGTGCATTACGCCGGCGCGGCATTCGATCTCGACCCGCTGTATGCGCTGGCAGACAAACACGGGATTGCAGTCATCGAAGACGCCGCCCACGCTGCTGGCACCTTCTATAAAGGTCGTCACGTGGGTGCCAAGGGCACGGCGATCTTTTCGTTTCACGCCATCAAGAACATGACCTGCGCCGAAGGCGCGATGTTCGTCAGCGACGACGAAGCCCTCGCCGCACGTGTGCGCATGCTCAAGTTCCATGGCCTGGGCGTCGATGCCTACGACCGCCTGACCCATGGTCGCAAACCGCAGGCTCAGGTGGTGGAACCGGGTTTCAAATACAACCTGGCCGACATCAACGCCGCCATTGCCCTGGTGCAGCTTGAGCGCCTGGACGAGATAAACGCCAAACGCACGCAACTGGCTCAAACCTACTTGCAGCGCCTGCAAGGCCTGCCAGTGCAACCCTTGGCGATTCCCGCATACGCCCAAACCCACGCCTGGCACCTGTTCATCCTGCGTATCGACGCAGAGCGCTGTGGGCTGGATCGCGAAGCGTTCATGAAAGCCCTGCAAGCGCAAAACATCGGCACCGGCATTCACTTCATCGGCACCCACCTGCACACCTATTACCGCCAACGTTTCCCCAACCTGCATTTGCCCAACACCGAATGGAACTCGGCGCGGCTGTGTTCCATTCCGTTGTTCCCCGACATGACTACCGATGACGTCGAACGCGTTGTCGGCGCCATTGAAAATTGCCTGGACACACGCCCGTGAGACCTTACCCAATTAACTTCGTGTCGATCGTGATCCCGGTCTACAACGAAGAAGATAGCCTGCCCGAGTTGCTGCGCCGCACCGAAGCGGCTTGCGAGCAATTGCATCACGATTACGAAATCGTCCTGGTCGACGACGGTAGCCGCGATGACTCCGCGTTTCTTCTGGAGCAAGCCGCCACCCGCCCCGGCAGCCACGTGGTCGCGGTCATCCTCAATCGCAACTACGGCCAACACGCGGCAATCATGGCCGGTTTCGAACAGTGCAAGGGCGATGTGGTGATCACTCTCGACGCTGACTTGCAAAACCCGCCCGAAGAAATCCCGCGGCTGGTGGCACAGGCCGAACTTGGCTTTGATGTGGTCGCCACGGTGCGCAACAACCGTCAGGACTCGGCCCTGCGCCGTTGGCCTTCGAAGCTGATCAACCTTGCCGTACAACGCTCCACGGGCGTCGCCATGAGCGACTACGGCTGCATGTTGCGCGCCTATCGCCGCACTATTGTCGACGCCATGCTCGCCTGCCGTGAGCGCAGCACCTTTATCCCGATCCTGGCCAACAGCTTCGCCCGGCACACCACGGAAATCCTGGTCAATCACGCCGAGCGCGAACACGGGGATTCCAAATACAGCCCAATGCGGCTGATCAACCTGATGTTCGACCTCATCACCTGCATGACCACCACGCCCCTGCGTCTGCTGAGCATCGTCGGCTTCGGCATGGCGGCCCTCGGCGGATTATTCGCCCTGGCGCTGGTTGTCTTGCGCCTTGCGTTAGGCAGCAGTTGGGCCGGCGATGGCACCTTCGTGCTGTTCGCGGTTCTGTTCGTGTTCACCGGCGGCCAGTTCATCGGCATGGGCCTTTTGGGCGAATACCTGGGGCGCATGTACAGCGACGTCCGGGCGCGCCCGCGATTTTTTATCGAAAAAGTCATGCGTAGCCAACACGCCTCCCCTGTTTCGGTGGTCACTGTCGACGGCCGCGCTTCCACTTCTTCTGATCAGGTACTGCCATGACTGCAAAAGTAGTTGTCTTCGCTTATCACGATATCGGCTGTGCCGGGATCGAAACCCTGCTCGAAACGGGTTATGACATCGCCGCCGTATTCACCCACGCCGATGATCCCAGGGAAAACGCCTTCTACGGTTCCGTAGCGCAATTGTGTGCGCGCAAAGGCATCCCTGTGCATGCGCCCGAAGACGCCAACCATCCGCTGTGGATCGAACGCATCGCCAAGCTCGACCCCGAATATTTGTTCTCGTTCTACTACCGGCACCTGCTGAGCGAGCCGCTGCTGGCCACCGCCCGCAAAGGTGCGTTCAACCTGCACGGTTCGTTGCTGCCACGCTATCGCGGTCGGGCGCCGGCCAATTGGGTGCTGGTCAACGGTGAAAGCGAAACCGGCGTGACCCTGCACCGCATGGTCAAACGTGCTGACGCCGGCGCCATCCTGGCCCAGCAAGCGGTGCCGATTGAGCGCAGTGACACCGCGCTCACCCTGCACGGTAAATTGCGCATGGCCGCCGTTGACCTGTTGCGCGATACCTTGCCTGCGCTGCTGCGCGGAAAAGTCAGCGAAACCCCGCAGGATGAATCCAAAGCCACGGTGTTCGGCCGACGCACCCCTGCCGACGGCAAGCTGTTGTGGAGCCAACCTGCAGAAGAACTGTTCAATCTGGTCCGCGCCGTGACCCAGCCTTACCCGGGCGCGTTCTGCGCGGTGGGCGAACACAAGCTGATTGTCTGGAGCGCAGAAGTCGTCAAGGGTAATGACGGCCAGGCGCCGGGCCGGGTGATCAGCGTCGATCCTCTGCGTATCGCCTGCGGTGAAGACTCGCTGGTGATCAACGCCGGTCAGCGCAATGACAACGGCCTGTACCTGAGCGGGCCGCAACTGGCCAATGAACTGGGGCTGGTGGATGGCTCCGTTCTGCGCGGCGCCGAGTCAGGTCGTGGACCTCGTCGCACTCGCGTGCTGATTCTCGGGGTCAACGGCTTCATCGGCAATCACCTGTCCGAGCGCCTGCTGCGCGACGACCGCTACGAAGTCTACGGCCTGGACATTGGCTCGGACGCCATCGAGCGCCTGCGCAGCCACCCCAATTTCCATTTCGTCGAAGGTGATATCAGCATCCACTCCGAGTGGATCGAATACCACATCAAGAAGTGCGACGTGGTCCTGCCGTTGGTGGCGATTGCCACGCCGATCGAGTACACGCGTAACCCGTTGCGGGTGTTCGAACTGGACTTTGAAGAGAACCTCAAGCTGGTTCGCTACTGCGTCAAATACAACAAGCGGGTCATTTTCCCGTCGACCTCGGAGGTCTATGGCATGTGCCAGGACGCCAACTTCGACGAAGACAGCTCCAACCTGATCGTCGGCCCGATCAACAAGCAGCGCTGGATTTACTCGATCTCCAAGCAATTGCTCGATCGAGTGATCTGGGCATACGGTCAGAAAGGCCTGAATTTCACCCTGTTCCGGCCTTTCAACTGGATGGGGCCACGCCTGGATCGACTGGACTCGGCACGGATCGGTAGCTCCCGGGCGATTACCCAACTGATCCTGAATCTAGTGGAAGGCACACCGATTCGTCTGTTCGATGGCGGCGAACAGAAACGCTGCTTTACCGACATTGCCGACGGCGTAGAAGCCCTGGCGCGGATCATCGACAACGACAACGACGCCTGCAACGGTCAAATCATCAACATCGGCAACCCGGACAACGAAGCCAGTATTCGCCAGTTGGGCGAAGAATTGTTGCGTCAGTTCGAAGCGCACCCACTGCGCGATAACTTCCCGCCGTTCGCCGGTTTCCGCGACATCGAAAGCAAGGCGTTCTACGGCAGCGGTTATCAGGACGTGTCCCATCGCAAACCGAGCATCGCCAACGCCAAGCGTCTGCTGGACTGGACGCCGACTGTTGAGATGAGCGAGACCAT